>JACMLB010000376.1 GCA_014379805.1 Rhodospirillales bacterium | reverse complement strand
GTGCGCTGCCCGGTCTTTTCCGCTTCCGCCATGGCCTTCTTCATGTCGGCGCGATTGAACCGATGGAAGCTGTCGCCTTCCACGATGGCGGGCTTGATGCCCTCGCGCCGGAACATGTGCTCGAAGGATTCTTTGACGGTGGTGGTGCCGGAACCGGATGACCCGGTGACGGCGATGATCGGATGTTTCCTCGACACAGTCTTCTTCTCCGCAGGGGAGGCCGGCTTACCGCCCGCTCTCCCCATACACCTTTTTAGCGTCCGGTCACACCGCCTTGGAATGACGCTGTTCGCCCCGCTTCAGATAACGGTCAAACGCGGCGCCCACGGCGCGCACCAGGGTGCGGCCTTCGTCGGTGACGGTGATGCGGCGGCCCCGGACGATGGCAAGGCCGTCGTCTTCCATGGGGGCCAACGCCGCCAACTCGCCGTCGAACTGGGCCGCGTCGGCGCCGTATTGGGCGCAGACGGCGTCCAGATCGATTTCCAGATCGCACATCAGCTTCATGATGATGGCGCGGCGCAGGCGGTCGTCGTCATTGACGGCGACACCGCGCGAGGTGGCCAGTTTGCCGTCGCGGATGGCTTCCTGATACAGGTGGATTTCGCCCATATTGGCCACATAGCCCTGGGGCAACGAACCGATGCCCGAGGCGCCGAAGCCGATCAGCGTGTCGGCGATGTCGGTGGTATAGCCCTGGAAGTTGCGGTGCAACCGCTTTTCCGCCAGGGCGATGGCCAATTGGTCGTCGGGGGCGGCGAAGTGATCCAGGCCGATCTTGACGTAGCCCAGGCCTTCCAGCTTGGCGGTGGCCTGTTCGTACTGCTCCCACCGCATGTCGGTACCGGGCAGGGATTCTTCGGGGATCAGGCGCATGTGCTTCTTCATCCACGGCACATGGGCATAGCCGAACAAAGCGATGCGGCGCGGGCGGAAGCCGTGGGCCTTGTCGATGGTATCCAACAAACCGTCCACGGTCTGGTAGGGCAGGCCGTAGACCAGATCCATATTGATCTCGGGCACGCCGTGCTTGCGCAGCCACTCGATCACATTGGCGGTGACCTCATAGGGCTGGATGCGGTTGATGGCCTGTTGGACCTTGGGGTCGAAATCCTGCACACCGATTGAGGCGCGGGTGACGCCGGCGCTGGCCATGGCCTTGACGTAGGCCTCGTCGGCGGTGCGCGGGTCAAGTTCCACCGCGATCTCGGCATCGGGCTTGATGAAGAAGCGCTCACGCAAGGTGTCCACGGTGCGGACGAAATCCTCGGGCGCCAGGATGGTGGGACTACCGCCGCCGAAATGCACGTGGCGCGCGGTCATGCGGGTGGGCAACTTGTCGGCAACCAGCGCGATTTCGCCCAGCAGCGCATCCATATAGGCGGCCACGGGCGCATAGCGCTTGGTGATCTTGGTGTGGCAGCCGCAAAACCAGCACATTTCGGCGCAATAAGCGATGTGCAGGTACAGGGACAATTCTTCGGCGGGGTCGATGCCGGCCAGCCAGGAACCGTAATCCTCGGGGCTGATTCCAGGATGGAAATGCGGCGCAGTCGGGTACGAGGTGTAACGGGGAACCCGAAGGTCGTACTTTGCCGAAAGATCGCGGCGCATTGGTTTTCCTCAATCAGTTCAAGCTTGCGACCCTACTCCCGACTAGGCCGGCATTTCAACAACCGGTGCCGTGTGGTCTTAATCTTTGTCTGCCATGCGGACGCAAACGTGGTAGGCGCACGCGCAATATAGTGTCGCTCCCATATCGTTTGCGCCGCGCAGGCACGACGCGATTTACCCGACAATTGGCCTCCGCCGACGAGCGGGAGGGCCCAGCGGGAGGGCGACAAATCATGGGACATAACGGGCGTCAGGTTTTGCTCGCGCTAACCGCCGTGGCCGGCGTCATGATCGGGGTGTTGCCGCCCTATATGGATCAGGCCGTGGCGCGCTATCACGCTCGCTCGGCTGCCGATGATTTGGTGGAGGCGCTGAACGAGGGCCGCGCCTTGGCCGTGGGCCGCGCCCGCACGGTCCGCGTGGTCGTGGATGAAGATTTACGCAGCATCTCGGTCGAGGGCGGGCGGTGGCGCAAGCTGTCCTCCGGCATCGCCCTGTCGGGACCAAAGCAGGGCGCCATTATATTCCGTCCCGACGGCAGTTCCACCGGCGGGCAGGTGGTGGTGTCGCAGCATAGCCGCGCGGTGTCGGTGCTGGTGGATACGGCTACCGGACGGGTGCGCCGGGTTGAGGCGGCGGGCTAAGCCTGTCTCAGCCTTTCTGCCGGGAACCGCAGCGTCACCATGGTGCCTTCGCCCAACGTGCTGTCCAGGCTGAGCTCCCCGTTATGCAATTCCATCAGCTTGCGCGACAATGGCAGGCCCAATCCGCTGCCCTGGTAGCGCCGGGCCATGCCGGAATCGGCTTGGCCGAACGGGGCCATCACCTTCAGCAAATCGGCAGGCGCGATGCCGATGCCCGTATCGGTCACAATGAAGGACAGCCCGGTGGCATCCGCCTGGACGGCGACCGTGACCGTGCCGCCGGCGGGGGTGAACTTGACCGCGTTGCCCAGCACGTTGACCACGATCTGCTTGAGCCGGCGTTCGTCGGCCCACAGCAACGGCAAATCGGCGGTGACGGGTTCGGCGAACAAGGTCACTTCGCCGGTCTCTGCCCGTTCACGCACCATGCTCAGGCAGGCGCGCACCACCAGGGCCGGGTCCACCCGGTCTTCGCGCAGGGCGACGCGGCCCACTTCCAGGCGGGCCACGTCCAGGATGTCGTTGATCAGCTGCAGCAGGTGCTTGCCCGAATCGTTGATGTCGCGGGCATAGTCGGTGTATTGCGGCTGCCCCACGGGACCCAGCAATTGCTGCTCGATGATCTCGGAAAAGCCGATGATGGCGTTTAGCGGGGTGCGCAATTCGTGGCTCATGGTGGCCAGGAATTCGCTTTTCGCCCGGTTGGCCAACTCGGCGGCCTCGCGGGCGCTGTTCAGGGCCTCTTCGGCCTGCTTGCGCGTGGTGATGTCGTGGAACACCTGCAGCAGGGACAGGCTGGTATCGGGGTTATGCACCCAGGTCGAGGTCAGATCATAGGTCCGGCCGGTCTGTTCCGAACGCCACTCGCTGCGGGTGGCGCTTTCAGTCGGCGGCAGTTCGGGCGTGTCAAATATGTCGGACGCCACCTTGCCGTCCACGGCGCCGAACTCGGCCACCAATGCTGGGTTGGCATATTGGAAAATGCCCTGATCGTCGGTCAGCGCGATGCCGTCATGGATGGCTTCCAGCACCCGGCGGATATTGGCGTGCTCGCGGTCCAGAGCCTGACGTAGCGAGCGCACCTCGGTGACGTCTTCCTTCACCGCGATGTAGTTGCACACCCTGCCATCGGCGCCTTTCACCGGGGCGATGGTCATCTGCTCCCAATAGACGGTGCCGTCGCGGCGCTGGTTGACGATTTCGCCGCGCCATTCGTGGCCCGCACCGATGATGCGCCACATGTTGTCATAGATGTCCTGCGGCGTCAGGGGCGAGCGCAGCAGGCGCGGGTTGGCGCCCAGCACTTCGTCGCGCTCGAAGCCGGTCATGCGGCTGAAGGCGGGATTGACGTATTCGATCTGGCCGGCCACATCGGTGATCATGACCGAGACCGGGCTTTGCTCCACGGCGCGGAACAGCTTGCGCGATTGTACCTCGGCCCTGGTTGCGCGCCGTTCGCTGCGCCGCAAAGTTTCCAGCGAGAACACCACCAGCCCTACCACCACCGCCACCACCAGATAGAAGGTTATCTGGGCTGAGCGCAGGTTGGAGTGGATTTGCGCCTCCATCTCGGCGGCCAGCACTTCCTCGGCGCGGGTAATCTTCTGGGTCACTGCGGTGTGGGCGTGGTGCCAGCCAGCGGAATCGGCGGCATTCAGGCGGCTGGAGATGGCAAGGTCGTGCAGGCGGTCCACCTCGTCCAGAAGGGAGGTCCCGACGATCTGCTCGAACAATTCCCATTGGTGAGCCGAAGCGTGGCCCCTAAATGAGGCCAGGAACGCTTCCTGTTCGGCATGGGCTTCCATGAACATGCGCATGAGTTCTGAATCGCGGCGGCCCTGTAACAGCCAGGTCGAGCCGATGGAGCGCCCGCGTGCGATGCGGTCCTTGATGTGGCCCAGATCCATGTAGGCGGCGATCAGATTGCTGAGATCATGCCCGCCCAGCCTGGCCGAGGACGCGATCACATTGGAGATCAGGCCATTATAGCCGTCCAGTGAATCGTGCAGCAGGGCGTCACCGTCCACCTCGCTACGCAAACCCTCCAAGGTGCCCAGGTCGAAATTGCTGCGCGCGCGGTCGAACAGAAAGGCCACTTTGGGAAGGATCATCTGGCTGCGCAATTCCGCCGCCCGCACGTCGGTCAGGGCGCGCTGGTCGTCCAGTTCGTTGCGCCAGCTTTCGCGGTTGGTGCCCAGGTACAGGGCGACCAGGGCACGTTCGTCCTCTAATTCACGGGCAAGGGCGTGGCTGGTGCGCGCCACTTGGGCAGCCAGCAGCAGATCGGCGCTGTCGCGATAGCTTTCCAGCTTCTCATGGACCACATAGCCCGAGAACGCCACCAGCGTCAGCATGGGTGCCACCACCGCCGCCGCCAGCCGATAGCGCGCCAATTTGCGCGCTCGCCGAAGCAGGTTGGACAGCAGCGAGGAAGGCGGTTGCGACATTTAGAATTCCGTCAGGAAACGCGGGTGCGAACCGCCATGACGCGGTCCAGGGCTTCACGAAGCCGTGCCAGTTCTACAGGTTTAGAGAGGTATCCGTCCATCCCGGCGGCAATGCAGCGGTCCGACTCGCCGGACAGGGCGTTGGCGGTCAGGGCCAGCACTGGGATGCGGGCGCCGTCCGCCTCTTTGGCGCGCACGGCGGCGGTGAATTGGAAGCCGTCCATCACCGGCATGTGGCAGTCGGTGATGATCAGATCCCAAGTGCCGTCCTGCCATGCCTCCAAGGCCAGGGCGCCATTGGGGAAGACTTGGGGGGCATGGCCCAGGATGCGCAGCTGCCGCAGGATGACCTGCTGGTTCACCGGATGGTCCTCGGCCACCAGGATGGACAGGCTGGTGACCTCGGCGGGTGCAGGCGTGTGGGGCGCGCAGGGGGAGCAAATGGCTGCGGGGCTGCGGGGTGCAAGCGGGTTACGCGTCGCCAGCTTTGCCACGCCCTGCAGCAGCGCCATGGGGTGCAGCGGTCGGCTCAGGAAGCCGGCGCAGGCAGGCAGGCGTTCCAATTCGGCCCGAACCCTGGCATTGGCATTGCTGTCGATGAACAGCAGCGGAGTGTTGCCCAGGGGCGTCAACTCGTCCGCCAACACCGCATCGCCGGCCAGGATGGCCATGTCGAACGGCGCCTGTGTGTTGGAAGCCCGTTCGGAGGCCGCCAGCGCGCCCATAATTCCGGGAACCCGCACCACAGCGGCGCCGGCTTGTTCCACATGGCGGGAGACGAAGCTGCGTTCCTGGGCGTCGGGACACACCACCAGCACCCGCAGGCCCATGAGGTCCACCGCCGCCGGCGAGGGGACGTCTTCGTCCAGTGCGGTCAATGGCAGTTCGATCCAGAACGTGGAGCCTTGACCGGCTTGGCTGGTGATGCCGATGCGGCCGCCCATGAGTTCCACCAGACGCCGGGTGATGGACAGGCCCAGGCCGGTGCCGCCAAAGCGTCGGGTGGTCGAGTTCTCGGCCTGGGTGAAGGGGCGGAAAAGGCGGGCCTGCACTTCGGGTTCGATGCCGATGCCCGTATCGGCGACCCGCACCCGGATGATGGAGCCCGCCAGCTCGGCGAAGACGGCGACGCGGCCTGTCTCGGTGAACTTGACCGCATTGCCGGTCAGGTTGAACAGAATTTGGCGCAGCCGCACCGGATCGCCTAGCACCAACGGCGGAATGGCGGGGTCGGTAAAGGCGGCCATGGTCAGATTCTTGGCAGCGGCGGCAGGGGCGACGGTTTGCACCACGCTGTCGATCAGATGGGCGAAATCCACCGGCAGCCGTTCCAGCTCCAGCCGTTCGGCCTCGATCTTCGAAAAGTCCAGCACGTCGTCGATGATGCCCAGCAGGGCCAGCCCGGATTCGCGGATGGTGGTGATCAGCTCGGTTTGTTCGCCGTCCAGCGGCGTGTGGGTCAACAGTTCCAGCATGCCGATGACGCCGTTCATGGGCGTGCGGATTTCATGGCTCATGGCGGCCAGGAACGACGATTTGGCCTGATTGGCCGTTTCCGCCTGTTCCTTGGCCTGGGTCAATTCGCGGATGGCGGTGGCGCGGGCCAGGGCGGCTTCCTGGAATTTCGCCAGCACGCGGTTGAACACGGCGGCAATCTCAGCCGCCTCGGTGCCCGGCGCGACCGGCACCACCGGCTTGGCCGAGGTGCCGAATTCATGCGCCTCCATCTGGTCCAGCACGTCGTGAAGGGTGCGGCGCTCGACCTCCGCCGCGCGGGCATTGGCCTCGGCGCGCTCCTTCTCCAGCCGGATCTTCTCCATGGCGTTCAGGCGGAACACGTCCACCGTGCGGGCCATGGCGGCCAATTCGTCGGGCAGCTCGCGGCCTTCGATGTCGTGGCTCCAATCGCCGCGTGCGCCGCCCTCCATCACTGCGCGCAGGCGCAGCAGCGGCTGGCGGATGGATTGGCCGATGGTCCAGCTGCCGATGGCGCCCACCAGGGCCAGCGCAAGGGCCAGCGTGCCGGCCGCACCGGCCACTTGCCGCAGCAGATCGTGGGATTGGGCCTGCAGGACTTCCTCGCGCTCATGGCCTTGGGCGACTAGGCGGTCGATGGCGGCGGCCATGAGGGCCTGGTTGGAATCCACCTCGTTGGTCAGGATGCGGGCGCGGTCGTCCATGGCGTGGGTAAGGCTTTCCACGCCCTCGTCCAGGGTTAGCGTGCGCGATTCGATGACGTTCAGGGCGTCGCGCTGAAGCTCGCTGTTGGCCAGTTCGCCCAGCACCGGAATGGTCTGGCTAATGCGTGCCAGTGCGGCATGGGCGGCCTCGGCCCGTTCCGTGCCCGAACTGAAGTAGAAGGTGTTGATGGCGATGACCGCCTCGACGAAGTCCTCGTGCGATTTGACCAAGGCGGGGGCCAACAGGGTGTTGGGCCGGCTGCGCACGGTGGAATTCAGAATGGCGTACAGGCCCGACATTTCGCGGGCGGTGCTGACGATCTCGGCTTCATAGATCCGCGCGATATCGGCGTTGATGGCCTTAAGGTGTTGGAACCCGGCAATGAAGCGGCGGGCCGACTCATTCATCTGGCCGATTTCCGCCGACATGCGCTGGTCATGGGTGGTGGCCGTCAAGGCTGCGAACAGCTCGTCCGAGCGGCGGACGATGTTCTTCAGCACCTCCTCGGTGGGGCTGTTGAGGTATTGCCGGATCAGGCTTTGCAGGCGGCTGGCCTGGGCATCGATGTCGGTCAGTTGGCGGCCGCGCTGTTGGACTACCCGCAATTCGTCAAGATCGGCGCGCACCACGCCCACGGATTGCCAACCCAGCACGCCCACCGCCAGCACCACGCCGGTATTCAGCGCCACCACCAGCGGGATGCGCCAGGCGATGGGGATATAGCGGATCCAACGGCTTAGGGTGAGGCTCATGGCACCGCCTGGATGCGGCGCAACAGGTCCTTGAGTTTGGGCTCGGCGGTGAAGCGTTCGTAAATTGGCAGCATGGCGTCGCTGAAGGCGGCCTTGTCCACGGGGTTGACGATGACGCCCGCCCCGCTCAGCGCTTGGCGGGCGGCCGCTTCGCGGGCGGCCCACAAGGTCCGCATATGGCCGACGGAGTCCTGGGCCGCTTCACGGATCAGGTTTTGTTCGGCGGGGGCGAGGCCGTCCCACACCTTCTTGGACATGATCAGCACTTCCGGCGTCATGGAATGTTCGCTCAGGGAATAAAACTGCGCAGCCTCGAAATGGCGGGCGGTTTGGTAGGACGGCCAGTTGTTCTCGGCACCGTCGATCAGGCCGGCCTTCAGCCCCACGCTCACCTGACCATAGGGCAACGCCGCCGCCGTGGCGCCCAGGACGGTGACCATGGCCTCGGCCACGGTTGACTGCTGCACGCGGATGCGCAGCCCTTTCAAATCACCGGGCCGGCGGATGGGGTGGCGCGCGTTGTAGAACGAGCGCGCGCCGGAATCATAAAAGGCCAAAGCGATGAGGCCGTGCTGCTCAAACGCCTTGGCCAAATCGGCGCCGATGGGGCCGTCCAGGCATTTGTGCAGATGTTCGATTGAGCGGAACAGGAAGGGCAGCGAGGGGACGATGGTTTCCCGCACCAAATCGTTCAGCGGCGCCACATTGACCCGCGCCATGTCCAATGCGCCGATGCGGGTGTGGTCGATGGTCTCGGCCTCTTCCCCCATCAAGCGGGAATGCATCACCTTAAGGTTTATGCGCCCCTGCGAGCGCTCTGCTAACAATTTGCCCATATGGGTCAGTGCCTGCACGGTCGGATAGTCGGCAGGGTGGGTGTCTGCCACCCTCAATTCCCGGTTGACGGCCCCCGCCTGCGCCGGCAGCCAAAGGGCAGCGGCGAGCAGGCCGATGAACAGCGCTCGTGCAGTCAAGATGTGCGCCCCCTCGCGCGATTTCCCCCCGCTTGCGGTCTGCGCTTTATTCCGCAGGACACGCTCACGCCTTGCCGATCAATCACTTGTATCGTCCCCCGCGTCGCATGGAAAGTCGCAATTTTTAGGTATATTTCAGCCGCATGGGAGCCATGAGCGTTTGTAGCCTTGACCTGTTGTACGCAACCATTGGAAGATAACACCCGTAGGGGATAACAACAAAAGTCAGAAGAATGCGCCTCACGCTTCATACGGACTATGCGTTGCGGGTCCTCGTCCACGTTGGGCTCCGCCAAGGCGAATTAGTCACCATCAGCGAGATTGCCGATTGCTACGGCATCTCCAAGAATCACTTGACCAAGGTGGTTCACCAGTTGGGCCGCTCGGGCTATCTGGAAACGGTGCGGGGCAAGTATGGCGGTGTGCGCCTGCTGGTCCGGCCAGAGAATGTGCGCCTGGGCGCCTTCATTCGTCGGACCGAGGAAGATTTCGCGCTTGCCCGCTGCATGCGCGATGACGATTTGGAAAACGACAATTGCCTGCTGACGGCCTCCTGCGTCGCCAAGCGGGCGTTGGCTCAGGGTTTGACGGCGTTCTTCGGCGCGCTCGACAACTACACGCTTGCCGACATGCTTGCCGCCGAGGGATGCCGGGCGGACGAGTGCATGCCCGCCTGCGCGTAATCAATTTTAGCGTGCCCATTTACGGCCCGGTTCCGCTTCGCGCGGAACTGGTGTATCCCTGTGGGCAAGCAATGACTTAGGGGGCGTGGATGTCGAGCGTGGATACTGGCGATAACGAGAACGAACGCCGCGTCATCAGCGAATTCCTGGAAGAGCTTCACGACACCGCCAGCGCGTTGCAGGTGCTGTTGGGTAACATGCGCTCGAAAAGCGTGCCGCCTGACGAGGGCCTGTCCACCCTGAAGCGCGACGCCAGCAATCTGCGCAGCCAAGCCCAGGCGCTGAACCTGCCGTTGGTCAAGATGGTCACCCATCGTCTTGATGAATATGTGGGCGAACTCAAATCCGCCGGCGCCGCCGAGATGGATGAGATCCAAATCTTCATCGACCGCATTGAGCGCCTGGCCGATGGCGAAGAAGTGGCCGACGCCGAAATGCCCGCCTTGGTGCGCGCCCTGCCGGCCAAGCGCACGATCACCGCCATCGATTTCGGCCTGATCGAGCAGAAGAATGTGGAAGTGTTGCTGGTGGTTCCGGAAAAGGCCATGAGCCGCATTATCGAACGCGAATTGGCCGCTTGCGGCTACCGCACCTCGGTGGTGCGCAACCCGTTCGAGGCACTGGAAATCGTGGTCCACAGCAAGCCCGACATGGTGGTTGCCTCCATGGAGCTGGGCGTGTTGACCGGCGTCGATCTGGGCTGCGCCCTGGCCGCCATGCCCTGTACCCAGGGCATCCCCTTCGCCGTCTTGACCTCGTATTCCTGGGGCCACCCCAAACTGGCCGGCCTGCCGCCCCGCGCCGCCCTGATCCGCAAGGGACCGCAGTTCGGCGATGATCTGGCCGAAAGCTTGGCGCGGTTCAATATTACTTGAGGATTGGGTTCCTTCAACGATGTGCCAATAGACACGATTAGACACGGATGCCGCGAGCGGCATCCGTGTCTAGTGAGACGTCAGCCCAGGGGCTTTTCTGTCACACACAAATTTCGTCATGCGCGGGCTTGACCCGCGTATCCACTCGCGGCCGTCTGGCATCGTCTTAGCCGCCGACACGTGGATGGCCGTGTCAAGCACGGCCATGATGGCTAGAGTGGGGTAAGCCCCGGGCTCAAAGCCCCCAACCACCATTAATTCGTACGAACCTGCCGCGCCTGCATGGCGGCGGGGGAACCGTCGGGGAGTTCGTCGTCGGCGGTGATGGTTACCGGGATGTAGGCCGGACCGGATACCACCGGCTCCACCTTGGCCGCCGCTTCCCTGGAGATGGTCGACGCCGGGACGGGCAGGGCCGCTTGCGGCGCGGTGTATTGGTTGGCCGGCAGCGGGGTGCCCAGCTTGGGGGCGGGCTCGGGGGCGCGTTCGATGTCGTCCACTTCCAGTCGGCCCATGGTGCCCAGCAGCTCGTAGGAGTGCTGGATCATGTCGTAATAGGCGCTGGTGTAGGTGATGCGGGCATCGTTGATGCGGGTTTCCTCGTCCAGCACGTCTTGGACGGTGGCTTTACCGGCTTCGCGGCGCTTTTTCTGTGCCTGCCACACTTCCTCGGCCAGGATTGCGGCGTTTTCCAGCAGGCCCATGCGCTCACGTGCCGTGTTCAGCTTATGCCAGGTGATGCGGACGTTTTCCGACACCTTGCGGGCGGTATGCAGGCTGCTGTCCTTGGACGCGGCGTAGTCGTACGACGCCTGGGCCACCTGGGCGTCGGTCTTGAAGCCCGAGAACAGTTCCCAGCTGGCGGTCAGCAGCAGCGACCAGTCGCGGCGCACGCCGAGGGTGGCGTTCTTGTCATTTTCATAATTGGCGCGGCCGACCAAATCCAGATTGGGGTAATAGCCGGATTCGGCGGTGCGGCGGCGTTCGCTTTGCAGATCGACGGTCTTGTTGGCGCTCTCGATGGACGGGTTGTCCTTTTCGGCAGAGCGGATGGCAGCTTCCAATTCCGGCGGGATCAGGGCCGACGGGACCGGCGGGTCGGACAGGCGGGCGGCGTCGGGGGCATTGCCGAAGACCTGGGCATATTTTGCGACGGCGGTGTGATAGGCGCCTTCGAAATTGACCCGGCGTTCCTTCGCCACTTGCAGGCGCTGTTTGGCGGCCAGCACGTCCGAGGCCATGCCCGAACCCTTCTGCACCCGTTCGTCTTCCAGGCTAAGCTGTTCCTGGATCTTGCGTTCGTTGTCGCGGGCCAGCTGGATCAGTTTGAGTTGGCGCAGCACGTCCACATAGGCCAGCACGCCTTCCTGGATGGTGTTCTGGCGGGTCGCGCGCAATTCAGACGACGACCACTCGCGGGTAATTTTGGCGGATTCCACGGCGGAATCGGTCAGATTGCCGTCAAACAGGCGCTGGGTGACGGTCAGGCCGCTGGACTCACGCCCTTTATAAGAGCGATGCCCTTCCACCAAACGCCGTGACGGGCTGTCCACATATTCCGGACCGGTGTCGCCGTTGACGCGCACGGTGGGCATATAGCCGGCACGGGCCACACGGATGCCTTCATCGGCGGAACGGACACTTTTTTGTTTGGCCTGAATTTGCGGGTTGGTTTCGACCAGACGGTGAAGTTCCTCCACCAGCGTTTGCGCAGCCAAGGGCTGTGGCGCGGCCACGGCCATCGCGGCCACGCCACCCGCGATGATCGAAAAACGCTTCCCGTAATTCAAGATAGCCATCCCCCGTGCCGCATAGTTGGACCCCCAAGTCCACCCAACTCTTGCGACACCATACACCCATCGACTTGGGGTGGCTAGCTTGGGGAGTAGCCTCATATGCTTGCGTATTTCAGTCGCGACTTAGTGCCCACACGGGCATGCATTCGGATTGTATACAATTGCAAGATGCACAAAGCATTCAATTACCCTGGACGACATAGGGAATATGTTGCAAGATAACTACTCTTAGGGGAGGACGTGTGCCACGGCTGCCCTTAAGTTTCGTGGAACAGATCAGGGGCCATACCAGCATGTCGCGCAAAGCTTCCCTCCCCAGCGTACCGCCAATGACCCGCGCGGAGCGGGTGCGCGTGCAATTGGCCGCCGAGATCGTCGCCGGAGAATTTCGGCCCGGAACCCGCCTTGACGAGGTGGTGCAGGCCACTCGCATGGGCGTCTCGCGCACTCCGCTGCGTGAGGCGGTGCGCCAGCTTGCCACCCTTGGTCTGGTGGAGAACCGCCCCCATCGCGGCGTTATCGTCGCTGACGGGGTGGGGCAAGCCCTGTTCGAAACCCTGACCGAGCTGGAAGCGGTTTGCGCCGCCTTGGCGGCGGGCCGCATGGACTCGGACACCCGCGCCGAGTTGGTCAGTCTGGCCGCCGAAGACGGCGATTGGCTGGCCGCGTTGCATCGTGGCTGCGGCAATGGCGTGCTGGTGGGGCTGGCGGAAACCCTGTGGCAGCCCATCCTGACCGGTGGCCGGCGCAGTTTGGTGGAACCCGAGGTAAAGCGCGCCTTGGGCGGGCGTATCGCCAACGCCGTGGCGGCTGGCGAGGGGGCCGAGGCCGAAGCGGCCATGCGCGAATACGTGGTCCTTGCCGCTCAGGCTTTCACCGTGCCGGCGTCCCCGGCTGCATTGCGGACGGCCAGCTAGGTGTTGGTATAAGCCATCAATTCGTGGCCGCCGCTCCAGATCATGTTGGCGGCCACGTAAAGGATGATGGCCAGGCCCACATAGGCGATCCAGCGATAATTGTTGAGCAGCCGGGCCACCATGTTGGCGGCAAGGCCCATCAAGGCCACCGATAGGGCCAAGCCGATCACCATCACCCATTCGTGGTCGCGTGAGGCGCCGGCCACCGCCAACACGTTGTCCAGCGACATGGACACGTCGGCGATGATGATCTGGGTGACCGCCTGGGGGAAGGTCTTGGGCGGTCCGCTCGCGGCCTCTTCTTCCAAATCGGCGCGTTCCTCGGCGGCTTGGCCCGACAATTCGCGCCACAGCTTCCACGACACCCACAACAGCAGCAGGCCGCCGGCGAATAACAGCCCGACGATCTGCAGCAATTGGATGGTGAAGGCGGCGAAGACGATGCGCAATCCGGCGGCGGCGGCGATGCCGACCAGGATGGCACGCTTGCGCAGCAAGGTCGGCAGTCCGGCTGCCGCCATGCCGACCACGATGGCGTTGTCGCCGGCCAGCGCCACGTCGATGGCGATGACCTGCATAAGCGCCGAGAAGGTTTCCATATATTCCGACATAGGTGGAGATATAGCGGAAGCCGCGTTAGGGGTAAAGCAGCCGGCACGCCGCCACGGCTGCCAGCAGCCCGGCCACATCGGCGATCAGGCCGGCGGCCAAGGCGTGGCGGATGCGGCGGATGCCCACGGCGCCGAAATAGACGGCGATGACGTAGAAGGTGGTCTCGCTGGAACCGTAAATGGTGCCCAGCAGGATGGCGGTAGCGCCGTCGATGGCCATGCTTGGGTCGCGCAAGTAGGACGCCAACAGGCCGAACGACCCCGAACCCGACAGCGAGCGCATGCCGGCCATGGCCAGTGCTTCGGCGGGCATGCCGAAGGGGGCAGTCAGGCGGCCCAACGGGGCCAGCAGCAGATCCATGGCGCCCGAGGCGCGGAACATGCCCACCGTCACCAAAATGGCCACCAGATAGGGGATGATGCGCACGGCGATGGTGAAGCCCTCGCGGGCGCCATCCACGAACACCTCGTAGATATTGACCCCGCGCATCAGGCCGAAGCCCAGCAGGCCGACCACCAAGCCGGGCACGATCCAATGGCCCAAGGCCTCGCCCTTGAACACCATCAGCGGGATGATGCCGACCACCACCGCCAAAGCCAGCGCGCAGGCCCAGCCGGGGGCGGGGGGGACCATGTCCTCGGCGCAGATGGCGGTGTCCGGGGCAAGGGGCGGCGCGTCGGGTTGCGGCGACCAGCGTTGCAGCAGGCGGGCGGCGGCAATGGCGACCAAGGTTGCCACCAGGGTGGCGAACAGGGTGGGCGCCACCACAGCCGCCGGATTGCCTGACCCCAAGCCGGCGCGCAAGGCGATGACGCTGGTGGGCAGGATGGTCACCCCGGCGGTATTGATGGCAAGGAATAGCACCTGGGCGTTGGTGGCAGTGCCCTTGTGCGGGTTCAGCCGCTCCAGATGTTCCATGGCGCGGATGCCGAACGGGGTGGCGGCATTGCCCAGGCCCAGGATATTGGCGGCCATGTTCATGACCATGGCGCCCAAGGCAGGGTGACCGTCGGGGATTTCCGGGAACAGGCGCTTGAGCACCGGCGCCAGCAGGCGGGCGATGGCGCGCACCAGGCCGCCGGCCTCGGCCACCTTCATTAGGCCCAGGAACAGCGCCATGACGCCGATCAGCCCAAGGGCCAGGGGAACTGCACCCTCGGCTGCTTTCAAGGTGGATTCGGCCAGGGCCGCCATGGCGCCGCTGCCGCCCGTGGCCTCGGCCCAGGCGGCCATGGCGAAGGCGGTAAATGCCAGCAGGAAGAAGACGACGTTCACCTAGACGGGCTCCCAACCCAGGCTGTGACATCAGACCCTAACAGATGATGCCCATGTGCGCACGCTTGCCGCCGGGCATCCCCGGTTGCTAAGGTCGCGGCGGGAAGCTTCGAAGGGGTCGGGAATGGGCTGGCAGTCCAAGCTTTGTGTGATTGTGGGTGTGGCGATGGCGTTACCGGCCTTTGCCGCCGATAACGTGCCGGCGCAGATCGAGGCCGCCCGCGCCGCCTATCAGAAGAACGATTTGCCGCGCACGGCGCGCGCCCTGGAAGCCGCCTTGGCCGACATCCACGACCGTTTGGGCAAGGCCTTGGCCGAAACCCTGCCGGTCCCTGCCACCGGCTGGCAAGCGGACCCGGCAGAGTTGCAAGGCCTGGGGCAGGTGGGCGGCGGCCTATCGGTCAGCCGCGCTTATGCCAAGGGCGAGTCCACGTTGAACGCCACCTTGTTCCTGGACAGCCCTGCGGTGGAAGCCGCTGCCGCCCTGCTTGCCAATCCCGCCGCCACCGCCGCTCAGCCCAACATGAAGCGCGTCAAGGTGGGCGCCGAGGACGCATTGCTGCGGTACGATACCTCGACCAAATCGGGCGAGATCACCCTGGTGCTGAACAACCGCGTGTTGCTGGAACTTGAAGGCGAGAGCCTCGCCAACGCCGAGACCTTGGTGGAAACCGCTAAGGGCTGGAACGTGGCGAAGATCAGGACGCTGGTGGGGCTCTAGGCTCCGGACCCATAAATTGGATTCCCAGCGAAGCCGGTTTGTGATTCAAGGTTCCCGAAGGGAGCCTATTGATGGATCGAAGCTATTTCTGGCTG
>JACMLB010000375.1 GCA_014379805.1 Rhodospirillales bacterium | reverse complement strand
GGCGCACCGTAGAACGGTGCACGGACGATGTTCAGCGCGTGGTAGACCGGGTTGATGTGCATGACCACGGTCATCCAGCCCGACGCCCCCGACATGGGGAACAGGGCGCCCGACAGCATCCACAGCGGGAACAGCAGCACCATCATGATGGCGTGGAAGCCCGACGTGGTTTTCGAGCCCCAGGCCAGGAAAAAGCCCAAGGCGGCGAAGCCCATGCCGGTCAGGATGAACGCCACCAGCAACAGCACCAGACTGCCCAAGCCGAGATGCAGGCCCAGGAACGGGGCGGCGATGGTGAACAGGGCGACCTGGATCAGCGCGATCATGGTGGCACCGCTGACCTTGCCCAGCACGATGCCCATGCGGTTAATGGGGGCGACCAGCACGCCTTGCAGGAAGCCGGCGTCGCGGTCCTCGATGATGGTGATGCACGAAAAGACGCTGGCGAACAGCATCATCATCACCATGACGCCGGGGTAGAAATATTCCAGATAAGTGATCTGCTCCATGCCCGGCGGCTTGAAGCTGCCGCCCATGCCGGCGCCCAGGAACAGCCAGAACATCAACGGCTGAGCCACGGCGCCGATGACGCGCTGGGGCTGGCGGATGAAACGGGTAAGCTCGCGCTTGGCGAGCGACAAGGCGACGCGCATCATCGGCTGGCGACCTTCTCAAGCAACGGGGGAGTGATGGCGTGCTCGGGCACCGCCTTGCCGGTGACGTGGACGAAGACGTCCTCCAAATCCGGCTGCTTGATGGAGATGGACAGGATGTCGGCGCGGTAGCGCTCCAACAGGCCCGACAGCATGGGCAGTCCCTCGCCGTTCTCGGTCTCCTCCAGCCGCACCTCGTCGCCATGGCGGCGCACCGCCAGACCCATTTCGGAGCGCAGCTTCTCGGCGAAGGCCTCGGCATCGGTGGCTTGGACCACCACCATCTCGGTGCCGATGCGGGCCTTCAGCGCCTGGGGCGTGTCGAAGGCCATCAGCTTGCCGTCCTTCATGATGGCGACGCGGTCCACATCATTGGCCTCGGCAAAGACGTGGCTGGTCATCAGCACGGTCATGCCGCGCTCGCGCTGAAGCCGTTGCAGGGCGGCGATGAAGTTGCGCCGCGAGGCCGGGTCCAGCCCGGTGGTGGGCTCGTCCAGCAGCAGCACCTTGGGCTGGGTCATCAGCACCTTGGCCAATTCCACCTGACGGGCCAGACCGCCCGACAGCGTCTCGACCTTCTGGTCGAGGCGATCGGCCAGATCGGTCCAGGCCAGCGCCTCGTCGCGCACGCGCCGGAAATCGGCACCGCTGATGGCGTAAAGGTCGGCGTGGATTTTCAGATTTTCCGCCACGGTCAGGTGCTTGTCCACCGCCGGGTTCTGGAACACCACCCCCAGGATGCCGCGCACCTTGGCCGGCTGGGTGAACAGGTCGAAACCACCGATGGTGACGCGGCCCTTAGACGGCAGCGCCAGCCCGCACAGGATGCGGAACAAGGTGGATTTGCCCGAGCCGTTAGGCCCCGAGAGAATGGTGAACTCGCCCTCGGCCACGGACAGTGTCAGGCCATCGACGGCAGTGCGCGGGCTGGTCTTGCGGCCACCCGGATAGACGTGGGTGAGGTCTTCAATGACGATCATGGGCGCTTTCACTCAGTGGCACTCAGGCTTTGGCCGGCGTGGGCAAGGTAAACGATCATAGGCCGGCGGGCACCTTAAGATTCGCACACAATGGGCGAGAAAAAGAATGGGCAACCGCAACGCTACGGCCCCGAGCACAGGTGGCGATTTCGCAGCGGTAATTCAACCCTGTTGCGCACCGGGAATGTTTGCCTTGTCGCGACTGTCCCACAGCGCCCGGCCAGCAGATTCCGCCTGAGCCATGGACCCGGCGCGGCCCGAATAGCGCAGCACGATGGCGATGGTGCCGGCGATGGCGGCGTCGGCGAAGTCGTCCTGCTCGGCCCCGGTCCACAGCGCCTTGAGACGCGTGAGGTCCAGATGCTCTTCCTTCTCGCGGGTACCGCCGACCAAAGCGGGCCATTCTTCGCGGACCGGTTCGCCTGCCACCAAGGCCCACACTTCGCAGGGCTTTTCCGGGCGGCGTTCCACTTCGCCGCCATCGCCCTTGAAGGCGGCAGTGGCCTGCTCGCCCAGCAAAAGCGAGCCGTTCTGGTGCACAGTCAGATAGGGCGGGTGGGTGACGCCGTTGACGGTGAAGGCGGCGTTGAACGGATTGACCATGCGCGCCACCGTGTGGATGGGCGAACGCAGACCCAGCAACGCCTTCAGTTCCATGATCTGGTGCAGGCGGGGCGACAGATGCTCCAGCGTCATATAGGCGAAATGGCTGCGCGCCAATTGCGCCTTGGCCTCGTCAACGCTGGTGGCCGCCTTCACGCCCAAAGACGCCAGCGCCTCCGAGGTGTAGACCCGCCCGGCGGTGTGATGCTCGGCGCCATGCATGAAAACGGAAACGCCCGCTTGAGCCAAAGCCAGCGCCGCCAGCAGATAATAGGGCAGCCGTCGCGCCTTGCCGGCATAGGACGCCCAATCCACGTCCACCGTGATGCCCTTGGGCGGGGTTATGGTGTCCTTGATGGCCTGGGCCAGTCCGGCGGCTTCTTCCGGCGTCTCGGTCTTGACCCGCAGCAGGCACAGGAAGGCGCCCAACTGCACCGGTTCCACCTGCCCCGCCATGACCAGGGCCATGGCTGCGCGGGCTTCCTCTTGGGTCAGCGGGCGCGACAGATTGGGGCCTTTGCCGAGGATGCGGACATATTGGGCGAACGGGTGTTCCAGGGTCACGGGCGAGGCCTTACCTGCTTGACGGGGCGGCCATGATACCGCCCCAGCCGCATCCCGTCACGTCCCGCCCCATCACTCGACCCTGCCGACGCCCTTCAGCACATCGGCCATGGAATGATATTCATCGTCGGGAAGCTGGCGGATGATGTCGAGAATGTCGTTCTCGGCATTGTTCTTTTGGGCCTGCTCCAGCAGCCCGGACTTGTGGGTTGGGAAGTCCACCCCCTTGAGGTGATGCAGAATATTCGACGGCGAATGGCCGCCCATTCCGATAGCCATGCGGACCTCCTGTGGTGGGAACGCCTTTTGGCGCTAACGCGCGCGCCTTCCCATAAGTTCCACAAGAGTTTCCCCTCTCCCGCCCGGCGGCAGAGGGGAGTCTCTGTCTACTGTTCGCCGGCTTTCTTGGACATCTTCGCTCCAACGAACACAAAAAGTCCGATGGTGATGACGGCCAGTACGCCCACAAAGCCGATGGCGATCAGGGCGTCGGAATCCAGACCAGAGAAATTCATTTTCCACTCCCTCTCACTGTTATTAAGAGGGACTATGCGGGATGGGTTGAAGCCCAGTTTAGCATGTTAGGAATACCAGCCATGCGTTGAATGCAGGCTGTTCTTCCATATCAGCGCCGGCACACGGCGACCGCCTCCAGATGGGCGGAGAACGGGAACTGGTCGATGGGCGTGACCTGTTCCACGGTGTAGCCGCCGGCCACCAACGTCTTGAGGTCACGCGCCAGGGTGGCCGGGTTGCACGATACCGCGATCACCGTCTTGGGGCCGGCCTCAGCCAGGAACTCCACCTGGGCGCTGGCACCGGCGCGCGGCGGATCGAACACCACCGCTTGGAATTTCTTCAGCTCATGGGCCAACAGCGGGCGGCGGGACAGATCGCGCACTTCGGCAGTCACGCGCAGGCCTTCCGCATTGGCGGCGGCTTCCAGGGCGCGGATTGGGGCTTCCTCGCCTTCCACCGCATGCAAGGCACGGCCTTGCACCGCCAAGGGGAAGGTGAAGCTGCCGCAGCCGGAATACAGATCGGCCACGTGTTCGGCTGGGCCGATAGCCGACAGCACCGCCTCGGAGATGGCCAGTTCGCCGCCCTTGGTGGGTTGCAGGAAACCACCGGGCGGCGGTTCCACCGGCACGCCGCCGAAGCGCACAATGGCCGGGCGGCGGCGCGAGATGGGGTCCATGAAGCCTGCACCGGGACGGCGCCACGTCAGGCGCGCCAAATCCTGGGCATCGGCGAAGGCTGCCAGACGCTCGCGGTCGAACAAATCCAACCGGGCGTCGGCCTCTACCAGCACATCCAGGCCGTTCTCGGTCAGGCTGACGGTGACGTCGCCTTCCTCATTGGCGGCAACGATATCCACCAGCATGCGCCGCAGGGGCGGCAGTAGTGCGACCAGCGGCGCCTCCAACAGCAGGCAGCTTTCCAGATCGATGACCGAGTGGGTGGCGCGCGCGTTGAAGCCCAAAGTGGCTTCGTTCTTGCGGCGCGCGAAGGTGAAGGCGGCGCGGCGGCGGCTGCCCGGTGGCACCCGCACCAGCGGCCCCACCGGCACGGCGCCCAAGCCTGCGCGGGACAATTGGGTCACCAGCAGGTTGCGCTTCCACGCTTCGTAGACAGCATCGTCCACATGCTGCAAGGCGCAGCCGCCGCAGCGGCTGAAATGGGGACAGGGCGGCTCGGCCCTGTCGGGGCCTTGCACCAGCACTTCGATCAAGGCGGCGGCCAAGCCTTCGCCCCGGCGGCCTTCGATGCGGGCCACCACGCGGTCGCCCGGCACGGTGAACGGCACGAAGACCAGATCGTCGCCCATCCGGGCAACGCCGTCGCCACGGGCGCCGATCTCTTCGATCTCCACCTCGACGTTGCGCGGCGGCGGAGCGTTTTTCGGCTTGGGGCGGGCGGAGGAATGGGGGCGTTTGGTGCGGGGTCTCATGGGTGTCGATTCTGTACTGGGGTTTGAGCAAGGTCGGCGGCGAAGCGGGACAAGGTTTCCGACATGGCACGGTTGAATGCGGCCACTGCCGCCTCGGGACCAGCGCCTTGGACGGGGGTATCGGCGGCGTAGCTGCGCAACAGCACCAAGGTGCCGTCGCGGGCCGAGACCACGGACAATTGAAGCTTCACCGCCACTTTGGATTGGGCGGGCAAATATTCGAAACGGCTCAAGCGGCCCCGTAGCGCCCAATCGGGTGGCACCCGCAGATCGGGCGTCACCACTTCGTCGGCGGCATGGGCGGCGCGCAGGTACTCGGCCAGATTTTGCTGGATGGCTGTGGCGGGCGCATCGCTCCACAGATCATAGGCGTAACGGGCCAGGGCACCGTCGGCTTCCTGATAGGCGAGACCCCGTTCGGATAGGGCGCCGTCGGTGTCCAGGCGGTTCACTTCCAACACGCCGGGCAGGACGGGCTTGGGGAAGGGTTGCACCGGGGTGGCGATGGTGAGGCGGTAGAAATTGTCCCGAGGTGGGGCGGGCTGGGCGCAGGCGGTTAGGGCCAGGGCGGCGAGGAACACGCCCAGAGTGCCCAAGCGCATGGGCCGCGGCGTGTGACATGCCGGACGTGGAGTGCTGCATGAGCGATCTATTCGTTCTTCGAGACTATTCATTTGGACCGCCAATTTTAGTGCCGCAAAAAATTGCGGTCGATATGCATCTTTTCAAAAGAGTTAAATCGATATCGTTAAAGTCCCATTCAAATGTAATCTGAGAAAGGACCGGGATGCGAGAATAGGTGAGTGAAGTTCCAATGATGCAAGACTGATTTTTCTCTATTATCTGCTCATGAGTGCGCATCCAAGAAGGGATGCCTGCGGGCCTCGACGCTACCAATTTGTTCACGGATTCTGAATGCCTGGCTCTAATCTCTACTGTAATTGCCTTGCTATGGAGCATACCGGAGAGGGGCAGTGAAGCCACATAAGATTGAATGCCTGCTTTCAGGTTCGGCGGAGTGGTTTGAGAAAAATATATCGTTGGTGACATGCAATTATCTAGGTGCTCAAACTCGCGAACGGGTGCATCTCCAGCCGTCATGCACCCCCCAAGAAGTGCCGCGAGTACACAGGTGGTTGCAGCGCCATGCCCCAACGTGCGCGCGACCTCGTACCCCGCACCAATGATGCGTTCGGTCAGCGCTTCCAAGCGAGGTTCAAGCTGCACTCTCATCCGTGTCTTCCGTGGCCCGCTTCAGCGGGCATCCGTGATTTCCGTGTTCTCAGGCCGAACCGCCAACCGGCTCCCGAATACCGTCCCGGCGCTCCGCCCCCAACACCGACTACCTTCTCCCCGGCGCATCCTCGCGGGGCTTGTTCCCGCCCAGCAGCACGCCCGGATTCTCCCGCAATTGCCGGCTGAATTCGTTCACATTCCGGCTGGTGCCTTCAAGGTTATAGGTCACCGAATCGATATTCCGCGCCACGCTTTGCAGCGTATAGCGCAAATCCTTCAGTGAGGCCTCAATGGTGGGGCCGTTCTTATCCACCAGTCTGTCCAGGGACACCAGCACCGCATCCACCTTCTTGCGGCTGTCTTGCAGGCCGGCGGTCAGGTCCGCCAAATTGGCGAGGCTTTGCGAAATCCGCTGGGCGTTCTGGTCGGTGACCACTCCGGTCGCCAAGGTGCCGGTCATCTTTTGCACGTCGGCGGTGATGCGCGGTGTCTTGTCGGCCAAGTCGCGGGTCACCACCAGCAGATTGGCCAGCACCTCGGGCGCCTGCTTTTCCAGGATGGCGCCCAGGGAATCCACCCGCTGGTTCAGGGTGCTCAGCAGCGGCAGCAGGCCCTGCTGGTTCAGCACCGCCACTTGCCCGGCCATGTCGTTCATGACGGCGAAGATGTTGGCCGCCGGCCCGCCTGGGATTTGCGAGCCGGGCGGCAGCATCTTTTCCGACGTGCCGCCCTTGATGTCCACGGTCACCGCCGCCAGGATGCCCGAGGCGGCGACGCGGGCGACCGAGCCCTCGGGGATGGGCCAGTTTTCGCGCACCGAGAGGATGACGCGGAAGCTGGTCTTGCCGTCGGCGCGCAGGGGGACGATGTCCTCGACTTGGCCCACCACGAAGCCTTCATAGGTGACCTTGGTGCCGAATTTCACCGCGTTCACATTGCCCAGATGGGTGATGTAGGTGTCGGTGGCGCCGGTGCGGCCCGTCAGCAGGGCGATCACGCCCAGCAAAATGCCCAGCATGGTCAGGACGAAGGCGCCGACGATGACGTAGTTGGTTCTCACGTCTTTCATAGGTGATCTCTCATGGGCTCTTCGTCTTCATCTTCGTCTTTCTCGCCCAACAGCCTGCGCAGATAGGCGTCGGGGTCGATCTCGGCTTCTTCGGTGCGGCGGTTCAGCAGGTTCTGGATGCGCTCGTTGGGCGAGGCGCGGATGGCGTCCGCCGTGTCGAGAGCCAGCACCTCGCCCTTGTCCAGAACACAGATGCGGTCGGCGATCTTGAAGGCGGAGTCCAGATCATGGGTGACCACGACGATGCTCATGCCCATGGCGTCGCGAAGGCGCAGGATCAGATCATCGATGCTGGCCGCCACCACCGGGTCCAGGCCGGCGGAGGGTTCGTCGCAGAACAGCAGCTTGGGGTCCATGACGATGGCGCGGGCAAAGGCGGCGCGCTTGATCATGCCGCCCGACAGTTCCGACGGCATCAGATCGGCGAAACCGGCCAGGGAAACCACCTCCAGCTTGAGGCGGGTGACGATGCCGATGGTGGTGTCGTCCAGTTTGGTGTGTTCCCGCAGGGGCAGGGCGATGTTGTCGCCCACGCTCATGCTGGAGAACAGGGCGCCCGACTGGAAGGCCACCCCCATCTTGGTGCGCAACTCCTGCTTGGCCAGGGCGCCGATAGTGTTGATGTCCTGACCCAAAATGTGGACGCTGCCCGAACTGGGGCGCAGCAGGCCCAGTAGATGATTCAGCAGGGTGGTCTTGCCGGACCCCGAGCCACCCATGATGACGAAGATCTCACCCTGGCGGACCTCTAGCGACACGTCCTTGAGGATGTGGCGATGGCCGTAATGGGTGTCGAGGTTCTTCACCTGCACCGGGTTCATCGCGTCACCATGAAGGCGAACACCATGTCGGTGATGACGATGGCGGAAATGGCGTGCACCACGGACCTTGTGGTCATGCGCCCCACCCCTTCCGCCCCGCCCGAAACCGAGGCACCGTTGACCACCCCCACGGTGGTGATGAGGGCCGCGAAGATGGAGCTTTTCGCCAGACCGTGCATGAAGTCGTTGAGCTTGAGGATGTTCAGCAATTCGTCGCCGTAAGCCGCCAGCGAGGTCTGCAATTGGGCCGAGACATACAGTCCGGCGGCGAACAGGCCGACCAGATCGGCCCACAGGGTCAGCAACGGCATCATCACCGCCATGGCGACCAAAGGCGGCACCACCAGAAAGCGCACCGGCGAGATGCCCATGACGGTGAGTGCGTCGATTTCCTGATTGATGCGCATGGTGCCCAGACGCGCCGCCAGGGCCGAGCCCGACCTTCCGGCCACCAGAATGCCGGTAATCAGCGGCGAGAACTCGCGCACGGTGGACAGCGCAATGCCCAGGGTCACCCGGCTTTCAGCGCCGAAGGTGCGCAGCGTGTAGATGCCCTGGATGGCCAGCATCAGGCCGATGGTGGCGGCCAGCACGGTGATGATGGGCAGTGCCGCAATGCCGATTTCCACGCATTGGATGACGATGGGCGCCAGCCTGACCGGTTGGCGCCGGGCGCGGCCCATGACGATCCACCACAAGGCTTGCCCGAACAGGGATGCGGCAAAACCGAACTCTGCCACGGCGCGTATGGTGGCGCGGCCCAGTCGGTCCAGCATTGTGGCGAAGCGCAGGATGACGTCGTCGAGCATCTGTTCAGCCGGCCAGGGCGGCCTCCACGGTGTCGGCCAGGGCGAACACCTTGTCCAGGCGGGCCAGCTGCAGCACCCGCAAGGCCGGCTGGCTGACCGCCACCAGCACGAAGCGCGTCGCGTTCTTGCGGGCCATTTGATAGGCCTCCACCAGACTGGCGATGCCCGAGCTGTCGATATAGGCAACCTGGGCCATATCCACCAGCACGTCGCGGCGGTCGAACATCAGCTCCATCAGTTGCTTGCGCACCGAGGGCGAGTGTTCCAAATCGATCTCGCCGGCCAAGGAGACCACGACCGTGCCGTTATTTTCATGAGTCTTCAGGTTCATGGTTCACCGATCCGCTTAATCATCTGCAACATATTGCCGGCGCCGCTGGGGGGCGGCAGGAAGGCCACTTCGTCCATGACGGCACGCATAAAATGGGTGCCCAGGCCGCCGGGACGCAGCTCGTCCAGCGAGCGTGGGCAAATTTTGGCGACGTCCACCGGCGGGGCGAAGTCGATCAGCCGCACCACCAGCCGGTGGTCGTCACGGCTGACCTGAACTTTGATGTCTCCGTCGCAGCCCTGATAGGCATGGCGGATGATGTTCTGACAAGCCTCGTCCACCGCCAGTACCACGTCGTGCACGACCGGCTGCGGGCACCCCAGGCGGCTGGCGCTTTCGGCCACGGCGCGGCGTATGTCGCACAAACGCTCGGGCCGGGCCGGGAACAGGGTGTCCATCATCGCCGGTCCTCCACCACCAGCATGGTGAGGTCATCGCGCAGGGCCAGCCCGTCTTTTGCCACGTCCGCCACCATGGCCTCCAGCCGGTCGGGCGCAGGCAAGGTGCGGTATTGGGCCAATAGGGATTGAACCCCTTCAATTCCCAGCATGCGGCCATCCTCGTCCTTGGCTTCGGTCAGACCGTCGGTGAACAGATAGAGCGCGCCACCGGCCAGTTCGACCACGCTCTCGGGACAGCCTGCCATGAACAAGGTGGGATCGATACCCAAAGGAGGCATGCCGCCATCCACACGCTCAAATCGGGCGCCGCAGCACAGCAGCGGCGGTTCGTGCCCGGCATTGGCCAGCACCACGCGGCCCAATGCCGGGTCCAGCACGCCCGCCACCATGGTGACGAACATGCCCGCCGAATTAGTCTCGGCCAATTCGGAATCGATGGCGGCGAGAAGCGCCCCCGGCCCGTCCAACCGTTTAGCCAAACAGCGGAACAGGCTGGCGGTTTTAGCCATCAGCAACGCGGCGTTCATGCCCTTGCCCGACACGTCGGCGATGGCAAAGGCCAGCTTGCCGTCGGGCAGCTCTACCAGATCGAAGAAATCGCCAGAGACGCCGCGCGCCGGGAGGTTTACCCCGTGGATGGGGAAGTCCGCATCACGCGGGGGCGGCAGCATGGCGCGCTGGATGTCGGCGGCCAGGGCCAACTCGCGGCGGAAGCCTTCCTGTTCGGCCATGGCGGAGGCTTGGCGGGCGTTGATGAGCGCCAGCGCGGCGGAGGCTGCCAGGGCCTGCAGGATGCGACGATCGTCGTCGTCGAAGGACCCGGCCCCCTTCTTGTTAAACAACTCGATGGCGCCGACGCATTCATCCCGTACCGACATGGGGGCGCACAGAATGGACCGGGTAGTGAAGCCGGTGGCGTCGTCGATGCGCTGGGCGAAATCGGGGTCGGTGGTGGTGTCCTTGACCAACTGCGGCCGGTTGCTGTTGACCGCACGCCAGACGATGCCGTGACCGTGGGGCAGCCGCAATCCGGTGACGTCGGTGGGGCCCCAGCAGGCATGGCAGACCAGATCGCCCGAGCCGCCATCCATCAGGAACAGCGAGGCGGCTTCGGCCTCCATACGGGTGGCGATGTGCTGCAGCCCGACCCGCAGACTTTCCTCAATATCGCGCGAGCGGGCGAAGTCCGCCGTCATCTCGGCAATCAGGTCGAGATCGTCGGCCAGTATCTGGGCGGGGTCACTGCGCTGCATGCCCGAATGATGCCCTGTTCCACCGTGGCGGTAAAGGAAGCCCTAGCGCGGGCGCAGTGGCGGTGAATTTTATGTTGCAGTGCAGTATCTGCGTTGACTCCCTTGGGGCCACAGCGACAATAGCGGCCTCTTCAGGGGGAGCGCAGGAATGTTCACCACGGCCCATGCCCATGGCGAAACTCATCGGCTTGCCACGCCCTCGGATGACCACTGGAACCAGATCGTCGCCACCTTGGACGTGGCGTTCCAGCCCATCGTCAATATCCATACCGGCAATTGCTATGGTTATGAGGCCCTGCTGAGGAATTACGAGGAGGCTGGTTTCGCCTCGATCCAGGACTTCTTCGACACCTGCCATGCGCAGGGTATCCTCACCCATATGGAGATGGCGCTGCGCGAGAAGGCGGCGGCCAAGTTCATCCAGTTGGACAATTGGCGTCAGACCAAGCTGTTCTTCAACATCGACACCCGCAGCATCGATCCCCATGGCGCGCTGCCCGAACGCACCCGCAAGATGTTGGAACGCTATCAGATCGAGGAAAGCCAAGTCGCCTTCGAGGTGTCGGAACGCCATCCGTTCGGCCAGCCGGCGGAAGCGGCGGCATTGTTTCAGCATTTCAAGCGCCACAGTTTCCGCATCGCCATCGACGATTTCGGCACCGGCTTTTCCGGCCTGCAATTGCTGTATTTCGCCGAGCCCGACTATCTGAAGATCGACCGCTTTTTCATCTCGGACATCGCCACCGATTCCAAGAAAAAGCTGTTCCTGTCCCAGATCGTCAACATCGCCCATCTGCTGGGCGTTGTGGTCTTGGCCGAAGGGGTCGAGACCGAGCACGAGTATTATGTCTGCAAGGATATCGGGTGCGATCTGGTGCAGGGCTATCTGGTGCAAAAACCCACGCGGGTGATGGCCGAACTGAAAGCCCATTACAGCGACGTGGAAGAAATGTCCAAGCGCGAGCGCCGGGTCACCGTGTCGGACCAAAAGCTGATCGGCAGCCAGATTGCCACCGTGGAACCCATGGGCCTGGATTGCACCATGGAGGAAGTGTTCGACCGCTTCCGCGCCGACAAGTCCCTGACCTTTTTCCCGGTGGTGGACGAAGCCCATGAACCGGTGGGCATCGTGCGCGAGAAGGAGTTGAAGGACTATACCTACTCGCTCTACGGCAAGGCGCTGATCAGCAACAAGACCATCGGCCGCAGGCTGAAGGACTTCGTCACCCGCTGCCCCATGGCCGACATCAACACCAAGGCCGAGCACATCTTGCAGGCCTATTCGGCGGTGGAGCGGTCGGAAGGCATCATCATCGTCGACAACATGAAATATGTGGGCTTCCTCTCGGCCCACTCGCTGCTGCGTGTCATTAACGAAAAGAATTTGGCCGCCGCGCGGGACCAAAACCCGCTGACCAAGCTGCCCGGCAACAACCTGATCCACGAATATCTGTCCGAGGTGCTGAACGCCACCGACCAAGAGGCCGTGCTGGTCTATTTCGACTTCGACAATTTCAAGCCGTTCAACGACAAATACGGCTTCCGCCTGGGCGACCGCGCCATCATGCTGTTTGCCGAATTGCTGTCAAAGGCGCTGCCGCGGGACACCTGCTTCCCCGCCCATATCGGCGGCGACGATTTCTTCGGCGGCTTCCGCCGCATGGGCTTTGACGAAGCCATGCGTCTTACCGTCGATCTGGTCGCCACCTTCCGCCGCGACGTGGAAAGCTTTTACGACGACGAGACCCGCAGTTTGGGGCACATCGTCGGCCAAGACCGCGTCGGCAATGTGGTGAAGTTCCCGCTGATGACGGTCTCCGCCGCTTTGGTCCATCTTGCACCGGGCCGTCCCAACCACACCGTGGACGAGGTCAGCCAGCTGATCGCCGGGCTCAAGAAAGAAGCCAAGAAAAGTCCCGACCGCGTGGCCGCTGGGGCGTTGATGGCGGGGCGGGCCTAAACCCGCAACACCACCACCAGCCCCGGCACGTCCTGGTCGCCATCGCGGCGGGTGACGGCGTCTTCCATCAGCGCCACCTCGAACCCGGCGGCATTGGCGCGGGCCGTCACATAGCCGGCGGCATGGGCGTAGCGTTGCTTGGGACCCAGCAGATAGCTTGCGGTCGCGTCGGTCTTTTCCACCGTGAAGGCGAAGCTGCCACCGGGCTTCAGCGCGGCATGAGCGGCGGCCAGCACCGGTTCCAGATCGCCCAGATAGACCAGCACGTCGGCAGCTACCACCAGATCGTAATTACCGGCGCGGCCCTTCAGCGTGCCGACCAGTTCGCCCACCGCCAGATCGTCGTACAGGCCGCGCTCGGCTGCCTTGACCACCATGGCTTGGGACAGATCGACGCCATCCAGCCGGGCGGCCAGGGACTTGAGCACGGGGGCGGCGAGGCCGGTGCCGCAGCCGGCATCCATCACCGCTAATCCCTGCGCCGGCCCAAGCACGCGAGCCAGGGCGGCGGCCAGCACTTTCGGCGCACGATAGTCCAGCTTGTCCACCAAAGCGTGGTCGAAGCGGTCGGCGTAATCGTCGAACAGCTGGCGCACATAGGCCTCGGGCGCCTTGTCGGGCGTGGGCGCGCCGCCGGCCAGGGCCAGGGCCAGCCCCGCGCCGTGCTGGTCGTCTGGGTCTACCGACAAAGCTTTGCGGTAGGCATAGGCGGCGCGGTCGGGCTCGTTCATGGCGCGGCGGGCCTCACCCAGGCAATACCAGGTGCGGGCCGAGCGGGGGGCGGCGGCGGTGGCCCGTTCGAAGGCGGCGGCGGCGCCCTCCCAATGGGTCTGGGCTTGGCGGGTCAGGCCCAGTTCCATCCACGCATCGGCGTTGCGGGAATCCACGCGGGTGCCGCGTTCGGCTTGGGTGCGGGCATCGTCGAAGCGGCCCAGCGTGCGGTAGACGCTGGCGAGGTTCGCGCGGGTGCCGGCATGGTCGGGGCGCAGCTCCAGCGCCCCTTCCAGAATGGTGGCGGCAGTTTCAGGCTGGCCGACATCGCGTAGGGCCACGCCGAAATTGTTCAGGGCCGAGGGCCAATTGGGTCGCAGTTCCAACGCTTGGCGCAGCACCTGACAGGCTTCCGACGCGCGCCCCGCTTGAGTCAGCAGGGCGCCCAGGGTGTTCATGGCTTCGGCATGGATGGGGCTGGCGGTGATGGCGGCACGGCAATGGGCCATGGCCTCGTCGCGTTTGCCGGCGCGGCGCAGCAATTCGCCCAGGCGGGCATGGGCCTCGGCATGGTTGGCGTCGATGGCCAGAACGGTGCGGTAATGCAGCCCGGCCTCGGCCACATCGCCCGAGATTTCCAGGGCGCGGCCCATGGCGAGGTGCAGCACCGGCTGATTGGGGGTGATGGCGATGGCGCGGGCGAAGCTTTCGGCGGCGCGCTTGCCCTGTGCGGCATCCAGCGCCAGCAGCCCGAGAAGGTAGTGGGCGCCCCCGAATTGGGGGGTGGAATCGATCAGTTTGCGCGCCAGCCGCTTGGCTTCGGCCACCTTGCCGCCCTCATAGGCCTGCATAGCCTCGGCAAAGCTGTCGGCCACCGTCTTGTTTTGTTGTGCCTGCATGCTGGCTCCGATGGTCTCGGCCCCTTATCAAACGCGTTTCTT
>JACMLB010000374.1 GCA_014379805.1 Rhodospirillales bacterium | reverse complement strand
TCGCTGACGTCGGCTTCTATCTGGCCGCCGTCCCCACCTATGTGGGCGGCTTCATGGCCCTGGGCTGGGCGTCCAACACCACCGATGCCCGCGCCGCCAGCGTCGAGACCATCCGCGCCCGCTTCCAGGCCGCTCCGGTGGCGACCCGCTACTACACGCCAGATGTGCACAAAGCGGCGTTTGCATTGCCGCGCTATGTGCAAGATTTCATCATCGATTGAATTTGTGCCTGGTGATTAAGCAAAGACCTTACAAAGATCATCTGCGCGTTTTCAGCATGGCTACGACCAACATTACGGAAGTGCTTTGAAACGCGGTGGCGGTTATATTGCCTGACTGGAACTATTCCGCAGGCTCCGCGATGACGCATCAATCGACCATGCCGGCAACTTCCGACGGCCAGAGTGCCACCCGCCAGTTCATCTCCTTCACCATCGGTGCAGAAGAGTACGGCGTCGAGATCATCGCCATCCGCGAGATCAAGGGGTGGAGCCCCACCACCGCCTTGCCCGACACGCCCAGCTATATGCGCGGCGTCATGGATTTGCGCGGCGCCATCATCCCCATCATCGATTTGCGCGCCCGCTTTGGCGGGGGTTTGACCACCATCAGCAGCCGCCACGTCATCATGGTGGTGGCGGTAGGGGGTCGCGAGATCGGCATCCTGGTGGATGCCGTGGCCGACATCATCACCGTGGCCGACAACGCCATCCAGCCCATCCCCGAACTTGAACACGCCCACCACGCCGAATTGCTGGCGGGCATTGTCGCCGTGGACGGCCGAATGGTGGCGCTGCTAGACCTCGCCCGCCTGTTCGAGACCCATTCCGCCGCTGCCTGACGCCGTCCCGGAGACCTCCCCATGAGTTTTTTCGTCAACACCCGTATCGCACTGCGCCTCAGCGTGCTGACCGCGTTGCTCGCCTTCCTCTCCATTGTTATCAGCGTCGTCGCCTTCAATGGCATGACCCGGCTTGAGGAAGGTCTGCGCACCGTCTACGAAGACCGCGCGATTCCGTTGGTACAGCTTGCCACCGTCCAGGATTTGCTGCACCGGGTGCGCACCAATGCTGTGCTGGCGGCGACCAGCGGCGACCCGTCCATCGTTGCCGACTTGCGCCGGCAGAACGACACCATGGTGGCAAAGAACAACAAAACCTGGGCGGACTACACCGCCACCTACATGACCCCGGAAGAAAAGGCCATCGCCGACCGCCTTGCCCAGCGGCTGCAAACCTATCGGCTTGCCCGCGATCAAGTCTTCGCCCTGGCCGAAGCCGGCAACCGCGAGCAGGCCGAACGGGTCATGCGCGAAGATGCCGGGCCAAAATTCACCGATTTGATGGCCGACCTGCAATCCCTATCCGATCTGCAAGCCCGCGTCGCCGCCGAGGAATACAAAAAGGCCCAGGACACTCATGACCAAGTCACGCTGACCAACATCCTGCTGATCGTCATCGGCCTGACCGTTAGCCTTGGTCTGGCGGTGATTATCGTACGCTCGGTTACCGGCCCCATCGGCGCCATGACCCGCGCAATGGGCGATCTGGCCGGCGGCAAGCTGGACATCACCGTCCCCGCCCTCGGCCAGCGCGATGAAGTCGGCTCCATGGCCCAGGCGGTGCAGGTGTTCAAGCAGAACGCCGTGGACAAGCACCGCATGGAACAAGAGGCCGAGGCCGCCCGCATCGCCAAGGCCCAGGCCGATGCGGAACAGCGCGCCCGCGAAGCCGCCATCGTCGCCGAAGTGGCCGAGGTGGCCACCGCCGCGTCGGAGGGCGATCTGGAGCGCCGCATCGATCTGGCCGGCAAGGACGGCTTCCTGCTCAGCCTGTGCGAGGGCGTCAACAATCTGGTCAATCTGACCGGCATCGCCCTGAAGGACGTGGCCCAGGTGCTGTCCTCGGTGGCGCGTGGCGATCTGACCCAGCGCATCACCAACCAGTATGGCGGCCTGTTCGGCCAGCTGAAGGGCGACGTCAACCAGACCGCCGACAAGCTGTTCGAGATCGTCACCAACATCAACTCCGCCGCCGGCCAGATCGGC
>JACMLB010000373.1 GCA_014379805.1 Rhodospirillales bacterium | reverse complement strand
CGCCATGATGCCTTGGGCGGCGGCGAAACCGCTGTCGGACAGGCCGGTGCGCAGCAGGCTCATGGCCGCTTGGCGTTGACCGGATTCCATGTCGCGCAGATGCAGGCCGGGACGGTGGCGCGGCACAAAGTGCCAATCGAAGCGCTCGCCCGAATCGAAGGGATACAGCGCCACCCGGCGCCGCACATGGTCCAGGCTGTCCAGGAAGGCGATGGCCTCGGCGATCATGTCGCGGTTGAGATTGCCGGCAAGGGGTTCGTGGGCACTGGATTTGGGTGCGCGGGCCATGGCGAAGTTCTCCTTCACCCCGCCAACACCGCGCCGCTTTGCGCTGTTTCCAACCGTGGTGGACTACCCCCTTCGCGTGCGGGTAGAGTATGCCGATCCGCATGCCCAGGGGAGCCGCATGTCCACCAGCCGCCGCACCATCCTTGCCGGTCTCGCCAGCCTGGGCGCCACCACCGCCTTGCCCGCCTGGGCGCAGTTCGATGGCGCCATTCGCCCGCAAAGCGATCCGTGGGCGCAGGTGGACCCCTATGCCGATGCGAGGAATGGGTTTCCGAGTGCGCCGCAAGGCCAGCCTTTTAGTGAGGCCAGTCGCGCGGCATCAAAGAAACCAGTACCCACGCAAAATACGGTTCCGGAACCTCCGAGTGCGGAAGAAATTGCATCGCAACATTTGTCTGAGGCTTTGACGGACCCGGAAGCTTTCGAAATTCTTTCCGCGCGTCGATCTCTTCATTATAGCACTGTTATCAAACCCGACGAGAGGCAGGGCGGTATTGTTCGGAATTCCGCTTTACAACAGGCATTCCGCCGGTTTTGCCAACCGTTCCTTGACGTGGCCGACCGTGGGCATCTTCCATGGGAGGTTTACGTCACCGACTTTCCACGTCCAAACGGCTTGGCCTATGGCGGGGGTAAAATCACTATTGCCTCAGGTACAATCTTGTATGCGGACCACCCCGGCGAACTAGCGGGGATCGTCGTCCATGAAATCGGGCACAATGATCATCGTCACATCTCGGACAGCAAAGAGATTGAAGCGTTGATGACCTTGCAACGCTCTGGTGGTGCGGGGGCTTCTATTTCTATGACGGAAGCCCTCCAAAAACTTGACCCGCATTTTCAGAATGTTCTTTCCAACGGCTTTTCCCGGGCGCATGAACGGGAAGCCGACGCTCACGTCCCTGAACTGTTCGAGCGAGTTGGAATGGACACGGAACACTATGTCGTCATGTTCAAAAAGATGATGAGTATTTATGGGCAAACTTGGGACCAGAAAACTTGCCTTATGGACACTCACCCCGCGATGGCAGAACGTATCGAACTTCTCCGAGGGCTGAGTGTGGGGCGACGACCACGACATGAGGCAACGCTTTCAGGTTGGGCGGAATTGAAACGTCACTTTCCCACTCCCTCAGGCTATCGTTGGGGCTAACCCATGTTCGACCTCTCAACCATCAATCTCGACCAGTTGTCCGACATGGTCATCCACTGGGGCGCCAACGGGCTTTGGGCCTTGGTCACCCTGCTGATCGGCTGGATATTGGCCGGCTGGGCCGAGCGCGCGGTCAAGGGTGGGTTGGCGCGGGTGCGGGTGGCCGATCAGATGCTGCGCGGCTTCTTCGCCTCGCTGGCGCGCTGGGCGCTGTTGGCGTTTACCGCCGTTGCGGTGCTGGAACGGCTAGGGGTGCAGACCACCTCGGTGGTGGCCATCATGGGCGCCGCCGGTTTGGCGGTGGGCTTGGCCTTGCAGGGGACGTTGTCCAATCTGGCCGCCGGAGTGATGCTGCTGTTGTTCCGCCCGTTCAAGGTGGGCGACGGCATCGAGGCCGGCGGGCAGGCAGGCACCGTCAAGGACGTGTCGCTGTTCCACACCCATCTGGTCACCGGCGACAACATCCAGGTGATCGCGCCCAATTCCGTGCTGTGGAACGCTGCGCTGCGCAATCTGTCCTTCTACGCCACCCGCAAGGTCGAGGTGGTGGCGCCGGTGCCTTACGCCGCCGGGGCCGAAAAGACGCTGACCTGCATCAAGGCCTTGATCCAAAGCGATGCCCGTATCGCTGCGACGCCGCCCCCCTCGGTCACCTTGACCAAGTTTGGCGAGAAGACGGCGGAAGTCACCGTGGCGGTGTGGTGCGCCACCGGCGAGGCAGGGGCTGTCAAATCGGATTTGATGACGGCCATCTGGCGCGACTGCACTTTGGGAGTGCCGTGACGGGGGTGTTTGCCTGTGCGGTGGGCAATCCCCACCGCACGAAAGCCCGAAGGCTTACTTCTTGTAGAGCTTGTTGACGATGCTGGTCAGCACGTTGCCGGGTTTGCCCGACGTCATGATGTCTTTAACCGCTGAGAACAAGGCGTCGGTGAACTTGTCTTCGGTGCCGGCACTGGAGGTGGCGCTGCGGCCCGCCTTCATCTGGGCGGCGAAAGACTGGCCGATGCTTTTGCCCTGATCCAGGGATTGCGCCAGCTTGTCGGTCAGCTGCTTGCCGGTCAGGTTGGAACTGCGCAGTTCCGCTGCCGCTTGGGCGGATTTCGACAAATCCACCACATCATTGATGCTGCGCTGGGCAGATGCCGAGCTTTTGGCGGAGGTGGTTGCGGAATCCCGCTTCGCCAGCGTTTCTGCGAGGCTTGCCGAAGTCCCAACCGAAGTTTGCGATACACTGTCAACCATGGCGCCACCCTATCTTCCTGCGTGGTCGGACACCATCATAGCGCGTCTAACCCTCAATGACCACCGCCACCTGTTTAGTGAAGGGCGCCAAGGCCAGCACGCGCCAGCGCACGCCGGTGGCGGCCACATATTCGGCGAAGGCCTTGTATTCGTCCTCGGCCCAGCTGCGGTTGCCGATGAATTCGTCGAACACCACGATGGTGCCGGGCTGGATGCGTGGGGTCAGCGCGGTCAGCACCGTGCGGGCCGAGGCATAGATGTCGCTGTCGATGTTGACCAGCCGCACCGGGCCGGCATGGGCGGCCAGGAACGGGTCCAAAGTGTCGTCGAACCAGCCCGCATGCAGGGTCACGTTGGCGGGAACCGGCGGCAGGTTCAGTCCGGTGGTCAAGACTCCGGCGGGGGCGCTGCCCCAACCTTCCGGCAGACCCTCGAACGAATCGAAGCCGTGCACGGGCTGCCCGGCGGCATTTCCGATAACGGTGATGGAGGTACCCCGGCGCACGCCGAATTCCAGTACCAGACCGGGCTGGCCCGCCTGGGCTACGGCATAGCGCAACAGCGAGGCAGACAGGCCGAACAGGCGCGGCGGCTGGGGGCAGTGGGGCAGCAGCGCCGCCACGCCGTCCACCAAAGCGCGCCGTGCCGGATGGGCGGCCACATGGGTGCGCACCAATTCGTGGGCACCGGGATCGCTCGCCAGCAGGGCGTAGGCCGCTTTGAACGCTTCGTATTTGCCGTTGGCGCCGGCACAGGCGGTGGCTCGGTCCAGCCGCTCGCGCGCCGCCGCCACGCCCTCCAGCTCCAGCACCGGGGCGTGGCTGGTGAACCACGAGGCGGCGTGGTCCGGGTCTTCCGCCAGATTGGCGTCCAGCACCGCCAACGCCTCGGCAGCATCACCCAGGGCCAGCAGGCTCATGGCGGTTTCATAGCGGAGCTGGCGGGTGGGGGCGACCCGGCGGGCCACATGGATGCAATCGTCGTAGCGGGCGTCGCGGCGATAGGCGCTGGCCAGCGCATCCCACAAGGCGGGGAAGCCAGGGTCCATGGCGGCAACCGCCTCGAAGGCGGCGACGGCGGCAAAAGCGTCGTTGCGTTTCAGTGCGGCGGCGCCCTGTTGGAAGCGCAGCAGCACCGGATCGTCGGTCTTCAGGCGGATGGCTGCGCGCAGCAGGGCGTCGAAGCGGCCCTGCTGGGCCAGGTCGCGAAGGTCGTTAAGGCTCATGAGGCATTCCAGCGCACCTCGCCCAATCCCGCAAGGTCATAGCCGCCCAAGGCATCTGCCTTGGCCGCGAAGGTGGGAGTTCGGGCGAAGGCCAGCAGCGCCTGCACCGCCGGTTCGAAATAGGCCTGACGGTGGATCAGCACGTCGAAGCGTTCCTCGCACAGGGGCACGAAGCCCAGCCGCAAGGTCGTCGCCACGGTTTGCACCGCCAGCCCCGCATCGGCGGCGCCTTCCAGGATGGCAAGGCCGATCTCGGTCTCGGTCAAAGCCGGGTGGGTGGCGATGGTGAGTTGCGCGGGCGCTATGCCCGCTTGATCCAGCAGGGCATCCAGCAAGGCGCGGCTGCCAGCGCCCTTTTGCCGCAGCACCACGCGGGCGCCACGGGTCAAATCGTTCAGCCCGGTCAGCTTCAGCGGGTTGCCCTGCGCCACCACCAGCCCCTGGCGGCGGCGCGCCCATTGGATCAGCACCACATTGTGGCCCGTCAAAGCCTCGGCCACCTGGGGCAGATTGTTTTGCAAATGGATGCCGGCCAAAGCAGCCTCGCCCGCCGCCATCTTCGCCAAGCCATCGGCGCTGGAGCCGGGCAGCATGGAAAGGTCACCTACCTGCCGCAACGCCCATTCCAACAAAGGATCGTGGCTGCCTGCCACCACCAGCGGCGGCGTTTCCACCTGACCCGTATTGCGCTTGAGCCAATGGTCGATTTCCGTCTTGGGAAACAGCCACTTCCCAGTCACCCGGACGCAGGGGATGCGCTTTTCCTTGAGCAGGTCATAGATCTTGCGCTCCTTGACCCGCAGATAACGGGCGACCTCATGGGTGTCCATCATGTCGGGAACGATTTCCATGGGTTCATTCATTGGCGGGCCTGCGGAAAGAAGACCTGTTCGCCATTGATGCGGAAACTCTCAATGGCGGCTTGGCCCTTGAGACCGGTCAACCAGTTGTGCCAGATTTTGGCATCCGCAGCCTTGTCAGCGGGGCGCTTCTTGGTATCCACCAGAATGCTGCCATAGGGGTTGAACAGCGCCTTGTCGCCATGGACCACGATGGTCAGGTCCTGGCGGTTCTTGAAATTGGCCCAGGTGCCGCGATCGGCCAGAACATAGGCGTTCATGGCGGCGGCGGTGTTCAACGTCGGCCCCATGCCCTGGCCCAATTCGCGATACCAGCCCGCCGCCGCTTTCACGTCCACGCCGGCGGCTTTCCAAAAGCGCAACTCTGCCCGGTGGGTGCCGGAATCGTCACCGCGCGAGGCGAAGGGCGCTTTGGCGGCGGCGATCTTCGACACTGCCAGGGTGGCATCCTTCAGACCGGTGATCTTAGCCGGGTCGGCTTTGGGGCCGACCATGACGAAATCGTTGTACATGACGTCGCGGCGGTCGAAGCCCGAGCCCTCGGCCACAAACTTGTCCTCACCGGCGCGGTCGTGCACCAGCAGCGCGTCGGCATCGCCCTGCTGGCCGATCTTCAACGCCTGACCGGTGCCCACCGCCACCACCCGCACGCCGATGCCGGTGGCTTGGGTGAACAGGGGCAGCAGGTGGTTGAACAGGCCCGATTGCTCGGTGGACGTGGTCGAGGCGATGGTGATGAAGCGGTCTTCCGCCCGTGCGGGGGCGAAGGCCAGCACCAGGGCGGCGGCTAGGACCATGCGACGAAGCATGTGTTTCCCCTCAGCTGACCAATTCGCCGGCCAGGAAAGCACGGGCCTGCGGACTGGTTGGATGTTTGAAAAAGGCTTGGGCGGAGGCATGCTCCACCAGACGCCCGCGCGACAGGAACAGCACCTCGTCGGCCAGCCGGCGGGCTTGGCCGAGGTCGTGGGTGGTCATGATGATCTTGGTGCCGGACTGATGGAATTCCTGAACCGCCAGCTCCACCGCCAGGGTGGCCGCCGGGTCCAGGGCCGCCGTCGGTTCATCCAGGAACAGCACTTGCGGGCGCACGGCCCAGGCTCGCGCTAGGGCAAGGCGCTGTTGCTCGCCGCCTGACAGCACCCGCGCCGGGCGCCGGGCCAGATGGGCCAGCCCGAAACGGTCCAGGGCATCCAGTGCCGCGTCCCGGCGCGACCGCCACGGCATGCCGGCCAAGGCCAGTGCATGGCGCACATTGGCGGCAGCCGAGCGGCGCAGCAGCACCGGACGCTGGAACACCATGGCCTGGGCGCGGCCAACGACGTCCGGGGCCAGCATGTCGCCGCCGCCCCAATTGACCTTGCCCTCGGTGGGCGCCAGCAAGCCGTGGCACAGGCGCAGCAGCAGGCTTTTACCTGCGCCGTTAGGTCCCAGCACGATGGTGCGGGCGCCGGCCTCCAGGCGGACATTGATGCCCTGCAGCAGCGGGCGGCCATGGGCGGCGAAGCCCAGATGATCCAAATGCAGGGGCAGGATGCCGCGCATCAGCCGGCACTCCGCTTGGCCCAGCTGCCCAAGGCAAACAGGGCGCCGTTGATGGCGGCGATGATGGCGATCAGCACCAGCCCCAGACCCAGCGCCAAGGCAAGGTCGCCCTTGGAGGTCTCCAACGCGATGGCGGTGGTCATGGTGCGGGTGACGCCCTTGATGTTGCCGCCGACAATCATCACCGCGCCCACCTCGGCGGCAGCGCGGCCAAAGCCCGCCAATACGGCGGTGACCAGCGAAAAACGGCCATCCCATAACAAGGTCAGCGCCACCTGCCACGGCCGCGCGTTGAGCGAACGCAATTGCTCGCCATACTCGTCCCACAGATCGGCGACCACTTGGCGCGACAGGGCGGCGATGATGGGCAGCACCAGCACGGCTTGGGCCAGGATCATGGCGCCGGGGGTGAACAGCAACCCCAGCGGCCCCAGCGGACCGGCCCGCGACAGCAGGATATAGACGCCCAGGCCCACCACCACCGGCGGCAATCCCATGAAGGCGTTCAGCAGCACCACCACGGCACCGCGTCCGGGAAAGCGCGACAGTGCCAAGGCGGCGCCCAAGGGCAGGCCCACCAGGGCGGCCAGTATGACCGCAGACAGGCTGACCAGCAGGGACAGCCGGACAATGCCCAGAAGTTCGGCATCGAATCCGGCGACAAGTCCCAGGGCAGTGGTGAAGGCGGCAACAAGGTCCATGGCCCCGCCATCTTTGCATTCTTTGCGCCGCAATGGTAGGGGCGGGAAAATTCACATATTAATGCGGAAAGGCGGAACGGTTGCGGGCGCTATAATGCTTGCGCTTCCGCCAAGCACAGCGAAAATGGCGGCTGAAACCATTTCGAGGCCGGCATGTTCCTGCGTAGGCGGATGATCCTTGTGGCGGCGGTGCTTCCGCTGGCGGCTGGCTGCGCGAAAGTGAACACCACCGTGGACGAGCTTAATTCCCGGGTGGTCAAGTACCAGGCCGATCGCACGCTGGTTCGCCCCGGCCTTGAATCGCGGGTGCCAGAGCGCCCCCAGCCAGCCGCTATGGCGGCGGCTCCGCGTTCCGTTACGCCGCCCACCGGGCCGCTGCCGTTCCCGCAAGGGCGCCTGGATGCGGCTCAGGCCGAAACGCTGCTGGCCGGCGACCCCATGGCATTGCGTTTCCTGGCGCTCAAGCGTTTGACCGAAATGGGCGAAGTGCCGGTGGACGAGACCACGGCCCGCAAGGACACGAACATGGGCGCGCTGCTGCCGCTGACCGCGCCACGGCCGCCCGCCGCCGGATTGCAGCACCTCATCCCCCCGGTGAACGAGGTGATCAAGCGGTTCACCGATCTGGGCGACGGCAAGGTGCGGGGCGACGACAATTCCCGAACCGCCGAGCGTGCCTTTATGCTGGACTCGCTGCTGCCCAAGCAGCCCGCCGCACGCCAGCAATGGTCGCCGCCCGATCTGTTCTCGGCCCGCAAGCTGAAGGAACGGCTGGGTTGGCTGGAAGATGCCGGTCTGGTCACGCCCGACGAACGCACCCGCGAAACCGCCGCCGTGGATGATCTGATGGCCGGCGGCACCTTGCCCGAACTGTTCACCCTGACCAATCCGGTGGCACCGCCCAAGCCCAAGAAGAAGACCGGCTTGAACCGGGGCCAGCGCATGCCCGGCGGTGTTTCGGGCCGGCTGGAGGTCATTCCCTCGCCGCCGGGGGTGGAGCCGCCCAAGCTGGCCGCCGGCGCCAAGGGTCCCGCCGGCATCCATCTGCTGTCCATGGGCACCGCCAGCCATGGCGACAAGGCATGGGAGGCCCTGAAGAAAGAGCATTCCGAATTGGCCGAACTGGGCTACAAGGTCTCGCGCGCCGATCTGGGCGATTTGGGCGTCACCTATCGCTTGGTGGCCGGTCCCGTGGACGCTGCCCAGGCCGAGAAATTATGCGCCACGCTCAAGCCAAGGGGCCAGACCTGCACACCGACGCCGTTCCCGGAACAATGACCCCTGAAGAGCTTCAGGCCCGCGTGCTTTACCGCGACGGGCTGATGCTGATCATCGACAAGCCTGCGGGCATTGCGGTGCATGCCGGGGGCAAGGCCGGCACCCATCTGATGGAACATCTGGACGCCCTGCGCTTCGGCCTGCCGCGCGCGCCGGAACTGGCCCATCGTTTGGACCGCGACACCTCGGGCTGTCTGGTCCTGGGACGCCACCGCAAGGCCCTGGCCAAGCTGGGCGATCTGTTCGCCACCGGCAAGGTGGAAAAAACCTATTGGGCGGTGGTGGTCGGTTCGCCGCCCACGGATGAGGGCACCATCGACAAGCCCCTACAAAAGCTGGAACGCCGCCACGGCTGGCGCATGGTGGTGGACCCGCACGGTCAGCCTTCGGTCACCGATTGGCGGGTGCTGGGCCGCACCGATCGTCTCAGCTGGATCGAAGCCCGCCCGCGCACCGGACGCACCCACCAGATTCGCGTGCATCTGGCCTCCATGGGCTGGCCCATTATCGGCGACGGGACGTATGGACGCGGTACGGCCGATTTGGTGTCGTCGCAACTGCACCTGCACGCCCGGCAAGTGGCGGTTCCCATGCAAAAGGGCAAACCCGCGGTTACCGCCATCGCCCCGGTGCCCGAGCATATGCGGGCTCTGCTGGCCCAATGCGGCTGGCCCGGCGAAGGCTGATCCGCCACATCCTTGATAATTTCCGGGGAAATTTGCCAAATCGTCGCTGACGGTGCGCGCGTATTGCATACGGTTGGCTCGACCGCTAATGTATGCAATCACTCAATTGATGACGATGGATCATGACAACTAAAGGAAGCGGAAAATACCGGGCGCGCACCGAGACCGGTGAACCGGATCCCATCGATGTGCATGTGGGCGGACGCTTGCGCCTGCGCCGGACGCTGATGGGCCTGAGCCAGACCGAGTTGGCCAAGTCCGTGGGCTTGACCTTCCAGCAGGTGCAGAAATACGAAAGCGGCGCCAACCGTGTCAGCGCCAGCCGGCTTTATTACGTGGCCGAGGCCCTGGACGTTCCGGTCAGCTTCTTCTTCGACGATGTCCCGCGTGAGGGTGGCTTGGCCGAAACGCCCAAGGCGCCGTTCGAACCCGACCGGGAATTGCTGGAACTGACCCGCAACTACCGCAGCATCACCGACCCGGAAGTGCGGCGCGGCATTTACGAACTGGTCAAGCGCCTTGCCAACAAGCACGTCCCTGCCCAGTAAGCGTTTGACAGGATTTGTCTTTTCCCCTTTGTCATTGATGGCGCTTGACTCCGCCGGCCCGGTAGGGAGAGTCGGGCCCTCAAGACGAGAGGGAGTGGTACGGGTATGACGGTCGCGATCGAGATGGGTTCCACGTCGGCGGGTTCGCCGGCGACCCTGGATCTCGAGGAGCTGCTGGCGACCCGTTTGCTGGTCCAAGGCAATTCCGGTTCGGGCAAGTCGCACCTGCTGCGCCGCCTGGTGGAACAGAGTGCCCCCTGGGTTCAGCAGGTCATCATCGACCCGGAAGGCGACTTCGTCACCCTGGCAGAAGCCTACGGCCATGTGGTGCTGGACGCCGCCGCCCATACCGAGGCCGCGCTGCAACAGGTGGCGGCTCGGGTCCGCCAGCACCGGGTCTCGGTGGTGGTCAATCTGGAAAACCTGGAACGGAACGGCAGATGCGCCACGCCGCCGCCTTCCTGGGCGGGCTGTTCGACGTGGACCGGGAATTCTGGTTCCCCATGCTGGTTGTGGTGGACGAAGCGCAATTGTTCGCCCCCGCCGCTGCCGGCGAAGTCTCGGACGAGGCGCGCAAGGCCTCGCTGGGCGCCATGACCAACTTGATGTGCCGTGGCCGCAAGCGCGGTCTGGCCGGCATCATCGCCACCCAGCGCCTGGCCAAGCTGGCGAAGAACGTGGCGGCGGAAGCCTCCAACTTCCTCATGGGCCGCACCTTCCTTGATATCGATATGTCCCGTGCCGCCGATCTGCTGGGCATGGAACGCCGTCAGGCCGAGATGTTCCGCGACCTCAATCGCGGCCATTTCATCGCCCTCGGCCCGGCCTTGTCGCGCCGCCCGCTGCCTATCCGCATCGGCGATGTGCAGACCGACGGCCGCACCGGCAACGCCCGGTTGATGCCCATGCCGCCCAGTGCGGCGCCGGCTGATGCGCGCGACCTGATCATGAAGCCGGGCGAGAACGAATCCCTGCGCGCCATGTCGCGGCCCGCCCCGGCCTCCACCGCCGACATCCTGGCCCAACTGGCCGCCAGCCAACCGCCGCAACCGCCGGCGTTCTCGCTGGCCAGCGAAGTGGCCGCCCACCCGGTGCGCGAAATGCCGCCCAAGCCCAGCCTGGACGACGTGCTGCGCGAGGTCCTGACCGACCCCGAGGCGTTGTATCGCAACGTGGCCCAGGTCTATCAGGACTTCCTGGTGCGCTGCCGCCAATACGGCGTCAATGGCCGCTCGGTGGATCTGGCCGCCTTCCGCCGCAAGATGGCGACGGCTCGGGCCGGCGTGGATGCGGAAACCGCCGATACCCCCGAATGGGAAAAGGCTCTGGCCCTGTCCACCGCCATGCCCGAGGACTTCCAGGCGGTGTTCCTGATGCTGGCCCGCGCCGCCCACGACCAAACCGCCTGCCCGTCCAACGCCCAAATCGCCCGCGCCCGCGGCTCGCGAAGCCCACGCCGTGCGCTTGGTCTGCTGGAATTCATGGAACAGCGCGGACTGATCGTCATCGAGATGGACGCCTACGGCGCCCGCATCATCGAACTGCCGGCCCTGGGCTGGAAAACCGAGGCGGGCAATCCCGATGCGCTGGACGAGGACGAAGTGGCGTAGCTTACAGGGGAAGCAGACCCTTCCTGGCCGCTGCCAGGATGGTCTGGGCCTTGGTGGCGGTGCCCAGTTTCTTACTGCAATTGCCCAGGTGAAATTCCACCGTCTTGGACGAGATCCCCAGGATGGTTGAGGTTTCCCACGCCGTCTTGCCCTGGGCCGCCCACAGCAGCACCTCGCGTTCGCGGGCTGATAATTGGGGGGCCGGGGCGTCGTGACCGGGGGCGGCTTCCACGCGAGTGAACACCTTCAGAATGCCGCCATCGGGCATGGCCTTGCCGCGCACCCGGATCATGGTGCCGTCGGGGCGGCGGCGCGAATAGCTATCGGTCAGGCTGGCAAGGCGCTGGTTGACGATCAGCCGGGTTTCGCCCACGCCGTGCTCGCCCCGCGCAATGTTGAATTCCACAAAGGCCAGGAAGGGCATGCCCACCACCATCATCTCGGGCGGGAAGCCCATGATGTCCAACAACGCCCGGTTCCACGCCACCAATTTCTGCTCTGCGTCGAAGCGGATGATGCCGTCGTCCAGGCCGTCCAGGGTATCCTGCAAGCGATCCATAAATCCCCCCGTAACTCCCCGGGTATGATGGGAAGCGCGCGCGGCTTAGGATACCCCTCTCGCCCCCTGACGGAAAGAAGACCATGAAAACCAGCCCCGCCATCGGTGACGTCTTTGATTTCAGCTTCCGCGTCAGTGACGCCAAGATAGTTCCGGTGCTTTACCCGGAATCCGATATCTTCCTGTCCATGCCGTCAGTCTTCGCCACCGGCTACATGGTCGGGTTGATGGAATGGGCCTGCGCCGAGGCACTGCGGCCCCATCTGGACGAGGGCGAGGGCTCGCTGGGCGTGTTGGTGGACGTCAACCACATCGCCCCCACCCTACCGGGCCAGACCGTCACCGTGACCGTGACCTGCGACAAGGCTGAGGGCCGCAAGCTGGGCTGGAGCTTGGTCGCCCGCGACGAATTGGACGTCATCGGCGAGGGCCGTCACGAACGCGCCGTGGTGGCGTGGGACCGCTTCAATCAGAAGCTGGATGAGAAACGCAACCGGCTGCGGGGCGCCTGACCGCCCACAATTCGGCGTCGCCGCGATCAGCCTTTTCCCTGGTCCTTTTCTTGAGGTTCGCCCGGGTTCTCACACGGTTTGCCGGAATGGCTGATGGGGGTGTGGGACGGCGGGTCGCTGGCGGGGAAGGAATCCTCACTGGCCATATCAACCTCGTCATCCTCTGGCGCGCTTTGGAACAGCGGCACCTTGCGGCCCGGCGCCCGCGGGTCTGACCCGGTCTTTTCCAATTTTTCGCCCATATTCCCGTTCCTTATGTTTGCTCTTCCCCCGCATGTGGGCATGCGAGGGACACGGAACAAACACGCGAAAGGGATCAGCGCCCGACCATCTTCACCAATTCGCGGACCACCGCATCAGCCCCGTCGGCGACCTGACCGATGGTCGCGTCCAGCATGTAGCACGCAGCGGTGACCACGCGAGCAGCCTGGTCCACCACGATCTCGCCATGGGATTTGTTGACGTGATGGGCGCCCATCTGCTCAATCGCCGCCGCCGTGCCGGCATCGGTGCCGATGGTCACGGTAACGTCGCCCAGCACACGGGCCAGGACGACGGGCGCGATGCACAAGGCGCCGATGGGCTTGCCTTGGGCGCGCATGGCCTTGACCGCGCGCTCCACATCCACATTGACGCTGCATTCGGGACCGTCCAGGGCAAACGAGCACAGGTTCTTCGCCGCGCCAAAGCCGCCGGGTAAAATCAGCGTGTCGAACTGGCTGGCGTCGAATGCCGACAGCGCCTTGATCTTGCCGCGCGCGATGCGGGCGGATTCCACCAGCACGTTGCGGGGCGCGGAAACCTCCTGGCCGGTCAGGTGGTTGATCACGTCGCGCTGGGCAATGTCGGGAGCGAAGCATTGATAGGAACCGCCGGCACGGTCGATGGACAGCAGGGTCAGCACTGCCTCGTGGATTTCGGCGCCGTCGTTGACACCACACCCCGACAACACCACGGCGAAAGAAGGTTTGGTCATAACAGCGCTGTCCTCTGCTGGATATTCGACCGGGGCACAATCTGGAAAAGGGTTGCCCACCATCCAGGCGCATGGTCTATCGTTCGGACTTCGCGAGCCCTCGCACATGCAATATGGGACGTTACAGACCATGGTTGAACAGACCGCCTACGCGCAGCTGGAAACAATCTTCCGCAAGGCGAGCATTCTGGGCGACACCCTGTCCGTCCTGCATTGGGATATGTCCACCATGATGCCGGATGGCGGCGCCGAATCACGCGCCGACCAGCTGGCATTGCTGAAGTCCATGGCCCATGAGCTGGTGACACGGCCCGACATGGCCGATTTGCTGGACCGCGCCGAGGTCGACGTGACCGACCCGTGGGAGAAGGCCAATCTCAAGGAAATGCGCCGTGACTGGGTTCATGCCGCAGCCTTGCCCGCCGATCTGGTGGAAGCCATGGCCAAGGCCGAATCCGCCTGCGAGATGGTGTGGCGCCAAGCCCGACCCAAAGCCGATTTCGCCATGGTGCTGCCGGCGCTGAAGCAGATGCTGGCCTTGGTGCGCGAGGCGGGACAGGCCAAGGCGGAAAAGCTGGGGGTTTCAGTCTATGATTCCCTGCTGGACCAGTACGAGCCCGACGGACGCTCCGCCGACATCGACGCAGTGTTCGCCGATCTGGAAAGCTTTCTGCCCGACTTCCTGTCGCGCGCGTTGGATGCCCAGGCGCAGCGCCCCACGCCAACCCTGCCCACCGGTCCCTTCCCCGCGGACAAGCAGCGGGCGCTGGGACTGGAGTTCATGGCCGCTTTGGGCTTCGACTTCGCCCATGGCCGTATCGACACCAGCTTCCACCCGTTCTGCGGCGGCACCCCCGACGACGTGCGCATCACCACCCGCTATGACGAGGCCGATTTCACCTCGGCCATGATGGGCGTGCTGCACGAGACCGGCCACGCGCTGTACGAACGCGGCCTGCCCAATGGAAGCTGGCGCCACCAGCCGGTGGCCCGCGCGCGCGGCATGCAGATGCATGAAAGCCAAAGCCTGCTGATGGAGATGCAGGCCTGCCGCTCGCCGGAATTCTTGGCCTGGGCGGCACCGCGCATGCAGGCAGCGTTCGGCGGACAGGGCGCGCAATGGGATGCGGGCAACCTTCACCGCCAAAGCATCCTGGTGGAGCCCGGCTTCATCCGCGTGGATGCGGACGAGGTCACCTATCCCGCCCACGTCATCATCCGTTATCGCCTGGAAAAGGCCCTGATCGAGGGCACCATGGCCCTGGACGACCTGCCCGAAGCGTGGAACGACGGCTACCGCCGCCTGTTGGGCATCACCCCGCCCGACGACCGCCTGGGCTGTTTGCAGGACATCCACTGGTATGGCGGCTCGTGGGGCTATTTCCCCACCTACACCCTGGGCGCCATGACCGCCGCCCAATTGTTCGACGCCGCCAAGAAGGCCGACCCGGCCATCATGCCCGCCTTGTCCCAAGGCGACTTCCGCCCGCTGCTGGCATGGCTGCGCGCCAACGTCCACGGCAAGGGCTGCAGCCTGTCCACAAGCGACCTGCTGGTGCAAGCCACGGGCCGCCCCCTGGACGCAGGCGTGTTCAAGGCGCATCTGGAGAAGCGGTATATCGGCTGAACCTTGCCCACGCCGCCCCACCCGGCTAAGGTACCGATTCACTTCGGACGTGGAGCTTGGGAAACGGTGAAGTACGTCAGCACTCGGGGCGCCGCCCCTGTTCTCGATTTCGATGATGTCCTGCTGGCCGGGTTGGCCCGCGATGGCGGCCTGTATGTGCCCGCCACCTGGCCCGTCTTCACCCCCGAGCAAATCCGTGCCCTGCGCGGCCTGCCCTATGACCAACTCGCCACCAAGGTGATGGCGCCGTTCGTGGCCGGGTGCATGACCGAGGCCGAGTTGGCCGCCATGGTCAAGGACACCTATGCCGGTTTCACCCACCCCGCCGTGGCGCCGCTGAAGCAGCTGGGCGCCAATCAGTGGGTGCTGGAGCTGTTCCACGGCCCGACCCTGGCGTTCAAGGATTACGCCCTGCAGCTGGTCGGGCGTTTGTTCGATCATGTGCTGAAGAAGAAGGGCCAGCGCACGCTGATCGTCGGAGCCACCTCGGGCGATACCGGGTCCGCCGCCATCGAGGCCTGCCGCGACCGCGACGCCGTGGACATCGTCATCCTGCATCCCAAGGGCCGCACCTCGGACGTGCAGCGCCGGCAGATGACCACCGTGCTGTCCAGCAACGTGCGTAATCTGGCGGTCGAAGGCACCTTCGACGATTGCCAGGACATGGTCAAAGCCTTGTTCAACGACCATGCCTTCCGCGACCAGTACAATCTGAGCGCGGTGAATTCCATCAACTGGGCCCGCATCATGGCCCAGGTGGCCTATTATTTCTGGGCTGCCGTCTCGTTGGGCTCCCCCGACGTGTCCATCAGCGTCTCGGTGCCCACCGGCAATTTCGGCAATGTCTTCGCCGGTTATGTGGCCAAGCAGATGGGCCTGCCCGTCGACCGCTTCGTGGTGGGCTCCAACAGCAACGACATCCTGACCCGTTTCTTCGAGACCGGCAAAATGGTCGCCGACGGCGTGTCGCCCACCCTGTCGCCCAGCATGGACATCCAGGTTTCGTCCAATTTCGAGCGCTTGGTGTTCGACTTCCTGGGCCGCGAGGGCGCCGCCGTGGACCGCCTGATGACCGAGTTCCGCACCACCGGTACCATGGCCATGCCGCAAGGCGCCTGGACCGCCATGCGCGAATTGTTCGAGGGCCATCGCTTCGACGACGAGGCCACCTTGGGCCTGATGCGGTCGCTGAAAGCCACCACCGGCGAGACCCTGGACCCCCATTCGGCCATCGGCGCCGGTGCCGGTCTGGCCGCCAAACTGAACCCGTCCAGCCCCATGGTCGCCCTTGCCACCGCCCACCCGGCCAAGTTCCCGGATGCGGTGGAAAAGGCCACCGGCGTGCGCCCCGGTCTGCCGCCCCATCTGGCCGATCTGTTCGAGCGCCCCGAGCGGCTAGACGTCATCGCCAACGACATCGCCGCCGTGCGTAATTATGTCATCGATTTTGTGAAGGGCCGTTCTTGATGAGCATCCGCGAAACCCGCCTCGCTTCTGGCCTGCGGGTCGTGTCCGATCCCATGGCGACCGTGGAAAGCGCGTCTTTGGGCGTGTGGGTCGATGCCGGCACGCGCCACGAGCCGCCCGCCGTCAACGGCATCTCGCACATGCTGGAGCACATGGCGTTCAAGGGCACCGAGCGCCGCACCGCCCGCGACATCGCCGAGCAGATGGACGCGGTGGGCGGTCACCTCAACGCCTATACCGCCCGTGACCACACCGCCTATTACGCCAAGATACTGAAGGAAGACACCGGCCTGGCGCTGGATATCGTCGCCGATATCTTGCAGCACTCCACCATGGACGGCGAGGAACTGGCGCGCGAGCAGGACGTAGTGGTCCAAGAGATCGGTCAGGCCAACGACACGCCCGACGACATCATCTTCGACCATTTCCAGGCCACCGCCTTCCCCGACCAGCCCTTGGGCCGCCCCGTGTTGGGCACCGAGGAGTTGGTGCGCGCCATGAACCGCGACACCATCCTGTCCTATATGGGCGAGCACTACTCGGCCCCGCGCATGGTCCTGGCCGCCGCCGGGCGGGTCGATCACGACCAATTGGTGGCGGAGGCCGAACGCGCCTTCGCGCGTTTATCCACCGCCCCCGACATGCAGCCCGAACGGGCCCGCTATGTGGGCGGCGACTTCCGCGAAGAGCGCGATATCGAGCAGGTCAATCTGGTGGTCGGTTTCGACGGCGTATCCTATGACGACCCCGATTATTACGCGGCCTCCGTGCTGTCCACCCTGCTGGGCGGCGGCATGAGCTCGCGCCTGTTCCAGGAAGTGCGCGAAAAGCGCGGTCTGGTCTATTCCATCTATTCCTTCACCTCGTCCTACAACGATGGCGGCCTGTTCGGCATCTATGCCGGCACCGGCGAAGACGAAGTGACCGAGCTGGTCCCGGTCATGTGCGAGGAAGTGGTCAAGGTCACCGCCGGCGTGTCGCCCGACGAATTGCAGCGCGCCCGCGCCCAGCTCAAGGCGTCCATCCTCATGAGCCTGGAAAGCACCTCGTCG
>JACMLB010000372.1 GCA_014379805.1 Rhodospirillales bacterium | reverse complement strand
TGCCGACGCTGGACCCCGATATCGTGCGTGCGGTGTTCCAGCCGCTGGAAAATCCCGCTGTCCACATCGCCACCCTGGTGGCCGAGATCTCGCACGAGCCCGAGCGCACCAATCCCAACGTGGTCAAGGCGGTGGTCGGCTTCGAAGGCGAAGCGCGCATCGGCCGCGCCCTGTACTTCACCCGCGCCACCGCACCGTGGGGCGAGGGTCCGCATTTCCACCATATCGGCCTGTATGCCTATCGCCGCGAGGCGTTGCAGCGCTTCATCCAATTGCCCCAAGGCGTGCTGGAAAAGCGCGAGAAGCTGGAGCAATTGCGGGCGTTGGAGAACGGCATGCGCATCGATTGCGCCTTGGTTGACACCGTTCCGCTGGGTGTCGATACTCCCGACGACCTTGACCGCGCCCGCGAGCTTATCCGCGCCGGCGCCTGACTTCAGGCGATCCATGACCGATTCTTCGCGCGCCATCGCTTTTCAGGGCCTGCCCGGTGCCTATTCCCATCTGGCCTGCCGCACCGCCTACCCGGCCATGGACCCGCTGCCCTGCGCCACGTTCGAGGACGCCTTCGCCGCCGTGCGCGAGGGCCGCGCCCGCTATGCCATGATCCCCATCGACAATTCGGTGGCGGGCCGGGTGGCCGACGTGCATCACCTGCTGCCCTATTCGGGCCTGCACATCATTGGTGAGCATTTCGAGCGCATCAACCACCACCTGCTGGCCCCTAAGGGTGCCACGCTGGACAGCATCAAGACGGTGGAAAGCCACGTCCATGCCTTGGGCCAGTGCCGCAATCTGATCCGCCAGATGGGCTTGACGGTCATCGTCGGTGCCGACACGGCAGGTGCTGCCGCCGATTTGGCCAAGACGGGCGACACCACCAAGGCGGCCATCGCCTCGGAATTGGCGGCGGAAATTTACGGGCTGCAAAGCCTGAAGGCCAATATCGAGGATGCCGAGCATAACACCACCCGTTTCGTGGTGCTGTCGCGCGACGCCATCGAGCCCAATCCCAACCAGACCTGCATCACCACCTTCGTCTTCAGGGTGCGTAACGTGCCGGCGGCGCTGTACAAGGCCATGGGCGGCTTTGCCACCAATGGCGTCAACATGACCAAACTGGAAAGCTATCTGGTGGGCGGCGAATTCGTGGCGGCCCAGTTCTATGTGGACGTGGAAGGTCATCCGTCCCAGCGCAATTTGCGCTTGGCGCTGGAGGAACTGGCGTTCTTCAGCCACGAGGTCCGCATTTTGGGTGTCTATCAGGCCCACCCGTTCCGCCTCGCTCAGCGGGCGGCGGGGGAGTAGGGCGGCGGGGAACACAGCCGCCCTCGTGTCCCTGCTTCCGAACCGTTTGACGCGTTCGGCAAAGCGATGGTGTTTCGAGATCTAAACGGGGCCCTAAACCCCGTGCACCTTCAAGAACGCCGCGACAGCCGATGCAATGACCGGTTCGTCATCCGGTACCGGCAGGCCCAGCAATGCGGGCCAATATACGCCCTCTTTGACCGCGCCCAGGAATTGGGCCGAGGCCAGCCACGCATCGGGCACGTTTAGTCGGCCTGCCGCGTGCTGGGCGGCAAGATAGCGCTCAAGCAAGGCCACTGCCGGCCCTTTGCCCTCGGTATGGAGAACCAGCCCGAGTTCGGGGAAGCGGGGCAACTCGGCGATGATCAGGCGCAACAATCCCAAAATTTCCGGGCGGCGCAGATGGGCCAGCAGCGTGCGGGTGAAGCGGGGCAAGACCTCCGCGGGCGCTTCGTCTGCCGGCAGCCCGCCGCGTTCAGCCTCGTTTAACCCGGCATAAAGGCGGGCGACCATGGCCTGGAACAGTTCGCGCTTACTGGGGAAATAATTATAGACCGTGCGCTTGGATGCGCCCGCATCGGCGGCGATGGCGTCCATGGAGGCGGCTGCATAGCCATGCCCTAGAAAGGCCCGTTCCGCCGCGGCGATGATGGCTTGGCGCTTGGCGTCACCACGTGGATTAGGGGCGGGCGGGTTACTGGGAATTGACATGGGCACCGTTCACGAATTACACTACACAGTGTAGTTTACAAAGCGATACCAAACAGTTTAATGCGCTGTAGCCCGGCGCGGGAGATGAAAATCATGGAACAGCGCCATCTTGGCAAATCCGGCCTAACGGTATCCGCCCTGGGCCTTGGCTGCATGGGCATGAGCGAATTCTACGGTCCAACCGACGATGCCCAATCGCTGGAAACCCTGGCCCGCGCGCTGGATTTGGGGGTGACTCATTTCGACACGGCAGACACCTACGGCCTGGGCCATAACGAGTCCTTGCTGGGCCGTTTCATGGCCGGTCAGCGCGAGCGCGTGGTGGTGGCGACCAAATTCGGCATCGTGCGGGCGACTGGCCAGTACGAACGCCGCATCGACACCAGCCCCGCCTATGTGCAACAGGCCTGTGAGGCGTCGCTGAAGCGCCTGGGGGTCGAGACCATCGATCTGTATTACGCGCACCGCCTCAACGCCGATATTCCGGTGGAAGACACGGTGGGTGCCATGGCCGATCTGGTCCGTCAGGGTAAGGTGCGTGCGCTGGGCTTGTCCGAGGTGTCGGCGGGCACGTTACGCCGCGCCCATGGGGTACATCCCATTGCAGCGATCCAAAGCGAATATTCCCTGTGGACGCGGGAACCTGAGGCCGGAATTCTGCCCGCCTGCCGCGAGTTGGGCGTCAGCTTCGTCGCCTATTCCCCTCTGGGGCGCGGCATGCTGACCGGCGCCATCTCCAAAACGGACGATCTGGCGGATAACGATTTCCGCCGTAAATCGCCCCGCTTCCAGGGCGACAACATGACGGCCAATCTGGCGCTGGTGGACAGGGTTAAGGCGCTTGCGGCTGCCAAGGGCTGCACCCCCGGTCAGGTGGCGTTGGCGTGGCTGCTGGCGCAGGGAACCGACATTCTGCCCATCCCCGGCACCAAGCGGATCAGTAATCTGGAAGCCAATGTGGCCGCCGCTGTCATCACCCTGTCGGCTGAGGAATCGGCCCGTCTGGATACGGCATTGCCGCTGGGTTCCGCTGCCGGCGAGCGCTATTCGGCGGAGGGGATGAAGGGGCTGAACGCCTAAACCCCGTACACCTTCAGCATGACCTCGACCGCGCCGGTGACCGTGGTGTCGAAGCTGGCGCGGTCGTCGGCGGGCAGGCCGATCAAAGCGCGGTTGAAATATTCCGCTCGCAGCATGCCGATGAACTGGTCCATGGCCTGCCAGGAATCCGGCACCTTGAGCACGCCGCGCGCGGTCAAGGTGTCGAGGATATCGGCCAGACGGGCCTTGCCGCGCAACGGGCCGGCTTCGTAATAGGCCTTGGCAAGGTCGGGGTGGCGCGCCGCTTCCGCCACGACCATGCGATAGATCCCGATGACTTCAGGGTTCATCAGCATGGTCAGCAGATGGCTGGCCATGGCGGTCAGTGCCGCGCGGGCATCCAGATTTTCCGCCAAGGTGACGGCGCCCAATCCCTCGGCGTGATCGTCGCAGCGGCGCCGGATGATGGCGCCGAACAGTTCGTCCTTGCTTTGGAAATGGGCGTATATGGTGGCCTTGGACACCGTGGCCTTGGATGCCACCATGTCCATGCTGGTGCTGGAATAGCCATGCTCGAGGAAGCAAGCCTGGGCAGCATCCAGGATGCACGTCCGCTTGGCGCTCGAGCGAGGGGAACAAGTCTTTTGCATCCTCCTAAACTAAACTAGTCAGTTCAGTTTTTCAACACCCGACCATATCGGCCAGAACGTCGTCCAACCGATGGCCGTCAATCTCCATCAGCTTGGTGCCGTCAGTCCAGACCAGGGCGCAACGCACCTTATGGTGGGGGTAGACGCAGGCCAATGCCAGCCGGTAGGCCGCCATTTGGCGCACGTAGATGTCGGGGATGTCGTCGGGCGTACCGGGCGGGCGGCGGTTGGTTTTGTAATCCACCACCATCACTTCGGTTTCGGTCACCACCAGCCGGTCCACTTGGCCGGCGATGGCGCGGGATTCGCCGATCAGGCCGACGATGGGCACCTCGGCCCGGCTGGTCGGGCTGAACAATTGGGCGAAAGCGGGGTTCTCCAGCACTGCCGAAACCTCGTTGGCGATGGCCATGCGCTCGGGTGCGTCGAACTCAGGACCGGCCTTGCTGAGGAACCGCATCATGGCCCCGGCGCGTTTGTCGGGCGCAAGGTCCGGCAGGGCCTGCAACAGCTTGTGGATCAGCTTGCCGCGCTGGAAGCGGCGGCCATCGTCCAGGCCGGATAAGGGCGAGCGGGCCGGCGGCTCCTCGCCATCGGGGCGCGACGGTGCCAGCGGGCGGGGCGGGGCGGGTTCGGCTTCGGGATTGGTGTGGATCCAAGCGGGCAGTTCGGCAACCACGGCCCGGTGGTGTTGGGTGGCTTCGGCCTTGCGTTCGGGCGCGCTGGTCTGGGCGCTGGTCAGCAGCAGGATGCGGGACTCGGTCTCGCCTTGGGTGGCCAGGAACGGGTCGTCGCGCTCTTCGGCGGTGGGGCTCAGCGCTTCGCGGATAAGGTTGTACCAGCAGGTGGCGGGCGGCGCCTTCTTGGTCTGCCAGCCGCAGACAATCAGACGGTCCTCGGCGCGCGTCATGGCCACGTAAAGCAGGCGGCGGTATTCCCGCTCGCGCGCCGCCTTCTGGGCATCGCGCCCGGCCTGGGCTCCTGCGTCGTTCATCTCGGCCTTGGGCGGCCACAGCAGCATTTCGCTGTCGCCCTCGCCCAGCCACAGCAGCTTGGAGCCCTGGGTCGGCACCTGCAAAGTGTCGGGCAGAATGACGATGGGGGCCTGCAAGCCCTTGGAGCCATGCACGGTCATGATGCGCACGGCGTCGCGGCCACCCTGTTCCAGGTCGCGCTTGATCTCCACCGCGCCGGTTTCCAGCCAATGCAGGAAGCCTTGCAGGGAGGGCGCGCGGCCACGCTCGAACGCTAGGGTCAGGGCCATGAATTCGTCCAGCGGGTCCTCGGCCTCCAGCCCCAGCCGTGCCTCCAGCCGGCGCTTGCCGCCTAACGGCCCCAGCACATGGGCGAACAAGGCGTGGGGCGTCAGGCGGTCGGCCTTGCCCAGCAGCCCGGCCAGCAGTTCGAAAGCCCGTCCAAATGCTTCGTCCTCGGCCATGCGGGCGCGCAGGGTTTCCCACAAACCGGCTTGGCTTCGGTTCCAGGCCAGTCGGAACAGCTCATCCTCGGTCAGGCCGACCAGCGGGCTTTTCAGCACGGTGGCCAGGGTCAGATCGTCTTCCGGCAGCAGTAAGAAACTGCCCAGGGCCATCAGGTCCATGACCGCCATCTGCTCGGTCAGCACCATGCGGTCGGCACCGGCCACTGGCACGTCCTGGGCCTTCAACTCGCGCACCAGATCTTCTACGAACAGGCCGCGGCGGCGCAGCAGCACCATGACGTCGCCGGCCCGCACCGGTCGGCCTTGGCTTTCCAGGGTGTCGCCCGCGATCAGGGCTTTGATTTTGCGGGCCACCAGCTTGGCAAGGCGGGTACGCGGGGAATCGCCGCTGATACGTTCTACCGGCGGCTTCCACGGCGGGACCTCGTCCACGGCGCGGGGCTCGACGGGGGGCCAGACTTCCACCCGTCCGGCGGCGCCCGAGCGGAAGGCCAGATGGGTGATGTCCTCGCCCGGTGCGGCGACGCCGTCGCGGGCTGGGCTGCCCTCGGCGAACAGGCGGTTGACCGAGTCCAGCACCGCCTGGGTCGAGCGGAACGACAGGTTCAGCGGAATTTCCGCCCATTCGCGCCCGGCATTGGGCACGTTCTCGGCGAAGCGCCGACGCATGTCGTCGAAGGCCTTGGGGTCGGCGCGCTGGAAAGAATAGATGGATTGCTTGACGTCGCCCACGGCGAACACCGTGCGCATCTGTTCGTGCGCCCCCCGACCGGCGAAGAATTCTTCGGTTAGCGCCGCCACCACCGCCCATTGATCGGGGTTGGTGTCCTGGGCCTCGTCGATCAGCACGTGGTCGATGCCGCCGTCCAGTTTGAACAGCACCCACGGCGCCACGCCGTCTTTCGCCAGCAGGTCGCGCGCCGCCAGGATCAGATCGTCGTAATCCATCAAGGCGCGGGCCTGCTTGCGCCGCTCGTACGCCCCCAGCAGGGCTTGGCCCAGGGTCAGCAGGCTGGCGGTGCATTGGGCGATGGTGGCCGATTTCAGCCGGTCCATGATCCGCACCATGCGCTCGGCCTCGGTTTGAAGTGCTGCTTCCACGCCGGGGATGTCGGCGATCTTCTTGGTGCAGAGAGTCTTGCGGATGGTGCCGTCGGTGGCGGTCAGATAGGCCAGCTTGTACTTGGCGAAACTGGCGGCGCGGCTGTCCGGGTCGCCCAGCCACGCGGCCATAAGGTTGCCGCGTTCAATGTCGGTCTTGGTGCCGGTCAGCAGCGCCCGCATGGCGTGGCGGCAGTCGTCCACATTGAATGAGGCATCGGCGCAGGCCTTGGCGATGATGGCGTCGGGGGTGTCTTCCGGTTCCAAATCCAGCGTGCGGCGCAGTTCAGCAATTACGCCAGTCACGCCGCCGTGGCGGTCCAGCAGGCGCTTCAAGCGGCCACGGTCGGATGCCAATTCGCCCATTAATTCGGGGAAGGCGGTTTCGTGGATGCGGCCGGTGATGTCGGCCAAAGCAGTCGCCAGGGCGGACTCGTCGCCGTGGCGGGCGCGGGTCAGCACTTCCTCCTTGGACTCCTCCAGCAACTCGCCGGCATCGCGGTCGTCCATGACTTGGAAGTGGGGCGCCAGTTCGGCTTCCAGGGGGAAGCGGCGCAGTAGGGATTGGCAGAAGGCGTGGATGGTCTCCATGTGCATGCCGCCGGGCACGTCGAGGACGCGGGCGAACAGGCGGCGGGCCTGCGTCATCAGTTTGGAATCAGGGGTGTCGCCCAGCAGCTTGGTCAGGTCGTCGGCCAGTTTGTCGTCGGAGATAGTGGCCCATTTCGCCAAACGGCCGGCGATACGGTTGCTCATCTCGGCGGCGGCGGCCTTGGTGAAGGTCAGGCACAGGATCTTGTGCGGCGCCGTGCCCGCCAGCAGCAGGGTCAGGACGCGGTCGGTCAGCACCTTGGTCTTGCCGGTGCCGGCGGACGCCACCACCCAGACGGAAGCCTGCGGATCGGCGGCCTTGCGCTGCTTGGCGGAAGCGTCGTCGAGCAGGGCTGTGGGGGGCAGCGCGGTCATGGGGAGATGGCCCGCAGTTGTTCATGGGGAACGCAGATGAACGCAGATGAACGCAGATGAACGCAGATGGGGGTCATGTTAGCGCCACCCGCTTATATTCGACCCGCGGGCGGCCGAAATTGAGAATAAGAGCGGTTTTCAGGCCGCTGGCGCGCAGGTAGTTCAGACATTGGCTGATTTGAGGCAGGCCAATCGCAGCGTCGATAGCCTTCAACTCGACGATGATGCTTCCTTCGACCACGAGATCGGCGAGGTATGTGCCCATCTCGCGCCCTTTGTACTTCACCTTGAAGGGTACTTCGCGGGTGACTTTCAGCCCGGCAAGTTCCAGCTCATAGGCCAGCGCGCGCTGATAGACGCTCTCCAAGAAGCCATGACCCAAGGTGCCAGCCACCTCGAATGCTGCCCGCAGGATTGCTCCCGTAAGCGGGTCCTTCTGTTCAGCCGCATCTGTGTTCATCTGCGTCTATCTGCGTTCATCTGTGTTCCCCTGAACAAGGTGCCCGACGCCATCATTCCTCCCCCTCCTCGCCGCCCGTCGCCCATTCCCGCAGCCGCGCAAGATGCAAGTAGTCGGAATATTTCGGCGCGCGGTCCGGGTGGGGCCTTGCCTCAAACGGGGTGCGTTCGTCGTCGAAGGTGGCGATCAGGGCGGTGACGCCTTCCAGGGCCTCCGAGGTCAGGCGCACCGGATCGTCACCGGCGGATTTTTCTTCGCCGCCGTCGCTGCCGCCCTTCAGCCGCCAGTACAGCATGCGGCTGATTTCCGCCGGGGGAATGCCGTCGAAGCCGCCGAAGCGGGCGATGGCGCCTTCGAGGGGCAATTGGGGGGCATAGCCGGCAGCGACCTCGCGGGCGCTGGGAGGCATGCCGGTCTTGTAGTCGATCAGCGCCAGGGTGCCGTCGGTCAGCAAATCCACCCGGTCGGCTCGGGCATGCAGCATGAACGGCCCGCCGGGTGAGGCGATTTCCAGGGCGCCTTTGATTTCGCAGAAGCTGCGCGCCACAGTGGGGCGGCGTTCCCGCTCATGGGCCACCAGCCAACGGGCCACGGACAGAAAACGCGGCCACCAGAACGCCCAGACGCCGGGGCGGGCCAAGGCTTCCTCGAACACGTCTTCGCCGATGGCGATCAGGCGTGCTTCGGCGTCAGCGGGCAGTTCGCCGGGGAATTCCAAGACGAAGCGTTCAATGGCGGCATGGACCAGCGAGCCATAATCGGCGGCGCCCGGGTCCTCGTCGATGGGGTCCAGGGCACGCAGGCCCAGCACGTGCTTGGCATAGACGCCGTAAGGGTCGCGCATCCAGGTCTCGATCTCGGTGACCGAAAGGCGGCGCGGACGGGCCTCCACCGGCGGACGCGGGGCGGGCGGGCCCATACGTTCGAAGCGCTCGGGCCGGTCGATCAAAGCGTGCCAGTCCAGGAATTGGCCGGCATCCTCGGGGAAGCTCAACCCCGCAGCCTCCATCACCGCGTCCAACCGCATGAGCCAGCGCGACGGCACGGTGGGGGTGCCGTCCACGCGGATGGCGCGGGTCAACACCACCCGGGGGGCGGCGAAGGCCTGAGCGAAGTCATGGGCGGACAGGCCGATCTTGCGTTCGGGCGCGGGCAATCCGAAGGCTTGGCGCATGGGCCGGCTCATCCACGGATCGGCATCGGTCTGGCCCGGCCAAGTGCCTTCGTTCAACCCGCCCAGCACCATGACGTCGGCATGCTGCAACCGCGCCTCCATGGGGCCATAGATGAACAGGCGGGGATGACTGCCCCACGGCTTGCGCACCACTTGGCCTGCCAACAATTGGTCGAACAGCGCTGGGTAGAAGCGGGGCGGTATGGCGGGAAACTGGTCCTTGACGCTGTCGGCGGCAGCAGCCAATTCCATGGCCCATTTGGCCAGGGCCTCGCCGGCCTCCAGCCGCCACAGGCGCAGGGCGCCATGGCCTTTATTGTCGGCGGCCAGGGCCTCGGCGCATTCCATATGGGCGCGGACAAGGTCGGACAGGGTGGCGGTGGGCGCGCCCATGACATGGACGAAGGGGGCGGTGATGGCGTCCAGGCCGTCGAGCCAGCGGTGCAGCTTGGCGTCAGACGCCGCCGCACGCAGCCCGGCGATTCCCGCCGCCGGGCGTGGGCCGCGCAGGGACTTCAGCTCCAACCGGCGCACCATGGCGCGGAAGTGAGCGGAATCCTCGGACCCGGCGGCGAGGGGATGCTTGAGGCAAGCCAGGGTGGCGTGGGGGGCGAAATCGTCGGCCACCATCTCGGCGATCAGCCGCAGGAAGGTGCCGGGTTCGCTGGTGGATAGGGGGCGACCGGCGGAATCGTCGATCTCCAAATTCCACCGTTCCAACTCGGCGGCGACCCGGCGGGCCAGCGAGCGGTCGGGGGTGACCAAAGCGGCGGTCTGGCCGTCCACCTCCAGGGCTTGGCGCAGCAGCAGGGCGATGGCGCCGGCTTCCTCACGCGGGCCGGGGGCGTCCATGCGGCTGACCCCGTCCAAGGTGGCGGCGGGGAATTCGCCCAAATCGCGCCACGCCTCGCAAGTGGCGGCGGGGCGCAACGCCTCGGCCAGCAGGATGGAGCGGGCGGCGCGGGGATCGGGCAGCGGTGACAGCGCCCGCACGGATTTGCGTTCTACCCCCAAATGCTCCAGCAGGCGCTTCATGCCCATCTGCGGATGGCTGTCGTCCAGGGCGGCCCAGGTGGCCTCGTCCACATGGGTGTCCAGGCCGGGCAGGATGATGCGGCCCTTGGGTAGGCTGGCAACCACGCCCATCAAGGCGGCGGTGGCGGGGCGGGAGCCGGTGGAGCCGGCGGCGATGATGGGAGTGTCGGGCGGGTCCACGCGCCAGCGTTCCGCCTGGGCATCCAGCACCCGGTTGACCCGTTCCTGCGGGTCCAGGCGGCCTTGCAGCAATGCCGGCCAGTGTTCCGTCAGGATTTTCAGGAATTCCAGGGTCACTTGCCAGTGGGTGGCGTAATCCTCGGGCACCAAGCCGGCCAATTGGGCGAAATCCACCCGCTCGATCTGCACGGAATCCAGCAGCAGGGCCAGTTCGCCCGCCAGCCGCGCCGCTTGATCGGGCGAGGGTGCATGTCCGCCGCGCCCGCCGCCCATGGCCATGACCATCCGGGTCAGCAGCAGATGGCGTTCCACCGGGGCGATGGCGGGGGGTAGGTCCAGCGGGCCGTCGGTGAACAGCGCGATCTCGTCTTCGTCCACCGCGTCGATGGCGCGCAGGCGCGGCAGCAGCAGCGGCTTGCCGCCGGACAGGCGTAAGAAGGCTTCCTTGAGTGAGCGGCAGGCGCGCCGGTTGGGTAACAGCACCACCGCCTCGGCCAGCTTCAACGGATCGCCGCCGGCCTCTGCCAGCAGGTGCGCCGCCAGCGAGTCCACGAAGGGCAGGCCCGGCGGGATGGTGAAGATTTTGGTCAACGCATCCCCCTACGCACTTGGCTTAAATCGTCATTCCCGCGAAAGCGGGAATCCATGTGTCCGCACGCCACATCTTTGGACCCGGCATGGACCCCCGCTTTCGCGGGGGTGACGATCAAAACTTGGAAGCTAATTGTCCTCTGCCATCAAAGCAGCCTCGACCTCGGGCAGGGCGTCCGGGGTGCCCACGTGATACCAGCGGCCATCATG
>JACMLB010000371.1 GCA_014379805.1 Rhodospirillales bacterium | reverse complement strand
GGGGGTGAGGGCCTGTCCGGTCCACCCGGCAGGCCCTTATCTGAGGAGAGGGGAGGGTTGGTGGACAACCTGCTCCTCAGTAGGTCCTATGATGTGCTCTCTGATTGTGGCTTTCAAGAGCGGCGACTAGCGTTGAAAATCCACCGGGTGCGACCACCGCCGAATGCCCCCTTCTGACCCAAGGCGGATTTTCGTCAACGACCGCTTTGCGCCCATCGTGGTCTTTCCGATTGCCAGCTCCCGACAGCGGTCGTTAGCGAATTACTGCGTCAGCTGTTGTGGTGCAGTCGCCGCAAACGGTCCGTTTCGCCATATTCAACGCTCGAAAGCTGCCATTTCCCTAATTATCCTGACGATTGCGGTTAGACCAATCCTTTCCCGCTGCGGGATATGCCGCTAAGATGATGAAAACCATCGAAGTTGGCCATGTCCATCGAGATCAGAGACAAGCTTGAGGATGTCCTTCCATTCCTCCCATACGTGAAGGCTGGAGCGGATAGCGCGAAGGAAGAATTGGGATTCCTGCCAGAGAAGGTCTATGACGACCTTGCGATCTCTGGAAAGCTAGTGGTGGCGACAGTGACCGCCAGCGGCAAGGAAAGCTACGCTGGTCATCTCATGTTCGGGGGCATCTATCCCCATGCCAAGGTGTTCCAGCTTTTCGTTGCTGCGGGCTGTCGTGGGAATGGGATCGCAACTCGCCTGATCGGCCACCTGAGGGAGCGGCTTACCGCCAACCAGTGGCTCAGCATCAAAGCCAGCGTGGCGGACGATCTGGCCGCGAACGATGTCTGGGCGCATATGGGTTTTCGCGTCGTCAGGACCAGGGCCGGCGGAAGCGCCCGTAAGCGACGAATCAATGTGCGGGTGCTGGACCTGGACACTCCCTCGCTTCTTGGACTGATGCGTGGTACTGCCCGTCAAGAAGGTTTGCGTTTGGCCGAACGCCTTTCCTATCGTCCAATCTATCTGATCGATCTGAACGTCCTGTTCGACACAATTCGCAAGCGGCCACGCTCGTCGGCGGCAGCCAAGGTCATCCGAGCAGGGTTGAGCAACAGCATCCGTCTAATGGTCGCCGCCGAGTTCACGGCCGAACTGCTTCGCACGTCGGCAGATACCAATAATGATCCAGTTCTAGCGTTCGCCAGCCAGTTGGATTTTTTGAGCAAGCCGCCGGATAAAACCGTCCGTTCCCTGGTCAACAAACTAGCACCCGTGATCTTCCCGGACCGCGCAGCCCGCGAAATCCTCACAGAACGAGACATGTCCGATCTGGTCCACATTGCCACTGCCATCCATCACGGCGCGGCTGGGTTCGTGACCAGCGAAAACGCTATTCTGCGCGCAAGCGGCCACCTCCATGATACCCATAGGATTGACGTCATTGGCGTGGAGGAGTTTGCTCGGATCGTCGAAGTGGGCGTCCGTGTTCCGAGGGCATCAATTACCAACGTAGCCAGCGGCCCCCTCCGTACACGCCGTAATCACGAAAGCGACCTCGCCCACGCCCGTACATTCCTGGAGATGATGCGCGCGGAAACGGCGTTCGCCCATGAAGCACTAGCCTGTCAGGGAAACCAAGCCCAGTGGTTGCTGGTCACGGGTGGAGGCGGCGCTTTGGGTTTTGCTAAGTGGGAAGTGCATGGAGGTTTAAAGCGTGCCGCCGATGTGTATTTGTGCGTCGATGAGGGACACCACGCGGCGGAACCCATTATTGACCACCTGCTTGATGCCATCCCACGCGAATTGAGCAGCGTCGCCCCAACCCTTGTTCGACTGCACATCCCGTCGGGTCAGGTGATGACGCGCCAAGCTGCCTTGTCGATGGGTTTCCTCCCCCCTGAAGGGGCGTCCGACGGCACATCCAAGCTGCAACGTCTTGCTGTAGGGCGGGTGGTCTCGGCAGCGAATTGGACATCGGTTCGACAATCCCTAGTCTCGGTCGCGGCCCTATCATTGCCTGCGCAGATGCCGATCCTCGCGGCAACTCCCAGTGTGCTCGTCAACACAGGGCAGCGGGACATCGAGATGTCCCTGGCCGAGATCGAGCGGGCATTGGCGCCTGTTCTCTTCTTGTTCTCGGGACGGGGCGGTGTTATCATTCCGATCCAGGAGCAGTATGCCCGTGAACTGCTCGGGTCCAGTCCCCAGCTTTCGATGTTGGCTCCCCCAGAAGCGATCTTGCGGCGGGAGCGGGTCTACATCAGCGCGCCGAGCACGCTTCGGCGCATGACGCCAGGGACGCCGATGCTGTTCTACGAATCACTGGATGGCAATGGACGGGGATGTGTGATCGCCCTCGCTCGGATCACCGAGAGTAGGGTGGTCAGCAAGGTGGAAGCACTTGGCAAGGTGAAGTTACGGGGCGTGCTTGATGATCGCACTCTGGAGCAGCGGAGCATAGGCGAAGAAGTGACGGAAACATCCTTCGACAACATTTTCCTTTTCAAATCCCCTGTGGCGCTGAAGCGGCTGCGCCAGTTGGGATGTGTCGATGGCTCCAATCTTATCAGTGCAAGAACTCTCTCGTTTGATAAGCTGTCGCAGGTGGTCAAGGAAGGACGTATTGATGGCTGAGGCCGAGGACATCCTTATTTCGGTCCATCCCCGCTATGTGGACAGCATGGTGCGCGGGGAAAAGACCGTTGAGCTTCGGCGGCGTCCGCTAAAGCTGGCAGCTGGCTGCCGCGTCTGGATTTACAGCACACTTCCTCGTGGGTCCGTTGAAGCGTTGGGGATCGTCCGCACCGTTATTGCGGCAACCCCATCAGCGATCTGGCACGATTTCGGACGGCAATGCGGGATCACCAAGGCAGAGTTTGACGCATATTACGAAGGCGCGGACACGGCATACGCAATCGTGTTCTCATCCGTCGAGCCGCTGGATTTAACTTTCGCCCTGGCGGAAATCAGGCGACACCTCAGAAGCTTCCATCCCCCGCAGTTTTTCAAGCGGCTTGCCACCGGGGGCCCCGAACTCAATCTATTCGCTGCCGCCCTTCCTTCACCATTAGCCGCCTGCGCTTAAGCGTCTTCCTGACCGTTAGGTCAGTGCCGAAGTCCATGCGGACCGTCCCTTCACGGCCCAATTCGGTCGTACCGGAACTTAGGCGCGAGCGGCCGTTCCTGCCCCAAATCGGACGAACTGCGAGGTGGTGAAATCCAGCAGCAACACGGATCGGCACGGATAGGCATGGATAAGAAAATTAATACTGCCCATCCGTGAGCCGGCGAAGCCGGCATCCGTGCCTATCCGTGTTGCGTCTGGATTTAAACGTCCGAACGGCTTTTCAAAAAAGCCCGCTACCCCACCGCCCCGGGCAACAAGTTCCGGTCGAACAGGCTGATCAAATCCTCTCCCGACACCGGGCGGCTGATCAGATAGCCCTGGATTTCGTCGCAGCCGCGTGCCCGCAGGAACTCGGCCTGTTCCGGGGTTTCCACGCCCTCGGCCACGGCGCGCAGGCGCAGATTGTGGGCGAGGTTGATGATGGTGGAGACGATCTCGGCACCCTCGCCATTGGTGATCTCGCCGTCTTCCAGCAGATCGCTGACGAACGAACGGTCGATCTTCAGGGAATCGATGGGCATGCGCTTCAGATAGGACAGCGACGAATAGCCGGTGCCGAAATCGTCGATGGAAATATGGACGCCCATCTGGCGCAATTCGCGCAGCACCTTGGCTACGTCATCGACCCGCTGCATCAGCACGGATTCGGTCAGTTCCAATTCCAGATATTGCGGCGCTAAGCCGCTTTCGTTGAGCGCTTGGGCGACGATGGTGGGAACGTCGCCCTCGCGGAATTGCAAGGCCGAGACGTTGACGGCGATGCGCACGGGCGGCAGGCCCAAATCGTGCCAGCTTTTGCACTGGCGACAGGCGGCCTTCAGCACCCAGGCGCCGATGTCGCCGATCAGGCCCATGTTCTCGGCCAGGGGGATGAACTCGGCGGGCAGGACCAGACCCATTTCGGGGTGGCGCCAGCGGACCAGGGCTTCCACGCCGGACAGGCGCCCGGTGACCATGTCCACCTTGCCCTGATAGACCAGGGTGAATTCTTCGCGCGACAAGGCGTGGCGCAGCGAGCTTTCCATGGCAAGGCGCTCGAACGAGCGGGCGTTCATGGAGGGCGTATAAAGCTGATAGCTGTTGCGGCCCAGATCCTTGGCCCGATACATGGCGGTGTCGGCGTTCTTGATCAGGCTGTCCACGGTCAGGCCGTCATTGGGATAGACGGCGATGCCCACCGAGGTGGTGACGTACAGCTCGTGCTCGTCGATGACGAAGGGTTGCCGCACCAGCGAGATGATGCGCTCCGACATTTTGGCGGCGTCTTCCACATGGTCCAGTTCGGGCAGCAGCACCACGAATTCGTCGCCGCCCAGCCGCGCCACGGTGTCGCCCTCGCGGATACACAGTTCCAGCCGGCTGGCGGTTTCCACCAGGACCTGATCGCCGATGCCGTGGCCCAGCGTATCGTTGATGCGTTTGAACAGGTCCAAATCCAGGAACATGATCGCCAAGCTGCTGCCGTGGCGGTGGGCATGGGCGATGGCGACCTGCAGGCGGTCGGTGAACAGGCGGCGGTTGGGCAAGCCGGTGAGCACGTCGAAATAGGCGAGGTTCTTGATCCTCTCCTCGGTCTTCTTGCGCTCGGTGATGTCGGTGAAGACGGCGGCGTATTGGCTGATATGACCGTCATTGTCGCGGATGACGTTGATGGTCAGCCATTCGGGGAATTGATCGCCGTTCTTGCGCCGGTTCCACACCTCGCCCTGCCACACGCCTTTGGCCTCCAGCGCTTCCCACATGCGCTTGTAGAAGCCCGCGTCATGGCGCCCGGATTTGAGGATGTTGGGGTTCTTGCCGTGGACCTCTTCAAAGCTGTAGCCGGTCAGCAGGGTGAAGGCGGGATTGACGAATTCCACCAGCCCTTGCGTGTTGCAGATCATGATGCCGTCCAGCGACGCCTCGATGACCTGGCGGGCGAGGTGAAGGTCCTTGCGTGAGCGCAGCAGGGCCTCGTCCCGTTCCCGCAGGGCTTCGTCCAGGCGCTGGACGTATTCGTATTGCAGGCTGGCCAGGATATCCGAGAACGACAGCAGGCCCTTGAGCATGCCCGCGCCGTCGCGCACCACCACGTGGCGGATGTGGCGTTCTTCCAGCAGATTGCGGGCGGCCAGCAGGCTGTCCTCGTCCGAGATGGAAACCAGCGGTCGGCTGGCGATTTCGTCCACGCAGGTCGGCACCGGGCCGTCTCCGGCGATGACCCTGATCAGGTCGCGCTCGGTGATGATGCCGGGCTCGCCGCCATCCACGCCCAGCACCACGGCGGCATCGGCTTGGGCAGCGTTCAACTGGGCGACGGCGTGCTGCAGGCTGCAATCGCCGGCCACGGTCACCATGGGTTTCGAGATGCCCGCGCGCACATTGCGCAACACCAGGAAGTGCTCGACCCCGTGGCGCAGGATGACGTCGGACTGGCTGACGATGCCCATGGGATGGCCGGCATCGTCCACCACCACGAAGTGCCGCACGCCCTCCATCTGAAAGCGCAGGCCCGCATCGCCGATAGAGGTCTTGCAGTGGATGGTCTTGATGGGGTGGCTCATGACTTCGGCGATGGGCCGCGAGAAGCTCTCGGGGTCATTGAAATCCACCGCCAGGGCGTCGCGCTCGGTCCAGATGCCCACCGGCAACCCGTCCTCGACCACAATAATGGAGCTGCACCGCAATTGCGCCATCTGACGCGCCGCTTCCAGTACGGGCGTACCGGGCAGGCAGGTCAGCATTTCTTTCTTAACGATACGCTCGATGGCGTGATCGGATGCCAAGATGGATATCCCCAAAGACATGGCAGGTCTCGATAGTTTCGTGCCCTTTCCCTTTGGATGCAACCTTGGTGTTCCAGGCATCAACAGGAGCGGGCATTGAGTTTCTTTGTATGGGCACTGTCCTGCGGTTGCCGCCCTTGCATGGGACCGCCCGTTTTGCGGTTCTCCTCATTCGTATGACAAAAGTTTTCCTGAGGAGAGGTGCACAAGCGAAGCGGCAGGGGCCGAACCTTTTTGCATATGGCGGTGTTGTAGCCGAGTAGGCCCCCTGGGCCGAAAGCCGAGCCATATGGCGAGATTGAGACCGGAGGACCCCATGCAGCACCAAGACCTCGACCGGATCCGGGGGGTGAAAAGCCTGGAGCCGATGTTCGGACCAACGACGAAGCTGTCGCGTAGCGAACGGCTGACTCATTGGGCCGACCTACTTGATTC
>JACMLB010000370.1 GCA_014379805.1 Rhodospirillales bacterium | reverse complement strand
ATGTCGTTTGCGGTTTGCATGGCCTCTACCGTAATCACTGCGGACCGCCGGGCAACAGGCCGGGCGCGTCCTTGAGCCGGGGCGTCGGGGACGAAACGGATTTTTAACCCGGCCCCAAGGTCCGTGTCCAGTTGGCGTCTGAGGGGGAGCGCGCTATGCTCGCCTGATGCACGCAAAATACACCCTCATACTGCTCGCTTTGATGGCCCTGCTCGCCCCCGCCGCCGGAGCCGCCCCACTGCGTTGCCCCGAGGATTCCGATGGCGGCGCCTGCGTCTGGGGCCGGGTCGAGGGCTTCGAGGCCAGCGCCGTGCAGGTGCGCGGCCTGCGGGTCCAGCTATTGGGCGTCCAGGCGCCCTCACCCAAGGATTTGTGCACCAACAAAGCCGCCAAGGACGAATTCGGCTGCGCCCGGCCGGTTCGCAAACGCATGGCCGAATTGGTAGCCAAGGGCGTCGCTTGCGATATCATGGAAGTGACCGGCGACAGCCTGTATGGCCGCTGCCGCGTGGCCGAGGGCGATCTGGCGCGCGTCCTGGTGAATGCGGGACTACTGCGCGCCGTCAAGGACGGTCCCTACGAGCCGGAACAAGCGGCTGCCTTGACGGCAAAGCGGGGGTTATGGGCGGCGGAGATCGTGCCGCCCAAGGATTGGGAAGCGACGCGGCGGCGGAGCGAGAAGGATTAGGTTTAGCCGCCGTGCCGCCCTGCCATGGCGCGGATTTCCACGAAGAACGGGCCGAACAGGCTTTCCGGCGTGGCGCCGAACCGGGCGGCGAAGGCGGTGCGGGAGGCGACGTCGAAGTGATTGGGCCGCATGGGCTCGAACATGGCCTCGAACAGCCGCACCAGCAGGCCCTCGGTGAACTGGCCCTTGGCGCGCTCTTCCGGGCGTAGCGGCACGAAAGCGCTGGAACCGACCGACACCGAGCTGGGCGTCGAGTTCATCATAATCAGGAACCAGTCCTTGCGCGGCTCGAACCGGCGGAAGCTTTTGGCAACCGCGACCAGCACGGTCTCCAGCAATTCGCGCGAACGGCTGTCGCCGTAAAAAGCGTCCCAATCGATCAGGCCGTCGACACCGCGATGTTCGTCGGCGATCACGGCGGCACGGCCTTTGAGTTCCGCGTGCACCTCGTCGCCCAGCATCATGCGGATGGCGGCGAACAACTGGCCCAAATGGCGGCGCTCCAGCCCCAATGCTGCGTCATCGAACAGATGAGCGAAGGGGCGCGTCACGAGGCGGGCAAGGTGGTCGTGGCGTTGACGTTCCACATTGGCCAAGGCGAAGGACGCTTCGCACTGGGCCTCGGAGCGCGCGAAGGAATTGGCCATGGACGGGTCGGCGGCGATCAAGGCGGCGGCGGCGCGCCGGGCGTGGTCCAGCGACACCATACCGCCGGTGGCGTGACGCTCCAACGCGGCAAGGAAGGCCTTAAGGGTCTGCACCGCCATGGAACGGCAATGGGCACCTTCGATGACCTGTTCGGTGGCTTCCTTGGCCTCGTTCATCAATGTCCCCTTCCGCGCCCCCGCGCGCATTCATGCACCGCATCTTGTGCGCATCTTCATTCACATAGGGTTAACGACAAATGGGGGGGGGTGGCAGGCACCCGGACAAGCCCCCGCTATGCGGCCCAAAATCTGGCTTGATATTACAAAGCGACCGGCGCACTATCATGCCCATGAGTTGTCCGCATACGGGCCAAGGGCCGGCGGGAGGCGCAAAATGCAATTTCGTGAACGCAGCCGCGTGATCCAAGTGATCCGCACCATCTATGACCCCGCCATCAAACGGGGCCGGGCCGAGGTGGTGGCACGGCTGGACAAAGACGATCCGCAATTGGATGACGACGTGCGCTCTGCCTGTTCGCCCGACGAATTGGCCGAGGTGGAAACTTTCCTGACCGAGCGCGCCGAGATGATGTCGCGTGAAGCGACGCGGGACGCCGCCGAGGATTTGGCCGCCCGCATGCGCATGGCGGAAGCCTATTTCCGCAGCGGCCCGGACGGCATCGCCGGCACCCTGGCGGCGGAAATCTTCACCGCCTGGGACGATTTGAAAAAGGCCATGCACCGGGCGGGATTCCGCAAGGAAAAGCACGACCACTAGAGCGGCGTGCGTCAAATTTGACGCGCGACGCGATCAGCGGCCATTGCGGCCGCGGCCAAGCAGGCGGAGCCTGCGCCCGGCGAGGGCTGACATAAAGACTAGACCAACGACCGTTCGCGGGAGGACATGATGATCAAAGCAACCAAGCTGACCGAGTGCGGCAAGGAATTGGAGCGCGCCTTCGCCCTGCTGAACCGCGCCAACGAGGTGGCCCTGCCCACCGTGGCCCAACTGATCACCAAACGCTGCCTGCTGGACGAAGCCCGCCACGCCGTGGATGCGGCCAGGGACGCGCTGGTGCATTGAAAAGGCGCTGGAATTTGCGGCTCCCTCACCCTCCCACCGCCTAACAGCGGCGGGCCCCTCCCTCTCCCATGGAATGGGAGAGGGAGCCTGAGCGCAGCGAAGGCGGGTGAGGGAGTTACATACTCCACCCCAAAACACAAAAAGGCCGCCCAGGGAAACCCCGGACGGCCTTTCGCATTTCTAAGCCTAAGCCTCAATCCTCGGCGGGGTTGCCGTCCAAATCGCCAGGGCCGGCGGCCAAGGCTTCGGCCACCTTGTTGGAAGCGCCGCGGATGGCGCCTTCGATCTCGGCGGCCATGGCCTTGTTCTCGCGCAGGAAGGTCTTGGCGTTCTCGCGGCCCTGACCGATGCGGGTCGAGTTGTACGAGAACCACGCGCCCGACTTCTCCACCACGCTGGCCTTGACGCCCAGATCGATAAGCTCGCCCATCTTGGACACGCCCTCGCCATACATGATGTCGAAATCCACCACCTTGAACGGCGGCGCCAGCTTGTTCTTGACCACTTTGACGCGGGTCTGGTTGCCCACAACCTCGTCCCGGTCCTTGATGGCGCCGACGCGGCGGATTTCCATGCGCACCGAGGCATAGAACTTCAGCGCGTTGCCGCCGGTGGTGGTTTCCGGGTTGCCGAACATGACGCCGATCTTCATGCGGATCTGGTTGATGAAGATGACGAT
>JACMLB010000369.1 GCA_014379805.1 Rhodospirillales bacterium | reverse complement strand
TGGGCGACACCGGCGTCGCGGTGCATCCGGAAGATGAGCGCTACACCCATCTGGTGGGCAAAATGGTGCGTCTGCCCATCGTTAACCGCCTGATCCCCATCGTCGCCGACGAATATTCCGACCCCACCAAGGGCACCGGCGCGGTGAAGATCACTCCGGCCCACGATTTCAACGATTTCGAGGTCGGCAAGCGGCACAATTTGCCGCAGATCAACATCCTCGACCGCGATGCCAAGCTGAACGATGCCGTGCCCGAGGCCTATCAGGGCCTGGACCGCTTCGTGGCGCGCAAGCAGGTCGTCGCCGAGATGGAGGCGCTGGAGTTGCTCGACAAGATCGAGCCCCATGTGTTGCAGCAGCCCTTCGGCGATCGCTCGGGCGTGGTGATCGAGCCGTGGCTGACCGACCAATGGTACGTGGATGCCGCCACCCTGGCCAAGCCCGCGCTGGAGGCGGTGCAGACCGGCAAGACCAAGTTTTATCCCAAGCATTGGGAGAACACGTATTACGAATGGATGCGCAACATCCAGCCGTGGTGCATCTCGCGCCAGATCTGGTGGGGCCATCAGGTTCCCGCGTGGTACGGCCCGGACGGCGCCGTCTTCGTGGAAATGGACGAAGCGGCGGCGCAGGTTGCTGCCACCGCCCATTACGGCCATGCGGTGGACCTGACCCGCGACACCGACGTGCTGGACACATGGTTCTCGTCGGCGCTGTGGCCGTTCTCGACCTTGGGCTGGCCGGAAAAGACGCCCGAATTGGCGCGCTATTACCCCGGCGACGTGCTGGTGACCGGCTTCGACATCATCTTCTTCTGGGTCGCCCGCATGATGATGATGGGCATCCATTTCATGGGTGACGTGCCGTTCAAGGACATCTACATCCACGCCCTCGTCCGCGACGAGAAGGGCCAGAAGATGTCCAAGTCCAAGGGCAACGTCATCGACCCGCTGGTGCTGATGGACAAGTACGGCTGCGACGCCGTGCGCTTTACCCTGGCGGCCCTGGCCGCGCAGGGACGCGACATCAAGCTGGCCGAATCCCGCGTGGAAGGTTACCGCAACTTTGCCACCAAGCTGTGGAACGCGGCGCGCTTCTGCCAGATGAACGAATGCGCCCCGGTGGATGGCTTCGACCCCAATACGGTGACGGAAACCGTCAACCGCTGGATCGTCGGCAAGGTGTCCGAACTGGCCGACAAGGTGGCCGTTTCCCTGGACGCCTATCGCTACGACGCCGCCGCCGGCACCGCCTATCAGTTCGTCTGGGGCACGTTCTGCGATTGGTACCTGGAATTCACCAAGCCCATCTTCATGGGCTCGGACGAGAAGGCCAAGGCCGAGACCCGCGCCACCACCGCCTGGGTGCTGGACATGATCCTGCACGTGCTGCACCCCTTCATGCCCTTCATCACCGAAGAGCTGTGGGCGCAGTTGGGCAACCGCACCGACGAGTTGATGCTGCGGGCGTGGCCGAAATTCCATGGTCTGGTCGATGCCGCCGCCGAGGAAGAGATGGATTGGGTCGTCCGCGTCATCTCCAATGTGCGCGGCGTGCGTTCGGAAATGAACGTGCCGGCTGCCGCCCAGGTGGAGCTGCTGGTGTCCGGTCTGGCCGGCTCCAAGCAGGCCTGGGCCAAGACCCATGCCGATTTGATCCTGCGTCTGGCCCGCCTGTCCGTGCTGGAGCCGCAGGCGGCGCCTGACCGCATCACGCAGGCCTTCGCGCAAGGCGCCGCTCAGATGGTGGTGGACGAGGCGACCTTCGTCATGCCCCTGGGCGGTGTCATCGACATCGACAAGGAGCGCGCCCGCCTGGAAAAGGAAATCGCCCGCGTGGAAGGCGAGATCGCCAAGGTGGACAAAAAGTTCGCCAACCCGGACTTCGTCGCCCGCGCCGCACCGGAGGTCGTGGAGGAAAACCGCGAACGCCGCGAGGAATGGTCGGCAGCCAAGGTCAAATTCCAAGAGGCCATGCAGCGGCTTTCAGTTGCATGATTTGCGATGAAAAGGAGCCGCAAGGCTCCTTTTCAATTTGAACATTCGCCTAACGTGCGGCGCCGTGGTATCACGAATTCCACCAAGATCCGCAACCAGTGGACGAGTTGCCTTAGGGAGGGGCGTTGGCCGATTACGGCGAAAAGATAACCAAGGATCTGACAATCCGGTACGTCGCCGTTCTGGCGGTACTGGGCAGCTTGGCTATTGCCTCTTTCCTTGGTCTGGCGCGGATCATGATGGATGCCGAAAGCGGCACCGCCTTGGTCAATGTGGCTGGCCGCCAATCGGCCTTGGTGGAACGCGTCGCCTTCCTCGGCACCCGTCTGTCCATTATCCCCGCCGGCAACGCTGAGCGGGCAGAGGTCGAGCGTTCGTTCACCGACGCCATCAACCTGCTGGAATCCTCCCATGCCGGGCTTCTGGCCGGCATGCCCGAATTGCGGGCGCCCAAAGTGCCATCGGCGGCGCTGCAGGCGCTTTATTTCGGCCCTGGCGGCACTGTGGATGCGGATATCCGCGCCTTTGCCCAGCATGCCCGCGTGCTCGTCTTGCGGTCCCCTGCCATGCCGGCCCTGGATGATCCTGACCTCGCCGCCGTGGTCGCCGCCGCGTCCGGGCCGTTGCTGCGCCAGTTGGAAACCCTGACGGCGCTGTATCAGCGCGAGAACGAGGAACGGTTGGTCAGCCTGTCCGCTCTGCATGGCGCCGCTTTGGTGGCCATTCTCGGCTTGCTGGTCATTTCCGCCGCCGGTGTGTTCCAGCCCATGGTGTCGCGCCTCAAAGCCGATATCGAGGAACGTGGCCGCGCCGAAAAGGGCCTGCGGGATTCCGAGGAACGGCTGTGGAAAATCCTTGAGGAATGCCCGGTAGGCGTCTCGGTGTCGCGGCGCGCGGACGGCAAGGTGGTGTTCGCCAACACCCGGTTCTGCGAAATCATTGGGGTCGCCGACCGCGAAGAGGTGGTGGGACAATTCGCCCGCAATCACTATGTGGATGACGACCAACGCCGCCGCGTCATCGCCCAGTTGAAGGCCCAAGGCAAGATCGACGATCAGGAAGTGGAGTTCGTCCGCAGGGACGGCACACAATTCTGGAGCCTGTTGACCGTGCGCACCACCAGGGTGGAGGACGATGCGGTCAATCTTGCCTGGGTCTATGACATCTCGGCCATCAAGGTGGCGGAGGAGAAGCTGAAGCTGACCGCCAAGGTGGTGGAAAGCGCCTCGGAAGCGGTGGTCATCACCAACATCCGCAACGAGATCGAGTACGTTAATCCGGCCTTCAGCATCATCACCGAATACCAAGCGGAAGAGGTGCTTGGCCTCAATCCGCGCATGTTGCAATCGGGGCGCCATGACGGCGACTTCTACCGCGCCATGTGGACCGAAATCGCCAAAACCGGGCGTTGGCAGGGCGAGATATGGAACCGCCGCAAATCGGGCGAGTTTTATGCCGAGTGGCTGTCCATCGCCGCCATCAAGGACGAACACGGCAATTCCACCCACCACATCGCCATCTTCTCCGACATCACCCACCGCAAGGAGGATGAGGAGAGGGTGTGGCGTCAGGCCAATTATGATCTGTTGACCGGCCTGCCCAACCGGGCGCTGTTCATGGACCGTTTGAGCCAGGCGGTGCGCCAGGGCCGGCGCGAGGGCAAGAAGTTCGCGCTGATGTTCCTGGACCTCGACGGCTTCAAGCAGGTCAATGACACGCTGGGCCATGCCGCCGGCGACATCCTGCTGCAACAGACCGCCGTACGGCTGACCGAGTGCATGCGCTCGTCCGACACAGTGGCCCGTCTGGCCGGCGACGAGTTCACCTGTATCCTATCGGGCATCCATGGCCGCGAGGACGCCTCCATGGTGGCGGCCAAAATATTGGAGCGCCTGACCGAACCGTTCGATCTGGAGGGAAAGGTCGGCCATGTGCGCGGGTCGATCGGCATTGCCTTGTTCCCTGACAATGCCTCCGATGAGAATTCATTGCTGAAGCTGGCCGATCACGCCATGTATAGCGTCAAAAAAAGCGGCAAGAACAACTTCGAATTCTCCAGCTGGGTCGATGAGGTTGCGGCAGTTTAATTACTCCCGCAGTTCTTCCTCATCGCCTTCCACATCCGGCGGCAACTCGCCGTCTTCGCCGTCTTCGCCTTCTTCCACATGCTCAAGAACTTCATCTTCCTCGAACGCGTCGGCTTCGACCGGTTCGGGCAATACCGGCGGTTCGGCAGGGCGCGCCCGTGAGGCCCGGACAGGCAGACGCGGCGCCGCCACATACGCGCTCTGGCATTTTGGGCAGGTGATGGGCGCGCGGTTGAGGTCATAGAATGCGGCGCCGCAGCTGGCGCAACGGCGCTTGGTTCCCCGATTGGCGGAAGCCAAATATCCCTCCGTGGATTAATGAGTGGTGCGACCCATATGGTCGTCGTCACCGCTTATCGCCAGAGAATAAAAGGGCAGTTCATCGGGCAGGCTTGGCTGAGGCGGCGAAAAACCAGAAGCAACATGCTTGATCCTAAGACAGGCTCATCAGGAACGGCCGATACGGCCGATCGTTGGTACGGATATGGTTCAGCAGCCACGATTGCAGGAAATCCGCCGTCTCGCCGGTGAGGTGGCGCAGCTCGTCTTCCTGGCTCACATCGTCGTAGCGCGCCTTCAACGTGTTGGCCTGGGTCAGCAAGCGTTCGTGCTCGGCTTTGTGGATGGCTAAGCCGGGATAGCCGTGGCGGTCAAGCAGGCGTTCCTCGGCCAGGAAATGGGCGCGGGTGCGCAAGATTAGCTGGTCCAGCAATGCGGCTAATTGGGGGATAGCGTGGCCGGCCTGAGCCGCTTCCAGGAACTGGTTGCACAGTTCCAGTAATTGCTGATGGTCGGAATCCATGGCGGGCAGGCCGAGCTTGTATTCGTCGGTCCATTCAATGCGTGTCATGGCTTTCCCTCCAATGCGCCCCCCCCGGCGCGCTAACTCGTATTTAGACTGGCATCTTTGCCGTCAAAAATACGTTAAGCCGCAGCTAGCAAAGTCTTCACCGCCTGATGGAACATGGCCTCGGTCAACCGCCCGGTATTGGTGTTGTAGCGCGAGCAATGATAGCTATCCACCAGCACCTGCCCCTCGGGCAAAGCGTGGACGGCGCCATGGGCGAAGGGATGGGCGGATTTCCGCAAATCCAGCAGCGACAGCACCGCGTCATGGGCGTTGCGGCCGATGGCGAACAGCCCGCGCAGATTGGGCATGGCCGCCATTTCCGCCAGCAGGAACGGGCGGCAAGCCTTGAACTCCGCCGGCAGCGGCTTGTTCTCCGGCGGCACGCAGCGTACCGCGTTGGTCACCCGCGCATTGAGCAAGGTGAAACCATCGTCGGGGCGCGCCCCATAGTCGCCTTGGGCAAGGCCGAAGGTCTTCAGGGTGGCGTATAGCAAATCGCCGGCATAATCACCGGTGAAGGGCCGTCCGCTCCAATTGGCGCCGCGCAATCCCGGCGCCAGCCCGATGAACAAATACCGCGCGTCCAAGCTGCCGAAGGCCGGCACCGGGGCGTTGTGCCGGTCGGGGAAGGCCGCGCGGTTAATGGTGCGGAACTCCACCAAGCGCGGGCACAGCGGGCAGTCCCGGGGCGGCTCAAGGCCGCCCGTCGGGGTCGTTATGGCAGCAGCAGTCACGACGGCTCGCCGCCACCTTGGTAGTGGCGGTCTTCGCGGTGCAGGGCCGCGCGGGCGATTTGCGGCTCCAAATCCAACAGCTCAATGAAGGTGTCGGCTTGGCGGCGCAATTCGTCGGCCACCATGGGCGGCTGCGAGCGCACGGTGGAAACCACGGTAACGCGCACGCCCTTGCGCTGGATGGCCTCGACCAGGCGGCGGAAATCGCCGTCGCCCGAGAACAGCACCACGTGGTCCAGATGGGGGGCCATCTCCATCACGTCGATGGCCAACTCGATATCCATGTTGCCTTTGATCTTGCGGCGGCCCATGGCATCGGTGAATTCCTTGGTCGGCTTGGTGACCATGGTATAGCCGTTATAGTCCAGCCAATCTACCAGGGGGCGAATGGGCGAATATTCCTGATCCTCGATCAGCGCCGTATAATAAAACGCGCGGATCAGCCGCCCTTTCGAGGCGAACAAATCCAGCAGGCGCTTGTAATCGATGTCAAACCCAAGGGCGCGGGCAGCGGCGTACAGGTTGGACCCGTCAATAAACAGGCCGATACGTTCGGCGTCATAGAAATGCATGGCGAAACTCGACTTAATAAATAATGGGCACCTGCGACCCGGCTTATCCAGGCCGATGCAATGAATATAAGGTAGGCGTCCGCGCCAACCGCCGCAAGGGCGAAGGCAACCATGCCCCGTGGCTCGGCGCTTGCTTTCCACGGCGACCCCAATATATAAACACGACTCCTTTCCCACGAACGCACTCATCAAAGGACGTTCTATGGCGCGCGTTACGGTAGAAGATTGCGTAGTTAAAGTTCCGAACCGCTTTGAGCTGGTTCTGGTGGCGGCCCAGCGTGGCCGCGATATTTCGGCTGGCTCCCCGCTGACCGTCGAGCGCGACAACGACAAGAACCCGGTGGTCGCGCTTCGCGAGATCGCCGAGGACATGGTGAATACCGATGTCCTGCGTAATGCGGTTGTTTCCAGCTTGCAGAAGCATGTGGAAGTCGATGAGCCGGAGGAGGACGAGATGGAGTCCTTCATGCCCGACCGCGAGATGGCCTTCGAAAACATGGCGTCCGAAGACGACGCCCTCGAGGACGGCCTGACCGTCACCGACGAGGGTGTCGATTTCGACTCGGACGATGTCGCTGGTAGCGACATTTCCGACAACGAAGAGTAGTATCTTTGGGGGCGTCCATGGCGAGTGAACTCCGCCTTGGGTCGCCCCCAACCTCGCCCGGAAGCGGCGTGCCGGGGAGGGACCAACTACTATGATGCGCCAGTTTGAACTCGTCGAGCGTGTAAAGTCCTATGATCCGTCCGCGGACGAGGACGCGATCAACCGTGCCTATGTCTTCGCCATGAAGATGCACGGATCGCAGTTGCGCGCGTCGGGCGATCCCTATTTTTCCCATCCCATCGAAGTTGCCGGAATTCTGACCAAGTACCGGTTGGATTGCGCGTCCATTATCACGGCGCTGCTGCACGACACCATCGAGGACACTCCGGCCACGCTGGAGGACATCGAGAGGCTGTTCGGCACCGAGATCGGCCGTCTGGTAGATGGCGTCACCAAGCTCAATCGCATCGAATTGCAGTCGGATCACGCCAAGCAGGCGGAAAACCTGCGCAAGCTGGTGCTGGCCATGAGCGAGGACATTCGTGTCCTGCTGGTCAAGCTGGCCGACCGCGTGCACAACATGCGCACGTTGCATTACATCCAGAAGCCCGAGAAGCGTAAGCGCATCGCTCTTGAGACCATGGAAATTTACGCTCCGCTGGCCGAACGCATCGGCATGCAGGAGATCAAGATGGAGCTGGAGGACCTGGCCTTCGCCGAATTGCACGGCGATGCGCGGTCCTCCATCATCGCGCGGCTGAACTTCCTGCGCGAACAGGGCGGCGATTTGATTGGCCGTATCCTGGAGGAATTGCGCAAGACCCTGGAAGAATCCGGCGTCAAGGCGACCATTTCGGGCCGCGAGAAGACGCCTTATTCCATCTGGCTCAAGATGCAGCGCAAGAATGTGGGCTTCGAGCAGCTGTCGGACATTATGGCCTTCCGCGTGGCCGTCCCCTCGGTGGAGGATTGCTACCGCGCCTTGGGCTTGATCCACTCCAAGTACCCCATGGTGCCGAACCGCTTCAAAGACTACATCTCCACGCCCAAGCCCAACGGCTACCGCTCGCTGCATACGGGCGTGTTCGGCCCCGAGCGTCACCGCATCGAGGTGCAGATTCGCACCAACGAAATGCATGAGGTGTCCGAGCTGGGTGTGGCCGCCCATTGGAAGTACAAGTCCGGCGGCGGCAAAAGCCCCGATGGCGGCAAGATGACCGATGGCCGGCAGTATCGCTGGCTGCGCGAATTGCTGGACATCCTGGAGCATGCCTCCAACCCCGACGAATTCCTTGAGCACACCAAGCTGGAGATGTTCCAGGACCAGGTGTTCTGCTTCACCCCCAAGGGCGATCTGATTGCCCTGCCGTCTGGGGCGACGCCGGTGGATTTCGCCTATGCCGTGCATTCGGAACTGGGCGACACCTGCGTGGGCGCCAAGATCAACGGCCGTATCATGCCGTTGCGGTCGCGCCTGCAGAACGGCGATCAGGTCGATATCATCGTCTCCAAGGCGCAGACGCCCAATCCCACCTGGGAGCGGTTCGTCGTCACCGGCAAGGCGCGCGCTCGTATCCGCCGCTTCATCCGCACCCAGCAGCGCGCTCAATACGTGGATTTGGGCCGGGCCATTCTGGTGCGCGCTTTCCGGTCCGAAGGGTACGAATTCACCGAAAAGGGCGCCGAGGGCGTTCTGAAAATCTTCAAGGCGCCCACGGTCGACGATCTGGTCGCCATGGTGGGCGAGGGGACGCTGACCGCCCGCGAGGTGGTCTCCACCGTCTATCCCGAGTTGAAGAGCGCCCACCGCCCCGACAACGTGGTGCAGCTCAACAAGGCCAAGACGCCGGCGACCCTCAAGGAAAAGACTGCCGCTGTCCCCATCAAGGGGTTGATCCCCGGTATGGCCATGCATTTCGCCGGCTGCTGCCATCCGCTGCCAGGTGACCGCATCGTCGGCATCGTCACCACCGGCAAGGGCGTCACCGTCCACACCATCGACTGCGACAATCTGGAGCAGTATGCGGATACGCCGGAACGCTGGCTGGATATCTCGTGGGAAGGCGGCGAAGCCAACGCCCATGCCGGCCGCATCGATCTGGTGGTGGCCAACGAAACCGGTGCCCTGGGCGCGGTGACCACGGTCATCGCCAAGAATATGGGCAACATCATCAATTTGAAGATCACCAACCGCAACACAGATTTCTTCGAAATGATCATCGACATCGAAGTGCGCGACGTGAAGCATCTGACCAACATCATTGCCGCGCTGCGGGCCACTCCGGCCATCAATTCGGTTGACCGCGCGCGGAGCTGAAAACCTGGTCAATGTGTCATTTCGAACGAGCCGAAGGCGAGGAGAAATCTTGTATCCACGCTGACGGCTTTTCCGCTGAGGCAAGATTTCTCCTCAGCTTCGCTTCGTTCGAAATGACAACGCCTGGAGTTTCGGGGGCTGTCCCCCAACGTCTCGTAGCGGGCAAAGGCGGAGATATGTATTATACGCTAGGCCATTATAAAACATTTATCCCGGTAAAAACACCATGATTGAGACCCCATTCAGTTTCTCCCCCCCATACGTCATTCCTGATGTTTTTTGTGCAAGGATTCAGCGCACCCATTCTGGGGTAGAGCATCTTTTAAATGCCATATATCATTGCCTTTGGTTTCCTGGGTACTTTGGATTTAACTGGGATGCTCTCTATGACTGTTTGCGTGACTTTAACTGGATTAAAGAACGTGAGATTGTTTTAGTGCATGAAGGTCTTCCGACCATACCAGATAACGACCTTAAGCTTTATTTGGAAGTTCTCCGCGATTCGGTTGTTGACTGGAAGCCTGATGAAAGCCACGCCCTTAAGGTGGTTTTCCCCGAAGGCGACAGGAAAATCATCTCTAAAATCTTAGCGAGCGATTGAGTTTACCTCAAAATGCGCGACTCAGAGGAACCGTCGGTCGGCGGGCGCATCGCGGCGACCGGGGCGCTCGCCATCAATGATCCTGATGCTTGCGCTCCGGGATCCCCGGAATAACTGATTGCCACCTCAGGAGCCACCGAGATGCCTGCCCGTTCCCTCCGCCTCGGCGTGAACATCGATCACGTCGCCACCATCCGTAACGCCCGTGGCGGACGTCATCCCGATCCCGTGCGCGCCGCCCATATGGCCGCTGCCGCCGGGGCCGACGGCATCACCGCCCATCTGCGCGAAGACCGCCGCCATATCTCGGACAGCGACATCGAGCGCCTGTCCAACGAGATCCAGTTGCCGCTGAACCTGGAGATGGCGGCCACCGAGGAAATGCTGGCCATCGCCCTGCGCCACCGTCCGCACGCCGCCTGCATCGTCCCGGAAAGCCGGGAAGAGCGCACCACCGAAGGCGGGCTGGACGTGGCCGGGCAGTTGGAGCGCCTGAAGCCCATGGTCGGCAAGCTGACTGATGCCGGCATCCGGGTGTCGCTGTTCATCGAAGCCGATCCGCGCCAGTTGGACGCCGCCCGCGCCGTGGGCGCCCCGGTGGTGGAAATCCACACCGGGGCCTATTGCGACCACGAAGGCGAGGCCCGCGACGCCGAGTTGGCCCGCATCGTCAAAGCCGCCGCCCATGCCGCCGCCATCGGCCTGGAATGCCATGCCGGCCATGGCCTGTCCTACGACACCGTCAAGCCCATCGCCGCCATCGCCAGCATCGCCGAACTCAACATCGGCCATTTCCTGGTGGGCGAGGCCATCTTCGTGGGCTTCGAAGGGGCTATCCGCCACATGCGCACGCTGATGATCGAGGCGCGCAAATGATCCTGGGGATCGGCAACGACCTTTGCGACATCCGGCGCATCGCCAAGACCCTGGACCGCTTTGGCGAGCGTTTCATCGCCCGCGTCTTCACCGAGGCCGAGCAGGCCAAGGCCAACCGCCGCAATGCCGATCTGCGGGCCGCTACCTATGCCAAGCGCTTCGCCGCCAAGGAAGCCTGCGCCAAGGCGCTGGGTACCGGGTTCAACAACGGCGTGTTCTTCCATGATTTAGGCGTGGTCAACTTGCCCTCGGGCCAACCGACGCTGGCGCTGACCGGCGGTGCCGCACTACGCTTGGCCGAGCTTACCCCGCCCGGCATGGTTGCCCGTATCGACCTGACCATGACCGATGAATACCCCCTGGCCGAGGCCATGGTTGTCATTTCCGCCAGCCCCAGCCACATGCCTGTCGGCATCTAGCTTGACAGCGGGCCTGCGGGCTGATTTGCTCGCCCCGTTCAGCCGCCGTCCTGGCGTTGGACTATTGTTATAATTCAATTGATTAGGCGGCGATTTTTATGTCGAGAGGGAAGCCGAGCGGCACCTGGGAAACCATCAAGACGGTGCTCTACGCCATGCTCATCGCCGGTGCGGTGCGTACCATCGCCTTTGAGCCCTTCAATATACCTTCGGGCTCCATGATTCCGACGTTGCTGATCGGCGATTATCTGTTCGTTTCTAAATATGCCTACGGCTACTCGCGCCATTCCCTGCCGTTCAGCATGGGGCCGAAGGGTGGCCGTCTTTTGGAAAAGGCTCCTGAGCGCGGCGACGTGGTGGTGTTCAAGAAGCCGCCGGAGAGCAAGGTCGATTATATCAAGCGCGTGGTCGGCCTGCCCGGCGACCGCATCCAGGTGATCCACGGCATTCTGCAGATCAATGGCGAGCCGGTGAAGCGCGAGCGGGTCGAGGATTTCGTGGAGATGACCCGCGAAGGCAACATCATGCGCGCGCCGCAATATGTGGAAATCCTGCCCAACGGCAAGAAGCACCGCATCATCGAATACGCCGGCGACAACGGCATCGCCGACGACACGCCCGAATATCTGGTGCCCGCCGGCCACTTCTTCATGATGGGCGACAACCGCGACAACTCGGCGGATTCGCGCTTCCTGGATGACGTCGGCTATGTGCCGTCGGAAAATCTGGTGGGCCGCGCCGAGGTGATCTTCTTCTCGGCGGATGGGTCGTCCGCCTTGTGGGAATTCTGGCGTTGGCCGTGGGCCATCCGCTATGCCCGCCTCTTTTCGGGGATTGACTGACGCATGGCCGCCCGGCTGCAAGACCTCGCCCAGCGGCTGGGGCATGACTTCGCGGACCCCGAGTTGCTGATCCAGGCAGTCACCCATCCTTCCATCGTCCAAGGCCGCGCGCCCCGCAAGGCGACGCCCTATGAGCGGTTGGAGTTCCTGGGTGACCGTGTGCTCGGCCTCGTGGTCGCCGACATGCTGTTCCACCGTTTTCCCCTCGAGCCCGAAGGCGCGTTGGCCCGCCGCCATGCCGCCTTGGTGCGGCGCGAGGCCTTGGCCCGCGTGGCCGCCCAGATCGGCTTGCCCGAACAGGTCTTGATGTCCAAGGGCGAGCAGGATGCCGGCGGACGCGCCAATCCCGGCCTGTTGGCCGATGCGTGCGAGGCGGTGATTGGTGCCCTGTTTGCCGATGCCGGTTTCGCGATCGCGCAAGACTTCGTGCGCGCCATGTGGACTCCGCTGATGGAGGAAAGTGCTGCGCCGCCGAAAGATGCCAAGACCGCGTTGCAGGAATGGGCGCAAGGTCTGGGCAAGAAGCTGCCGATCTACACGACCGTGGCCATGGAAGGCCCGCCCCACGACCCCATCTTCATGGTATCCGTCGAGGTCGAGGGAGTGGAGACGGTGGCCGCTAAAGGAACGTCGAAACGCGCAGCCGAGC
>JACMLB010000368.1 GCA_014379805.1 Rhodospirillales bacterium | reverse complement strand
GCGTCCGCTGCTGATCTGGTGGCGGCGGTGCAAAGGGCAGGGTTCGGCGCCCGGATGGTGACCAACGCTGCCGATCAGGCCACGCGGGAGGAGTTGGACCACGCCCGTGACCTTAAGCGCCAACTGTTCCGCTTGGGCGCGGCGGTGCTGCTGACCCTGCCGCTGGTGGTGGGCATGCTGACCCAGATCGCGGGCATTCCTTGGTCCGTGCCGCCGGTGGTGCAATTGGTCCTCGCCACTCCGGTGCAGTTCTGGATCGGCTGGCGCTTCTATGAGGGCGCCTGGAAATCCTTGAAGGGCGGCGCCGGCAACATGGATGTGCTGGTGGCCCTGGGCACCTCGGCGGCCTATTTCCTGTCGGCATGGCACGTGGCCATGGGCACCGCCCATCACGCCAATCTGTATTTCGAGGGCGCTGCGGTGGTTATCACCCTGGTGCTGCTGGGCAAGGTGCTGGAGGCGCGGGCCAAGCGCTCGGCTGCCGGCGCCATCCGCGCCCTGATGAAGCTGAAGCCCGACACCGCGCGGGTGGAACGCGACGGAACCCTGGTGGAAATACCCGCCGATGCGGTGGCGCCCGGTGATGTGGTGGTGGTGCGTCCGGGCGAGCGCCTGCCGGTGGACGGTGTGGTGGTCGAGGGCGACAGCCAGGTGGACGAATCCCTGATTACCGGCGAAAGCCTGCCGGTTGCCAAGGCCGCAGGCGCCGAGGTGGTGGCCGGTGCGGTCAATGGCGACGGCATGCTGCGCATCCGCGCCACCCGCGTGGGCGCGGAAAGCACCATTGCCCGCATCATCCGCATGGTGCAGGGCGCCCAGGCTTCCAAGGCGCCGGTGCAGAAGCTGGTGGACCGCATCTCGGCGGTGTTCGTGCCGGTCGTGGTCGCCCTGGCGGCGCTGTCCTTCCTGGGCTGGTGGCTGATCGGCGGCGACGTGGAATATGCCGTGGCTGCCGCCATCTCGGTGCTGGTCATCGCCTGCCCGTGCGCCCTGGGCCTTGCCACCCCCACCGGCATCATGGTGGGCACGGGCGTAGCGGCGCGGCACGGTATCCTGATCAAGGACGCGGAGGCGCTGGAGCGGGCGCACCATGCCAATGTGGTGGTGTTCGACAAGACCGGCACCCTGACCGAGGGCCATCCCGCCGTGGTCGGCCAACAGGGCGATACGGATCTGCTGACCCTGGTGGCGTCGGCCCAGCAGGGCAGCGAGCATCCGCTGGCTAAGGCGGTGCTGGCGGCGGCCAAGGACCTTGCACCAGTGTCCGACTTCAAAAGCCTGCCCGGACGCGGCTTGACCGCCACTGTCCAGGGCCGTGCGCTGGTGATCGGTTCGCAGCGGCTGATGACCGAGCGTGGCGTGGACATTGCCGCACTTGTCGCCAACGCCGAAACCCACGAGGGGCAAGGCCGCACGGTGATGTGGGCGGCGGAGGGCACCCGTGCGCTGGGCTTCATCGCCGTGGCCGATCCGGTCAAGGCCAGCGCGCGGGCTGCCGTGGCCGGGCTGAAGGCGTTGGGCATCGAGACGGTCATGCTGACCGGCGATAACGCCCGCGCCGCCGCCGCCGTGGCTGAAGCGGTGGGCGTGGACCGGGTGGTGGCCGAGGTGCTGCCCGAGGACAAAGCCGCCGAGATAGAGAAGCTGAAACAGGCGGGCAGGGTGGTCGCCATGGTGGGCGATGGCGTCAACGATGCACCGGCCCTGGCGGCCGCCCATATCGGCATCGCCATGGGCACCGGCACCGACGTCGCCATGCAGGCGGCAGGCATTACCCTGGTTAAGGGCGATCCCGGTTTGCTGCCGGCGGCGCTGTCGGTGTCACGTGCCACCTATGCCAAAATCCGCCAGAACTTGTTCTGGGCCTTCGTCTACAATCTGATCGCCATACCATTGGCCGCTTTGGGCCTGCTGACTCCGGTGATCGCCGGCGCCGCCATGGCGTTTTCCAGCGTGTCGGTAGTGTCCAACTCGCTGCTGCTCAAGCGGTGGAGGATGAAATGAATATTGGCGAGGCGGCCAAGCGCTCCGGTGTACCGGCCAAGACCATCCGTTATTACGAGGATATCGGCCTGATCCCCAAAGCCGGGCGCACCGCCACAGGCTATCGCGCCTATAGCGATGCCGAGGTGGAAACGCTGAAATTCATCCAAAGGGCGCGCTCGCTAGGCTTTGCCGTCAAGGATGTGAGCGATTTGCTGACCCTGTGGCGCGACCGCGAGCGCGCCAGCGCCGATGTGCGGCGCATCGCCCAAGGCCATGTGGAGGCGGTGGAGCGCAAGATTGCCGAATTGGAGGCCATCCGCCGCACGCTTGAAGGCCTGATCCAGCAATGCCACGGCGACGACCGCGCCGATTGCCGCATCCTGGAGGGGCTGGCGCCCCATTGCTGCTTTACCCCATGATCCGCGCCCCGCTATAACCGCCTTTGGTTATGGCGGAGGTCTCGGGTGTCGCGGCGCGAAATTCGGCGCATGTTGATGGAGCCCAAGCAGCGGTTCGTGGACCGCCCTTGGGTGGTTCCTGCGCTGATGGCTGCCGTTCTGCTGGCGGGCTTGGGCATCGGCATCGGCGTGGGTGTCAGTGTGTTGGACGGCAAGCCCGAGCGCCAAGCCCGCACGGCATGGGAAAAGGCCGAGATGGCGGTGGACCGCCCGCCGCGCCGCGAGGGCCAGACCGTGCCGCTGGATGCCCCGCCACCCTTTACCCCAATCGTCAATATGCCGGCGCCCCGTCCGGGCGGCCCCAATGACGATGGTATGGTTTACGACATGCCCGAGGGCACCGGCGCGGAAGGGGACGACGTTCCGCCGCCGCAGGAGGTCGCGGTCGCCGTGCCGCTGATCCTGCCGCAGCCTTCGGTCAAGCCCACGCAGCCCAATTCCCCGGCTTGGCAACGCTATGCCGTGCCGGCGCCCAAGACCGCCGGGCGGCCCATGATCGCCGTGGTCATCGACGATCTGGGGGTGGACAAGCGCCGCTCGGAACGGGTGACCATGCTGCGCGCGCCCTTGACCCTGGCCTGGATGACCTATGCCGAGGATTTGCCACGCACGACCCAGGCGGCGCGCCATCGCGGCCACGAATTGATGCTGCACGTCCCCATGCAGCCCATGGGCGAAAGCTGGGACCCCGGCCCCGACGTGCTGGAAGTGGGCGTCAACCCGGAAGAAAACCGGCGGCGGCTGAATTGGGGCCTTGATCGCTTTGAAGGCTTTGTCGGCGTCAATAACCACATGGGCTCACGTTACACCGGCGACCGGGTCGGCATGCGGGTGGTCATGGAGGAATTGAAGAAGCGCGGCATGCTGTTCCTTGATTCGGTGACCACCGACAAAAGCGTGGCACCCGAACTGGCGCGGAACTACGGCGTGCCCTTCGCCGCCCGTCAGGTCTTCATCGATAACGAGCAAAGCGTCGCCCAGGTGCTGAGCCAATTGGGCAAGGCCGAGGCCTATGCCCGCAAGCACGGCGCCGCCATCGCCATCGGCCATCCCCACGACGCCACCATCGAGGCCTTGTCGCAATGGCTGCCCGGCCTGGATGCCAAGGGCATCGTGCTGGTTCCGGTCAGCGCCATCGTCAAGGGCAACACCCCTTGACCTTCCTGCCACCGGAAGGTTCACAATTCAGCTTCGTTCAAACAGGAGGCCAGGATGTCCAAGACCTATCGCGTGACCGGCATGACCTGCGGCGGCTGCGCCCGCTCGGTGGAAGCGGCCATCAAGGCGGTGGCGCCCGAGGCCTCCGTCACCATTGATCTGGCAAGCGCCAAGGTTAGTGTGGACGGCGCTTCGGAAGATCAGGTGAAGACGGCGGTGGACGATGCCGGGTTCGGGTTCGATGGGGCCGTCTAAGGCCAGCCGATCCATCCCGCCAGCAGCCCCACACAGACGGGCACCAGTACCGCCCACACCATGGCAACCCGCCCCAGACGCCGCTGAACGACGTCTTCGGGGTGGCGCCATGCCCCGAAGGTGTCGGGGCGGGGCGTCTTTAGGGTGGTTTCCATCATTTGGGCGATGGAGGCCATGACGGCGGAGCGCGAGGTCGGCGTGCCCGCCGATTCGGCGTCGGTGTGCATGGGCGCAGCCGATGGGTCCGACATGTGGATCTTGTCCCCGGTCAGGCCCTTATCGGTCCGGTGGCGCTCCATTCCCGTATCCATGTCCGGCATGGCTTCCTCCTGAATGCTCAGCAGGAAGAACGGGCAGGTGAGGGGGCAGGTTCCGCCGCCCCCTCCAAAAACACTCAGCCGAACTTGAACAAAATACCGTAGCCGCCGCGCGGATAGTTCCACTCCAACTCGCCGGTATCCGCGCAGATGATGCGGCAGGTGCCGCATTCCAGGCAGCCATCGGGGGTGATGGTGACGCTGCCATCCTCCTCGGCGCTGTAGCAGCCTGCCGGGCACACGGTCACCAGACTTTTCAAGCCCTTGGAGGGTGCTGCACCCTTTTTGGTGACGACGATGTGGGGGTGTCCCTCATCGACCATGTAGCGATTGTTGTAGAGCTTCTCTTCGACTTTGACCGTCATGATTACCTCCATGCCCGCGCGATCTTGACCGCGTCGCCGATCAGGCCACGCAGGGTTCGGCCGTTGCGGAAGGTGCGGAAAATTTCCTTTTCCTTCTGCAGCTTGTCCACGCCATCGACCCGGAACCAGGTCTCGGCGGCCTTGCTCATCAACTCGGGATAGGTGGTGAAGAATTGACGGTTCTTATGAACAATCTCAGGTAACTTCCTGTATTTCTTCAAATCTTTCATGACGAAGCTATCTTCCAGCGCCTTGCGGTAGCGGGCCAGATTGGCTTCGGTCGGGGCCTTGCCTTCGGTCTTCAGGGCAATCACGGTCTCAGCCGCCATGCGCCCCGTTTCCATGGCAAGGTTCGAGCCTTCGCGGTGCATGGCATTCACGAACTGGCCCGAATCGCCCACGATCAGCCAGCCGTCGCCATGGACCTTGGGGATGGCGTTGAAGCCGCCTTCGGGGATCAGATGGGCGGCGTATTCCTTGACCTCGGACCCTTCGATCAGGGGCGCGATGCTGGGGTGCTTCTTGAAGCGCTCCAGCATGACATAGGGGCTGGTGCCATGATCGCGGAAGTCCGACACCAGACAACCGATGCCCACCGACAGGGATTCGCCGTTGGTGTACAGGAAGGCGGTGCCCATCAGGCCCATGGTGACGGTGCCCAGGGCCTCGATGGCGACGCCTTCGTTGTCCTTGACGTTGAAGCGCTGTTCCAGCACCTCGCGGGGCAGGAAGTGCATTTCCTTGACCGCCAGGGCGGCGTGTTCGGGCTTGATCTCTTTGCGCAGGCCGGACCGCTGGCCCACCAGCGAGTTCACGCCGTCGGCCATGATGACCACGTCGGCATAGACGATCTGATCGTCGCGGTCGGTCTTAATGCCGATGACCTTGCCGCTGGCGTCGCGGGCCAGTTCGGTGACGGTGGTTTCGCACACCACCAAGGCGCCAGCCTCTTGGACTTGACGATTAAACCACTTGTCGAACTGGGCGCGGATGATGGTGTAGCGGTTGGGCAGCTCTTCGTTGAAGGCGTCCGAGCGGTAATGGGTGCCGCAATGGGACTTATCGTCCATCATCCACAGCCGCTGCTCAACGATGTGTCGCTCTAAGGGCGCGTCCTCGCGGAAGTTGGGGATGATCTTTTCCAGGCTTTTCGCGTACAGGATGGCGCCCTGGACGTTCTTCGAGCCGGAATACTCGCCGCGTTCCACCTGAAGCACCTTCAGGCCGGCCTTGGCGAGGGTGTAGCTGGCGGCGTTGCCCGAAGGCCCGGCCCCGACCACGATGGCGTCAAACTTCTCCATGGTCATTCCTCTCACTCGGCCGCGCGTTTTTGCGCGAGATGGCGGCGGAAAGTCTCGGTCAGGGCTGGCAGCACCGTCAGCGCGTCGCCGACGATGCCCTGATGTGCGAAGTCGAAGATGGGAGCATTGGGATCAGTGTTGATGGCCAGGATCATGTCGGCGCCCTCGACGCCGACGCGATGCTGGATGGCGCCCGAGATACCGGCGGCGATGTACAGGCGGGGGCGGATGGTCTTGCCGGTTTGGCCGATCTGACGCGCCGACTCGATCCAGCCCTTCTGTACCAGGGGCCGCGAGCCGCCGTATTCCGCACCAAGAACGCTCGCCAACTCTTTGACAAGTTTGAAGTTTTCAGGTTTACCCAAGCCCATCCCGCCGGCCACCACCACGTCGGCATAGGCCAGATGGGCGTCTTCCTTCGAAGCGTCGGGGATGTAGTTCAGGATTTTGGTGACGATGCTGTCTTCCTGCATGCCCAGGGAATGGACGACAAGACGCCCGGTGCGGCCGGCCTCGCGGTCGGGCATGGACATGACGCGCGGGCGGATGGTCGCCATCTGCGGGCGCACGTTCAGCGTATAGATGGTGCACAGCAACGAGCCGCCGAAGGTCGGACGGGTGGCGCCCATGGAGCGGTCGTCGTCGATGGCCATCTCGGTGCAATCGGCGGTCAGGCCGGTTTTCAGGGTGGTGGCCACGGTGCCCGCCAAATCGCGGCCCAGGGTGGTGGCGCCCAGCAGCAGGATCTCGGGCTTGTAGGTGTTGACCAGATCGGTCATGCCACGGGCGAAGGGCTCGTTGCGGTAATCGGCCAGCAACGGGTCTTGGATGGTGTAGACCAGATCGGCGCCGTATTCATAGGCACCGGCCACGGCGGCATCGGCGCTGTCGCCCGGCGCGCCCATGACTACGCCGGCCAGTTCCACACCCAGCTTGTTGGCAAGCTTGCGGCCTTCGCCCAGCAGCTCCCACGACACCGGATGGACCTGGCCGCGTTCCAATTCGATGAACACCCAGACGTCCTTGTACGTCTTGAAGTGATCGGACAACTCAACCTTCATCTTGCCGCGGGCAGGAGCGGCAGCGGGGGCGGGTTTCGCCTCGGTCATGACGGCAATCCTCCTCAGTGGCCGGCTTGCCGGAAGAGCGTCTCTTCCAGGCGGGCGTCGGCGGCAAACAGGGCGTTGAGCGTGGCGGCGGCGATGTCGTCGGCGGTCTTGCCGGTGACATCGATCTGCTTGGCCTTTTCCTTGCGGGGCGGCGGTGCGAACACCTTTTTCACCACCGTGGGCGAGCCCTTGAGGCCGCACAGGGCGGTGTCGGTGATGCCGGCCTTGGCAGCGCTCCACATGGGAATTTCGGTGCGGGCGGCGCGCAGCATGTCTTCCATGGTGCCGCGGCGCACCACATTGGTGCCTTCCAGCATGGTAATCAGGCAGGGCAGGCTGGTGGATAGCACTTGGACGCCGCCTTCGGCGCGGCGTTCCACGGTGATCTTGCGGGCGGTCTCATCGACGGCGTCGATGCGCTCCACATAGGTCAGCTGGTTCAGTTCCAGGCGCTTGGCGATGCCGGGGCCGACCTGGGCGGTGTCGCCGTCAATGGTCTGCTTGCCGCAGAACACCATGCCCACCGGCTCGGTCTCGGTGATCTTGGCAATGGCCGAGGCCAGGGCGTACGAGGTCGCCAGAGTGTCCGAACCGGCAAAGCAGCGATCCGACAGCAGCACGGCGGCGTCGGCCCCCATGGACAACGCCTTGCGCAGCGAGGTGTCGGCCATGGGCGGGCCCATGGTCAGCACGGTGACCTTGCCGCCGAATTTGTCGCGCAGGCGCAGTGCCTCTTCCAGCGAGAACAGGTCGTAGGGATTGATGATGGTCGGCACACCCTGGCGCATGATGGTGTTGGTCACCGGATGCACGCGGATTTGTGCGCTGTCGGGCACTTGCTTGATGCAGACGACGATATGCATGGAAGCTCCTTCAGCTTGGGCGCGGTTCCGCAATCGATGTCGCCACCGTTTACAAGAACCCGTAACTCGTTGATTAAAAATGGTTAGCGTATGATGGCGGACAGCGGCACAAAGCCGGTTTTGAGATCCTGGAAAACCTTGAAGGTCTTCTGACCTTCACCACCGGCGAATTCCGAATAGGCCTTCTCCAGGGCGTGGCGGCAGGCGATGCGGGCGGCACCGTCGTCCAGGCCCTTCACGGATTCCATGTCCAACAGTGAGTTGAAGCGCTTGAGGATGTGCAGCCGGCTGACATTGACCACGCTTTGGTCGAAGGCCAAATCCAGCGCTTCGAAAAACTGTTCGGCGTTGGACAATTTGGTCAAGCTGTCGAGGAAGCTGCCCTCGGCGGGCTTGCACTTGGCGGGGGTGCACATGGACGGCTCTCCTCAGTTTGCTGGTGCTTCGGCAAGGAAG
>JACMLB010000367.1 GCA_014379805.1 Rhodospirillales bacterium | reverse complement strand
GGCATCAGCAAGGCGCTGACCTACTTCGACCCGACGAACCGTCCGGCGTTGAAGGCCGGCGGCTTCCTGACCCGCGATCCGCGCGTGGTCGAGCGCAAGAAGTACGGCAAGCACAAGGCTCGTCGTTCGACCCAGTTCTCCAAGCGCTAAGGCCGTCAGGCCTTTCGCCCAGAGTTCGGGACGAAAAGATCAAGGGCTTGGAGGAAACTCCAAGCCCTTTTCTTATGTCCGCCCTATTTGGTCGGGTCTACGATTTTAGTCAGAATGTCCGGGTACTGCTTCTTCCAGAAGCCACATTTGTGCTGATCGCTGGCGTCGAAATAACCGACCTTGCCCGGTTCGAACTGCAGGACCATTTTGTCCGCCGTGAACTTGTTCCAGTGAGGAGAGTTCGGCGCCGACGGCTTGCCGGTTTTGGCAAAGCTAGTCCAATACGCCATCATCTGGTCCGCCAGTCGTTGCGACGCCGGCGCGAGGTCCGGCCCATCCAACTTGGTCGTGTTGGAGAAGTGGGGGAATTGGTACGGCAGTTCCGCCGAATGCACCGCACCCATTTCAAACCCAGGGTCTTCCGTCACCGGCGGGGCGTTGGCATCGGCAAAGACATATTCGTAGACATCGACATGTTTAGCCAACGACTTGCCGCCCTGCAAATAAATGCAGTTATTCAGCCCATTCTTGAGCGTGAAGTCAGAGGTGGCGGCGGCGAGGGCAACCGGTGGGGAGGAATAGTTTTCCAACGGATATTCCGCCAAAACGTCATCCACTTTGTCTTTGCCATATTCGCTTTCAAGGTGGGCGCTGTAATTGCCTGCGTTGATGACATCTCCACCCTGCACGGCATACGCGACGTAAAGGCGCAGTTCGTCGCGGTTGCCGCCATTGATCATGGGCACCTTGACGATTTGTCCTGAATCAATGGCAACAGACGGCTGCAGGGGCACAGTGTCCGTGCCGAAACTGGGGGCATATGTCATCAAATTGCTGCCCATTGCCTCGGTTGCCGCATTGAGTAAATCGTTCACCGGTTTGGTCCGCATGCAGGCGGGAGCAGTAGCGGCATCCAGGCAACCGACCTTGGCCGCCACGGTGGTGCCCGTAGCGCTGCTCTCTGCAACGCTCTTCAATTGGTGGGCACAGCCGCCGCTTTGGATGATGGCCTTGTTGAACAAACCCGTGGTTTCTTTCGGTGCGACGATGTGCATACAGACCGACGACGCGCCCGCAGACTCAGCTGCAAGGGTGATATTGTTCGGGTCGCCTCCGAAGGCGGCGATGTTGCGCTTCACCCAGCGCATTGCAGCCCGCTGGTCTTCCAGACCGTAGCCGCCGTTATGGGCCTTGCCGAACCCGGGATGGGGCATGAAGCCGAAGACGCCAACGCGGTAATTGAGCGAGACCACCACCGCGTCGCCCGACTTGGCCATGGTGTCCAGCGGATAGAGCGCGCTCGACCCGCCGACGAAGCCGCCACCGTGGATCCAGACGATGACCGGGCGCTTGTGGTTGGGTTCACGCTTGCCCGAATAGGGCGCGGTCACGTTGATATGCAGGCAATCTTCGGTCTCACTGGCTTCGGTCAAGCCATAGCGGCCCAATTGCGGGCAAGCGCTGCCATATTTGGTCGCATCCAACACGCCCGTCCACGGCTTCAGCGGCTGTGGCTCGACCCATCGCAGATCGCCGACCGGCGGGGCGGCGTAAGGAATGCCCTTGAACTCCCGCACCCCATTTTGAATGACGCCGCGCACCTTGCCGTGATCAGTCTTGACGATGGTATCGGCCTGAGTCGTGGCAGCGTTGACGCTGCCCGATAGCAAAACGGCGGAAATGCCCATACCCGCAAGGAGAGCCCTGATTGTTCGCATTTTATCTTCCCCATAAGTCAGAATTCTCAAACAGTGCGGGTTTATAAATGAATGTCAACCACCGTAAGTTGTATGCACGGATTTGCTGGAGCTTTCTCCTCTACGCTTTGGCCTAGAAGGGCTCAACCGCTTGCCGAAAGTTTGGTATATGTTGGAAAGGGTTGCCGGTCGCCGGCGGCCCTTTTCCTATTTCAGGACCCTTAGGAGCAGCCATGGGAACCATCTTCGTCGCCACCAGCAAAGCCCAGCAGGATTGGGGCTCGGACGTGGGTCTGGGCAAGAACCTGTTCAAAGTGGGCGTGGCCGAGGACGGCACCCCGGAAGAAGCGCTGGCCGGTTTTGCCAACCAGACCGATTGGGTGGTGTTGCAGGCGCAGGATTGCGGCGATTTGACCGAGGCCGAAATGCTGGAGCGCGTGGCCCGCAAGGAAAAGCTGGTTGACCCGAACTACTACCCCAAGCTTCGTGGCGCCCTGGGCATCGTCAAGATCAACATGACCGCCATCGAGAATTCCATGCTGGTCGCCCTGGCCCTGGATGGCCGCGAGCCGGCCAAGAACTTCAAGGTCAAGCCGGTGGACGTGGCAAACCACTTGATCACCAACGCGCTGAAGTAACTCCCCTCAGTCCCCTGCCGCCGCCCCTTCCCTGCGGGAATCGGCACCGCCCAGCAACCCTATGGGCGTCACCACAATGGCGTGCAGGCCGCTGGTCAGGTCAGTGACGCGCACCTGATGTCCGCGTGACTCCAGCGCCGGGCGCAAGGCCTCGGCTGGCGTGCCGGCTTCCAGAACCGTGGGGCCGTTGCGGCTGCCCAGATTGGGCAAGTCCACTGCCGCCTGGGGATCAAGGTGCCAATCCAGCAGGCCGATCAAGGTCTTCGCCACGTAATTGATGATGAAGCTGCCGCCGGGCGAGCCCAGCACCGCCACCAACCGCCGGTCCCGGTCCAGCACCACAGTAGGCGCCATGGCGCTGAGCGGGCGCTTACCGCCCTCGACCCGGTTGGCGACCGGGCGGCCACCTTGTTCGGGGCGGAACGAGAAATCGGTCAGCTGATTGTTCAGCAGCATGCCGCCCACCAGAATGCGGGCGCCGAAACTGTTTTCGATGCTGGCCGTCAGCGCCACGCCGTTGCCATCGCCATCCACCACCGATAAATGGGTGGTGCCAGGAACGTCAGGCCCTTGAGGCTGGCCCCAGGCAGGGCCGATTTCGCCCGCCGGGGCCATACCCATGGACCGTTCCCCAATCAGCGCAGCCCGCGCCCGCAGATAGTCACGGTCCAGCAGCCCGGCCACCGGCACCGCCACGAAATCGGAATCGGCAAGGTAGCGCGCGCGGTCGGCATAGGCCAACCGGCCCGCTTCGCTGAAAACATGGGCGAAATCGCCCATGTCCAGCGGTTCGAGAATGGCCAGTATTTGGGCCACGGCAACTCCGCCCGAACTGGGCGGCCCCATGCCACAGATCAGCCACACCCGATAGGGCCGACATAACGCCGGGCGTTCCACCGCGCGGTAGGCGGCAAGATCGGCCTGCGTCAGGTCGCTGCCGGCTGCGCGGACCAAAGCGGCGGCCACGGCTCCCCGATAAAAGGCGTCCGCCCCCTGCCCGGCCAGCAGCCGCAAAGTGTCCGAATAGGCGCGGTTGCGCAGGATGCTGCCCACCGCCACCGGCTTCCCGCCCGGATAGTACAGCTCTGCCGCCGCCGGGTTGCGCCGTAGGTAGGAATCGTCCGCCAGCAGGCTATGCAGCCGGTCCGACACCGGGAAGCCGTCTTCGGCCAAGCGCAGCGCCGGCTCGAACAATTGTGCCCAAGCCAGCCGGCCATGCTTGCGGTGCGCCAGTTCCAGCAAACGCACCATCCCCGGCACGCCCACGGAACGGCCCCCCACCACCGCGTCGAAGAAAGCCACCGGCTGGCCGTCCGGCCCCAGGAAACGGTCGGGTTTGGCGGCCATTGGCGCAGTCTCGCGGCCATCATAGGATGTCACCGCCGCGTCCTTGGCGGCGAAATGCAGCAGGAAACCGCCGCCGCCCAGGCCCGAGGATTGCGGTTCCACCAGCCCCAGCACCAAGGCGGCGGCCATGGCTGCGTCCACGGCAGAACCGCCCTGGCGCAGGATTTGACGCCCGGCCTCAGCCGCCAGGGGATGGGCCGCCACCACCATGTGGCGCGACGCCGAGGCCACCGCCCGTTCGGCCCGCCCGGTGGCGGCTTCGGGGGCCACTTCCACATCCTGGGCGTGAACTGCCAGGGGCCACAGCAGCAGGGCAATGAGCCGGGCGAATTTCATAGGAAGCGATCGACGATCCGCTCCACCCCGTCCACATAGGACCCGCCGAACAGGCGGACATGGACCAGCAGCGGGTACAGATTATAGATGTCGCGCCGGGCCTCCCAGAAACCCGGCTGCAACGGGCGCAATTCGCCATAACGGGCGAAGAAGGCGTCGCCGAAGGTGCCGAACAGGGTGGCGAAGGCCAGTTCGATCTCGGAATCGGCGTAGTACAAGGCGGGGTCGATGAAGGCGGCGACGCGGTCTCCCTTGACCAGCACATTGCCGCCCCAGCAATCGCCGTGGATCAGGCGGGGGCGGTCGGGCTCGTCGATCCAGCGTTCCAGCCGCCCGGCCAGGGCCTCGATGCGCGCCATCAGCACGGCAGGCAATTGGCCGGACTTGCGGGCCTCTTCCGCCATGTAGAGCAGACGGTGGTCGCGGAAGAATTCCACCCAGCGCCGCGTGGGCGGGTTGGGTTGGGGCAAGCCGGCGATAACCGTGTCGCGCTCGGCGCCAAAGGAATGCCAAGTGGTTTCGTGCAGTGCCGCCAGCAATTCGGCGGCATGGGCCTCCACCGCCGGGGTGACGGGGTCGCCGGACTCCACGTAATCCATCACCAGCAATTGGCTGTCGCCATGTACCAGATGGGGCACCGGCAGCATGGTGCGGCTGGCGAGGAAGCGCAGCATCCAGCCCTCGGGCTCCAGCCCCGGCCCCTGCTTGACCACCACCCGTCCGCCATTATCCAAGGTGACCAGGGTCACATGGCCCACCGATCCTCCCGATAGGGGCACCGCCCCGGCCACCTTGCGGCCGGTATAGCGCTGTACCAGCAAGGACAGCGGCGTGGTCACCCTAAGCGGGGCCGCAGATGGGCCAACACCCCGCGTGAGCCGGCCTCGATCATGTCCAGCACGCGCTCGAACCCGTCACCGACCCCGTAATAGGGGTCGGGCACGTCCGAGATGCCCAGCTCAGGGGCGAAATCCAGGAACAGCTGCACGCGCTCTTCGCGCCCTTGCGGGCACGCTTGATTGAGGATTTGCAGATGGCTGCGGTCCATGGCCAGCACCAGATCGAACTGGTCGAAATCGTCAGGGCGCACCTTGCGGGAGCGCAGGCCGTCCAATTCGATACCGCGCTTGCGGGCGGCGGCGGCAGAGCGGCGGTCGGGCGGCTCGCCCACATGGGCGCCGTGGGTGCCGGCGGAATCCACCGTGATGCGGTCGGCCAGACCCTCAGCCTCCACCAATGCACGAAACACGCCTTCGGCGGTGGGAGAGCGGCAGATGTTGCCGGTGCAGACGAACAGAACTTTGATCATCTACCCGGCATACCCGCATCCCAGCACGCCCGCAAGACCCTTCACGGGTCGGCTTGACCAAAGTCAAAGTATGCGACCCCAACCAAGCGTCCCATCTCAACGGGGAATATAAATTTGGGGGACATGTGACCGTGTTAGGAATTTGCTCGACCATGCCCATTGGCCGCCGGCTGTCCCTGGGCTTCGCAGCCCTGTGCGCCCTATTGCTGGTCGTCACCACGCTGGCGGCGCTGTCCGCCCGGAACCTGCAAGGCGTCAACGACCGCATCGTCGGCCTAAGGCTGCCGGTGGCCGAAACCAGCGCCCGCATGGAGACCCAGGTGCAAGCGTCGCTGGCGGCATTACGCGGCTTTCTGCTGACCGGGCAGGACCGCTTCCGCACCGACCGCGCCGAAGCGTGGCGCAATCTGGCGGAGCTATCCACCGCCATGGAGCCGCTGGCGGCCCGCTTCACCAATCAGCGCAACACCGAGCGCTGGACCGAATTGAAAGCGTTGCTGCCGCAGATCAGTCAATTCCAGGAGCAGGCCGAGGCCGCCGGTCCAGGCGAGGCCGGAACCACCATCCTGGTCAAGGAACTGGTGCCGCGCGTCACCCGCGTCCTGACCATCCTGGCCGGCGAGCGCGGCGCCGACAACCGCCGCTCGGGCGGCATGGTCGACAGCCAGAAGGAGCTGCTGGCTCAGGATTCCGCCGAAGCCAATGCCCTGTTGAACACCTTGCAGATCACCGCCTGGGCGGCGTTGATCGGCGGCTTGGGCGCTGGCGTGCTGATCGCCTGGGCCACCCGCCGCTCCATCGTGCCGCCGCTGGCCGCCATTACCGGGGCCATGGGCCGGTTGGCCGAAGGCGATTCCACCGTGGCGGTGCCGGGCGCCGACCGTAAGGACGAGATCGGCGCCATGGCCCATGCGCTGGAAATATTCCGCCGCAATCTAATGCAGCAGCGCGAATTGGAAGCCCGCGAGCGCGCCGAAATGGAAGCCCGGAATCGCCGTGCCGCCTTGGTCCAACAATTGACGGCTGCTTTCGATGAACAGGCTGGCGGATTGGTCAATCTGGTTGCCGGCGCCGCCACCGAACTGGAGGCCACCGCCGGCTCCATGTCGGCGGCTGCCGTGCAGACTGCATCCCAGGCCGCCGCCGCTGCCGCCGCGTCGGACCAGGCTTCGGCCAACGTGCAGATGGTGGCCGCCGCCGCCGAGGAACTGTCGGCCTCCATCACAGAGATCAGCCGGCAGGTCGGCCAGTCCTCGTCCATGGCCGAAGGCGCCGTGACCGAGGCCAACCGTGCGGCGGGTGAAGTTGGCCATCTGGCCGAGGCGGTGGGTCGCATCGGCACCGTCGTCCGCCTGATAAGCGAAATCGCCAGCCAGACCAATTTATTGGCCCTGAATGCCACCATCGAGGCGGCCAGGGCGGGCGAGGCCGGCAAGGGCTTCGCCGTGGTGGCAAACGAGGTGAAGGGGCTGGCGAACCAAACCGCCAAGGCCACCGAGGAAATCGGCCAGCAGATCACTCTGGTGCAAGACCAGACCCGCACCGTGGTGGACACCATCGAGGCCATCGTCGGCGTGATCCACGGCTTGGGCACCATCGCCGCCGACATTTCCGCCGCCGTGGGCGAGCAGACCAGCGCCACCGGCGAGATTGCCCGCAGCGTGGACGAAGCATCCATCGGCAGCGGCGAGGTCCAGGCCAACATCACGGGCGTACGTCAGGCCGCCACCAGTACCGGTGCCGCATCGGCCCAGGTGCTGTGCGCCTCGGGTGATCTTGCCACCCAGGCCCGTGACCTGCGCCATGTGCTGGTGGACTTCCTCGACCGCGTCCGCGCGGCTTGATCGGCCATGGGGGCCTGCCTATCCTGATGCAAAGCAAGCACCAAGGCAGGCTCCTCATGTCCCGGCCCATCATTTCGCCTTCTGGCCCCATCGTCGTTCTGACCGGCGCGGGCATTTCCCAGGAATCCGGCTTGGACACCTTCCGCTGCGCCGGCGGCGTGTGGTCCAGGGTGCGGTTAGAGGATGTGGCGACGCCCGACGGCTTCCGCCGCGATCCCGCTTTGGTCCAGGAATTCTACAACGACCGGCGGCGCGGCCTGACCGAGGCGCACATCCAGCCCAACCCGGCCCATCACGCCTTGGCCCGGCTAGAGCGGGAATGGCCCGGCGGCGTGCTGTTGGTGACCCAGAACATTGACGATCTGCACGAACGCGCGGGCTCGACCCATCTGGTCCACATGCATGGCGAATTGCTGAAGGTGCGCTGCCTGCGGTGTGGCGAGATCGGGCATTGGGCCGAGGATGTGACCACCGACACCCCCTGCCCCCATTGCCACCGCCCCGGCGGCGTGCGGCCCCATGTGGTATGGTTCGGCGAAATGCCGCTGGAGATGGACCGCATCGGTGCCGCCTTGGACGACTGCGCCCTGTTCGTGTCCATCGGCACCTCGGGCCACGTCTACCCCGCCGCCGGCTTCGTCTCCGCCGTGCGCCAGCGCGGGCTGGCCCATACGGTGGAACTGAACCTGGACCCCAGCGACGGCGCCAGCATGTTCAACGAAGCCCAATACGGCCCCGCATCCGAGATTGTGCCGATTTTTGTGGACGAGCTGTTAGGCAGCATCTGACAGACGCACAAGTTGCACGCACCAACCATCACGCATCTTTCGCTTGGGACGCATTAGAGCCAGCACTTGACTCTTTTGCGCTGCACACGGCTATATCATCGCCGCTTATACGGGGATGCGCGTATGGAAATGGGATCGGGCAAACCGGCCGAGATGGGTGCCAGCAAGCTGGCGGCGCTGTCTCTCGCAGCGATCGGTGTCGTCTATGGCGACATCGGCACCTCACCCCTATACACCATCAAGGAATGCTTCGGCGGCGAGCATGGGCTGGCGGTCACCCAGGCCAATGTGCTGGGCATCGCATCCCTGGTGTTCTGGGCGCTGATCATCGTGGTCACCTTGAAATACGTGCTGTTCGTCATGCGCGCCGACAACCGGGGAGAAGGCGGC
>JACMLB010000366.1 GCA_014379805.1 Rhodospirillales bacterium | reverse complement strand
ATCGGCAACACCCCGCTGATCAAGCTGCAAGGCCCGTCCGAGGCGACGGGGTGCACCATTCTGGGTAAGGCGGAATTCCTGAACCCAGGCGGGTCGGTCAAGGACCGTGAGGCTCTGGCCATCATTCAGGATGCCGAGGAAAAGGGCCTGCTGAATCCGGGCGGCGTCATCGTCGAGGGCACGGCGGGCAATACGGGCATCGGCCTGACCCTGGTGGGCAACGCGCTGGGCTATCGCAGCGTCATCGTCATGCCCGAGACCCAGAGCCAGGAAAAGAAGGACATGCTGCGGCTGATCGGCGCCGATCTGCGTCTGGTCCCGGCGGTGCCCTATTCCGACCCCGGCAATTACGTGCGCTATTCCGAGACCCTGGCCGGCGAACTGACCCTGACCGAGCCCAACGGCGTGTTGTGGGCCAACCAGTTCGACAACGTGGCCAACCGCCTGGGCCATTACCGCACCACCGGCCAGGAAATCTGGCGCCAGACCGGCGGCAAGGTGGATGCCTTCACCTGCGCCGTGGGCACCGGCGGCACCCTGGCCGGCGTGGGCTTGGCGCTGAAAGAGCATAACCAGAAAGTCCAGATCGTGCTGGCCGACCCCATGGGATCGGCGCTGTACAATTACTACGCCCATGGCGAGTTGAAGGCCGAGGGCACCTCCATCACGGAAGGCATCGGCCAGGGCCGCATCACCAAAAATCTGGTGGGCGCCCCCATCGACGATCAGGTTCAGGTCACCGACGAGGAAGCCCTGCCGCTGATCTTCGATCTGGTCAAAAAGGAGGGGTTGGTCCTGGGCGGTTCGTCGGGCATCAATATCCTTGCGGCCATGAAGGTCGCGCGGAAGATGGGGCCGGGCCATACGGTCGTGACAGTGTTGTGCGATTATGGTACGCGCTATCAAAGCAAATTATTCAACCCGGCCTTCCTGCGGGAGCGGAACCTTCCAGTTCCCCATTGGCTGGAGTAACGAAAACGAGGGGAAGCATGACCTACGCCAATTCTGAGGCTCTCGTCAGCACCGAATGGCTGGCGGCGCATCTGCAGGCACCCGATGTGCGCGTTGTGGATGCCAGTTGGTTCATGCCTTCCGCCAATCGTAACCCGCGCGAGGAATACGACGCCGTCCACATCCCTGGCGCCGTGTTCTTCGACGTGGACGAAATCTGCGACACCGCCAACCCGTTGCCGCACATGCTGCCGGCGCCGGAAAAGTTCGCCAGCCGGGTGCGCAAGCTAGGCCTGGGCAACGGCCACAAAGTGGTGATTTACGACAGCACCGGTTTCACCATGGCAGCCGCCCGGGTGTGGTGGATGTTCCGCGTGTTCGGCCACCGTGACGTGGCCGTGCTGGATGGCGGCCTGCCCAAGTGGCGCAGTGAACAGCGCCCGGTGGAAGACCTTCCGCCCATGCCGCGCGACCGCCACTTCCTGCCCCATGTGAACGCCACCTTGGTGCGCAGCTTCGATCAGGTAAAAGCCAACCTTGCCACTGGGCGCGAGCAGATCGTCGACGCCCGCTCCGCCGGCCGCTTCAATGGCACCGCGCCTGAGCCGTGGCCGGTCAAGCATGTGGGCCACATGCCCGGCGCCCGCAACGTGCCCTTCCTGGATTTGATCGACGAAACCACCCGCACCATGAAGCCGGCCAGCGAGTTGAAGGCCCGCTTCGAGGCTGCCGGTGTGGACATGACCAAGCCGGTCATCGCCAGCTGCGGCTCGGGCGTCACCGCCTGCACCGTAGCGCTGGGGCTGTATCTGTTGGGCCACAAGGACGTCGCCGTTTATGACGGGTCTTGGGCCGAATGGGGCAACCATGACGACGCCGTGGCCGAGGTCTAACCCTTCCGCCCCCCTTTGCTCCCGGTTGATGCGCACCCCACCTCGTCCCAATTGAGTTCGAGGCAAGCCCGAACACGAGGAGGTGGGATATGCGACAAACGTCCACGACCATCACCGCCCGCCAGCGCGGATCGAGCCTTTTGCTGCTGGCCGCTCTGATGCTGATCTCGGTTTTAGCCGTTTCGGGATGCAATACCGTTTCCGGCATGGGCGAGGACCTGTCCGCCGCCGGTCAGGGCATCGACCGCTCGTCGGAATCTACCCAGGACCAGCTGACCGACAAGCCGCAAAGCCGCACCCAGCAGCAACGCGATTCCGATTATCAGGCCGGACGGTATTAAAACCCTTGGCATCAGGCGGAGGCCGGTGCGACCATCGCCCGTCCTCCGCCCGATGCCATGGAAATCATGAAAAAAGACAGCCTCCTCGTCCACGCCGGACGGCACCCCGAGCGCCATCACGGCGCCGTCAACCCGCCGGTCTACCACGCCTCCACCATCCTGCACCCCTCGGTGGCAGCCATGGAGGCGGGCGGCAAAACCCCGTTCGAAGGCGTGCGCTATGGCCGCTTCGGCACCCCCACCACCTTCGCTTTCGAGGAAGCCGTGGCTGCGGTCGAGGGCGGGCACAAAGCCATCGCCACCTCGTCCGGTCTGGCCGCCATCACCGGCACATTGCTGGCGCTGCTGAAGGCCGGCGACCATTTGTTGATGGTGGACACCACCTACGCCCCCACGCGCGGCTTCTGCGACAATGTGCTGGCGGGCTTAGGCATCGAGACCACCTATTACGACCCGCTGGTGGGCGCCGACATCAAGGCGCTGATGAAGCCCAACACCAAGCTGGTCTTCACCGAATCGCCGGGCTCGCTGACCTTCGAGGTCCAGGACATCCCCGCCATCGCCGAGATCGCCCATGCGGGCGGCGCCCTGGTGGCCATGGACAACACCTGGGGCGTGCTGACCTTCCAGCCCTTCGCCCATGGCGTGGACGTGTCCGTGCAGGCCTGCACCAAGTACATCGTGGGTCATGCCGACGCCATGCTGGGCTCCATCACCGTGGCCGACGACGCGCTGTGGCTGCGCATCAAAAGCTCGGTGGCGGCGTTCGGCCATTCCCCCGGCGCCGACGAATTGTTCCTGGGCCTGCGCGGCCTGCGCACCCTGAGCGTCCGCCTGAAGCGCCACGCAGAAACCGCGCTGAAGCTGACCACATGGCTGGAAAGCCGTCCGGAAGTGGCGCAGGTGCTGTATCCGCCGTTGCCCTCCGATCCCGGCCATGCCCTGTGGACACGCGATTTCACCGGCGCTTGCGGTCTGTTCGGCGTGATCCTGCATCCGGCGCCCAAGCCGGCGGTAGATGCCATGCTGGACGGCTATACCCACTTCAATCTGGGCTATTCGTGGGGTGGCTTCGAAAGCCTGGTGATCCCCACCACCGGCCATGCCATCACCCGCACCGCGACGAAATGGGCGGCGCCTGGACCGTCCTTGCGGTTCCATGCCGGGTTGGAAGATGCCGACGATCTGATGGCCGATCTGCAGCACGGTTTTGGCCGCCTGAAGGCGTCGCAATAGTGCGAAGGCTGGTATTGGCGGCGGCACTGTTGGCGCCCGTCGCCGCCCAGGCCCATCCCCATGTGATGATCGACGCCCATGCGGTGGCCCAGTTCGAGCACGGCAAAGTCGTCGCCTTGCTGGTGGGCTAGAAGTTCGACCCCATCTATTCCAGTTCGCTGGTGCACGATTACGACGCGGACGAGAACGGCGCGGTGCAGGGTGGGATGGTGTTGACGGGGTAAGGCATGGAGTCCGTAACTCCCTCACCCGCCTTCGCTGCGCTCAGTCTCCCTCTCCCATTCCATGGGAGAGGGAGACTCTCTGCCCTACCGCGCATCCAACCTGATCTCGATCCGCCGGTTCTTGGCGAACGCCTCGTCCCCCTCGCCCTTCTCCAGCGGCTGAAATTCGCCAAATCCCGCTGCTGCCAGCCGTTCCGGCGGCACGCCATTCGCCGCCAATGTCCGCACCACCGTGATGGCTCGCGCCGTGGATAGCTCCCAATTGGACGGATAGCGGCCCGAGGCAATGGGGCGGCGGTCGGTGTGGCCGTCCACCCGCAGCACCCAATTGACCTCTTTGGGGATTTGGCGGGAAAGATCATTCAGGGTCTTGGCCAGCTGGCGCACCTGTTCGATGCCCTCCATGCCCATTTCCGCCGAAGCCGTGTCGAACAGCACCTCCGACTGGAACACAAAGCGGTCGCCGTCGATGCGGATGCCGGGGCGGTTGCCCAGCACTTGGCGCAGTTTGCCGAAGAATTCCGAGCGGTAACGCTGCAATTCCTCAACTTTGCCGGCCAGGGCGACGTTCAAGCGCTTGCCCAGATCGGCAATCACCGCCTTTTGCTCGACGGCTTGCTTTTCCGACACGTCCAGGGCGGCGGCAACGCGGGCCAATTCGTCGCGCAACGCCGCCAGTTGCTGGTTCATCAGCGCGGTCTCGGCGCGAGCCTGGGCGCTGACGTTCTTTTCGTCCCCCACCTGGGTGTCCAACTGGGCAATTCGGGCTTCCAGTTCGGCCTTCAGCGCCTGCAGCGCCGCCACATCGTGACTGACGCGCTCGCGCTCCGATTCCGAGGCAGTCAATTGCCCGGACAGCTTGGACAGATCGCCGCGCAGGGATTCGTTGGCCTTCTTCTCCAGCGACAATTGTTCCACCAGGGACGCCATCTCGCGGCCCAATTGGGTAAGCGCCTGTTCGCGCCCCGACAGGGCGCTGCCCAGGAAGAATTGCGCCAGCACGAAGACCAGCAGCACGAAGATGATAACCATCAACAACCCGGCCAGGGCATCGACGAAGCCCGGCCAGATGTCGATGGTGCGGCGCGCGCGGCGTCCCAGCATGACCTTAGCCCTCCGCTTCCTCGGCCACGGCGGCGATGGTGCGCGCCAGCAGCTTGAATTCGCTGCGCAATTCGGCGATCAGCTCGTCATGGCCTTGGCTGCTGTCCTGGACCAGACGCCCCAGGGACATATCCATGTTGCGGATATGGGCGCGGGTTGTCTCGTCCATGCCGCCGCCTTGGCTGTTATCGGCCAGACGGGCCAGCAGCGGACGAACCTCCATCTGCGCCTCGCCCAGCTTGATCATCAGCGCCTGCTCGGCCCGCATGTGGTCGGTCAGGGTGGACAGCTTGTCGGTCAGCGAGCGGATGTTGGCGTTGGTGGAAATGCGGCTTTCCTCGCCGCGCGCCATGATCCGCTGCAATTCGTCCAAGCTGTCGGCGGTCTGTTCCAGCAGTGCCTGGATATAGGCCGGAACCGGCTGGTCGCCCTCGCCGGTCAGCGGGCTGCCGCCCAAGCGGGTCTGGCCGGCCAGCCATTCTTCCAACTCGTTGTAAAAGGCGTTTTGCGCTTGGCCTGCTTGCAGATCGAGGAAGCCCACCACCAGCGACCCGGCCAAGCCGAACAGCGAGGTGGAGAACGCCGTGCCCATGCCGCCCAGCGGCGCCTCCAGCCCGGTCTTCAAGCGTTCGAACGCGGCGGTAACGTCAGAGCCGGTCACCGACAGCGAACCGATGACCTCGCCCACTGAACCGATGGTGCGCGACAGGCCCCAAAAGGTGCCAAGCAGGCCCAGAAAGATCAGCAGGCCGACGAAATAGCGGGCCAGATCGCGGCCCTCGTCCAAGCGTGCTGCGATGGAATCCAGCAACGAGCGCAATGCCATGGCCGACAGGCTCATGCGGCCCTGGCGTTCGCCCAGCATGCTGGACATGGGCGCCAGCAGGCGCAGCTTGCCGCCCGACAGCGACGGTTGGCCGCGCCGCCAGCTTTCCAGCCATTCCACCTCGGGCTTGAGCATGAGCACCTGGCGGAAGTTCATGACGATGCCGGCAAGGAAGACGCCGACGATCAGCCCGTTCAGGCCGGGATTGGCGAGAAACGCCTGGATCAGCCCCGGCGCCAAAATGGCGCCGATCACGGCGACTACCGCCAGGAAAGCAACCATGCGCAGCAGGTAACGGTTGGGACGGGTCATGGACGAGCTCTCCTGGAAACGACCCTCCATTGTTGGCAGCGAATGTGTCCATTCCAGGGCGCAAAGGGCACCCATACCAACGACTAGGAGGATTGAACGAAAAAGCCCCGCCAGTGGGGGCGGGGCTTTACAGCATTGGCGTTTGTGGCTTACCGGTTCACCACCAGGGCATCCACGCGGTCGGCGGGTCCGGCGCCTTCCAGCTTGTTGCCCAAAGCGCGAACCTCGATGCGGGTCGAGCGCACGCCCTGTTCCATCAGGTACTTGCGCACTTCCAGGGCGCGCGACAACGACATGCGGCGAGCCTTGGACGCGCTGGCGTCGTCGCCTTCCGCATAGGCCAGCAGTTGCAGGCCCAAGCCGTCATCCTTTTGCAGGCGCTTGACCAGCCTGTCCAATTCGGCATGGACTGTCTCGGGCAAACGGGCGCTGTCGGCAGCGAAGGCCACGGTCAGGCTGTCGCCGCCTTTGCTGGAAACCGGAGCGGCGGGAGCCGCAGGCGGCAGCGAGGCGATTTGTTGCGGCACGGGCGCCGGCTCGGCCTTGACCACAGGCACAGGCGGCGCAGGCGGCGTCAAAGCCATGGGTTGGGCCACAGCCACCGGCTCGGGCTTGTTGACAACCGGCGCGGCGGGCGGCTCGACCTTGGCGATTTGCACCGGCGCGGCAGGGACCGGCTTGGGCACTTCCGGCAGGGAAATTTGCGGACCCACGGGAGCGGCGGCTTTGACCGGCTCCGGCACCGGGGCAATCACAGGCTTGGGCGGCAGCGCCGGCTGGGCGACCTTCGGCAGCTCGGCCACCGGTGCGGGCTTCTGCGCGGCCTGGACCAGCTGGGCCACGACGGGCGATGCCACGGGGACTTCGGACTTGGCGGAAACGGGGGTCACCGCTGGCGGCTTGGGCTTGGCGGCGGCGGTCTTCTTAACCGGCCTGACCGTGTCGGCGCCAGCCTTATAAGGGCGGAACTGCACGGCCTTCGGGGCTGGCTGGTTCAGGGCGGCGCGGGCCTGGGACGTCGGCGCCTCGCCTTTCAGCATGTCGGCCAAGGTGGGCTGACGGCCAAGGCTTTCGAGCACCGCCCAATTGACTTCCACATTGGGCGAACCGGAGCCGCCGATCACCACTTGGGCCGAGGCCGGAAGCGCAACGGCTGCCATGAGGGCGCCAAACGCAAGAACTCGCCAAGTCGCCCGTACCATGGGATCGCTTCCCTGCCAATTTACACTTGGCGGGAAGACTAACCGATGCCGACTCACGCTACAACAACGCGTTACCAAAAACGACACAGCCGTGGCGCGGATGTCACAAATTGACTGATTGAAATGACAAAAGTGCGCTCGAATGAAACTACCGGGTGGGAGTACTTAGCCTCCCACCCGTGTCATTCAAGCGCGGGCCTTCTTCAGCAGCGTCAGCAGCTTGGAATGCAGGTGGTCGTTGCCGGCCACCACGTCACCATTGCCCAGCATGTCGGCCTTGCCATCGAAATCGGTGACATAGCCACCGGCTTCGCGCACCAGCACGATGCCCGCCGCCATGTCCCACGGCTTGATGGCGCGTTCCCAATAGCCGTCACAGCGGCCAGCGGCCACATAGGCCAGATCCAGCGAGGCCGAGCCGAAGCGGCGCACGCCTGCGGTGTTTTCCATGACCGCCACTAATTCCTTGATGAATTCGGCATGGCCGGGGCGGCCACGATGGGGAATGCCGGTGGTCAGCACCGCCTCGTCCAGCTTGCGCCGGGCCGACACGCGCAGGCGCCAGTCGTTGAGGAAGGCGCCCTGGCCCTTCTCGCCATGGAACATGGAATCGGTCAGCGGCTCGTAGACCACGCCGGCGATCATCTCGCCGTCCCGCTCCAGGCCGATGGACACGGCGAAATGGGGAATGCCATGGATGAAATTGGTGGTGCCGTCGATGGGATCGACGATCCAACGATGGCTTTTGTCTTCCCCGGCGACCTCGCCGCCTTCTTCCAGCAGGAAGCCGAAGCCCGGGCGGGCCTTGGACAGTTCCTGACGCAGAACCTTCTCCGCCTTAATGTCGGCCGAGGTGACGAAGTCGGACGTGCCCTTCAGGGACACCTGCAGCTTCTCGACCTCACCGAAGTCGCGCACCATGCCCCGGCCGGCCTTGCGGGCGGCGCCCATCATCACATTGAGATTGGCGGAACGGACCATCATGGCGGAAACTCCCTCTTCAAAACAACGAGGCCGCTCCCCCGGCACGAAGCCCAGGGAGCGGCCATTCGATCACAAACAGGATTACTTGGCGCGCTCGACGTAGCTCACGTCGGTGGTGTTCACCACGATCTTTTCGCCTTCGGCGATGAACGGCGGCACCAGAATCTTCAAGCCGTTTTCCAGCTTGGCCGGCTTGTAGGACGACGACGCGGTCTGGCCCTTGACCACCGGATCGGCCTCGACCACGGTCATGATGACCTTTTCCGGCAGCGCCACGGAGACCGGCACGCCTTCGATGAAGTCCACGGCCACGACCATGCCGTCCTGCAGGAAGGCGGCGGGCTCGCCCACAACTTCCTTGGACAGGTTGAACTGCTCGAAGTTTTCCTGGTCCATGAAGGTCAGATCGCCACCGTCGGCGAACAGGAAGGTGCAATCCTTTTCTTCCACATTGCACTTCTCAACGGTATCGGCGGTGCGCCAGCGCTCGTTAGTCTTGGTGCCGGTGCGGATGTCGCGCATTTCCACGGTAATGAAGGCGCCACCCTTGCCAGGCTGCACGATCTGGATCTTCAGCACGCCCCACTGCTTGCCGTTATGCTCGATAATGTTGCCGGGGCGAATCAGGTTGGCGTTGATCTTCATGGGATATCCAAAGGTCTGACGGGAAATTGGCGCGGAAGCTAGCAGGTTGGGCCGAGGATGGCAACCGAAGCCCGCTTAGCCCGGCGGATATCTGTGCTTCCCGCCCTGCCAGTCCTCCACCTCGCCCCGTTCCTGGTCCCACCATGCGGGCATCAACGGCACCTTGCCGGCACCGCCGGGGATGTCGAGCACGTAGGTGGGTTGGGCGATGCCGGTCAGGCGGCCGCGCAGGGCGCGCATGATGGCCTGGCCCTCGGCAATGGACAGACGGAAATGGGCGGTGCCGCGGGCAAGGTCGGGATGGTGCAGGTAATAGGGCCGCACCCGGTTTCTCACCAAAGCGCGGAACAGGTCCTCCAACGCATCGGCGCTGTCGTTGACGCCGCGCAGCAGCACGGTCTGCGACACCAGCGGCAGTCCGGCATCGGCAAGGCGGCGCAAGGCCAAGCGGGCGGCGGGCGACAATTCGCGAGCATGGTTGGCGTGCACCGATACCCACACGGCCAGTTCGGACTCTGTCTTCAAGGCGTCGGCCAGGGCGTCGGTCACCCGCTCGGGGTCGGCCACGGGGATACGGGTGTGGAAGCGCAGCACCTCCACATGGGGAATGTTGGCGACGCGGGCCACCAGCGCCGCCAGCCGAGCGGGCGGCAGCATGAACGGGTCGCCGCCGGTGACGATGATCTCGCGCAGTTCGGGTCGGCCCGCCACATAGGCCAGGGCCGCGTCCATCTCGGCGGCGGTCAGGGTGCCGTCGGCATCGCCCACCGCCTCGCGCCGGAAGCAGAAGCGGCAATAAACCGGGCAGACCATGATGGGTTTCAGCAGCACCCGGTCAGGGTAGCGATGGACGATGCCCTTCACTGGGCTGTAGGCTTCGTCGCCAATGGGGTCGGTCCGCTCCTCGGGCGCGGTGTGCAATTCCGCTGCCGATGGAACGAATTGGCGGGCGATGGGGTCGTCGCCCGACTGGATCAGATCGACGATGGCGGGCGTCAGCGCGATGGCGGTGCGCGCGGCCACTTGGTCCAGGGCAATGCGGCCTTCGGGCGCCACTAGGCCGGCCTCGATCAGGTCAGCGGTATTGCGCAAGGAACGGCGTCGGGTCAGGTTCGGTTCGGAAGACATCAGCATTGGATAGAGGATTTATGACGGCAGGCAAAGAGTGGTGGCGTCCCGAACAGTTCGCAAGCCGCCGGGACAATCTGGTCAAGCGCCAGAAAATCATGGCGGCGACACGCGCCTTCTTCGCCCAAGCCGACTTCGCCGAGGTGGAGACGCCGTGCCTGCAGATCAGCCCCGGCCTGGAGCCCTATCTGAAGGCCTTCGCCACACAATTGGAAGACCCGTGGGGCAATCCATCGGCGCAGTTCTACCTGCACACCAGCCCCGAATTCACCATGAAGAAGCTACTGGTGGCGGGCGTGGAGCGGCTGTACCAGATCGCCCGCGTGTTTCGCAACGGAGAGCGCTCGGACACCCATCATCCTGAATTCACCATGGTGGAATGGTATCGCGCCGGCGGCACCATCACCCAATTAATGGACGACACCGAAGCCTTGGTGCGCGCCGCAACCACAGCCGCCGGGGCCACCCATCTGAGCCATGGCGGCCGCATCGCCGACCCGTTCCTGAACTGGCGGCGCCTGTCCGTGGCGGACGCGTTCTTCGATTACTGCGACATGGACGTGCTGGCCACCGCACCCGACCCGTGGAACCCTGACCTTGCCTTGATCACCCGTGAAGCCAAGCGATTGGGCATTTCGATCTCGGCCTCGGACCGCTGGGACGACGTCTTCTTCAAGATCATGCTGGACCGCATCGAACCCCATCTGGGCTTCGGCGTACCCACCATCCTGCATTCCTATCCAGTCTCCATGGCCGCGCTGGCCCGCCCCTCTCCCGCCGACCCCCGCGTGGCCGAACGGTTCGAGGCCTATGGCTGCGGCGTGGAACTGTGCAACGCCTTCGGTGAATTGACCGATGCCGCCGAGCAACGACGCCGCTTCGAAGCAGACATGGACCTCAAGCAGGCCATCTACGGCGAGCGCTATCCCATCGACGAAGATTTCTTGGCCGCTTTGGAGGCCGGCATGCCAGATTCCGCCGGCATCGCCCTGGGCCTGGACCGCCTGATCATGCTGGTGACCGGCGCCGAAACCCTGGACGAGATTTTATGGGCGCCAGTTGCATAAACCGTACGCCTTACTTCTATACGTTCGTATACTCCAATGGTATAGTTTCCCGGTCCTAAATAAGCAGGGGGGGGAAACTGCATGGAGGACGATCTGTCCCATATGGGCACCCCGGCGGGGTTGCCTCGGACCATGCTGGTGGGTTTCCTGGATGCGGTGCCGGCCTCGGCGGCAATCCTGGATGTCAAGGCCGACATCGTCGCCGTCAATGCGGCGTGGCGCCGCTTCGCGGCCGCGAATTGCGGTCCCGGCGACAATTGGCTGGGCCTTAATTACCTAGCCATCAGCGAAAATTCCGACGATCTGGACGCCCTCGCGATCTCAGCCGGTTTGCGCGCTGTCTTACGCGGCGAAATCAGCTCATTCGATCGCGAGTATCCCTGCGACGGCGACGATTGTGAGCGCTGGTTCCGTTGTTTGGTATCACCCCTGGCGGATGACAATCGCGCCATCATCGGCGCGGCGATCATGCATCTGGACATCACCGCCCAGAAACTGGCCGAACGCCAAGCCTTTGCCGCCAGCCGGACCAAGTCGGAATTCCTCGCCAACCTGTCCCATGAATTGCGCACTCCGCTGAATGCCGTCATCGGCTTCTCGGAAATGCTGATGATGGAGTTCTGGGGACCGCTGGGCGACGAGCATTACAAGGGCTATGCTGGCGACATCCATGCCGCAGGAAAACACCTGCTATCGCTGATCAATGAGGTGCTGGACCTGTCCAAGGTCGAGGCCGGGCGCTTCGAACTACATGACGAACTGGTTGTCCTGCCCGAAGTGGCCCGCCAATGCCTGACCCTGGTGGGCGAGCGCGCCGCCCGCACCAATCTGGTGCTGGATTTGCACATGGACGAAGACTTGGCCCCCTTGCGCGCCGACGCCCGCGTGCTGCGCCAAATCCTGCTGAATCTGCTGTTCAACGCCATCAAATTCACCCCGGATGGCGGCAACATAACCACTTCGGCTGCGCTGACGCCCGAGGGCTGGCTGGCCCTGTCCGTGGCCGATACCGGCATCGGCATCGCGTCCAAGGATTTCGATTTGGTGCTGGAACCGTTCGGCCAAGTGGATTCGGAACTGGCGCGCCAGCATTCCGCCGAAAGCACCGGCCTGGGGCTGCCCTTATGCCGCCGCTTCGTCGAACTGCATGGCGGCGTGCTGAAGCTGGAAAGCACCCCCGGCCACGGCAGCAAATTGACGGCCTTGTTCCCACCGGAACGGCTGGGACCGCAACGTATCTAAAACCTAAAGGACACGCCCGCGCTGACGATATCCACGTGATTGTCGTAAGTGCCGGTCACCCTTCCGCCGATGCCGGACGGATCGGTTTCATTGATGGGCACCGAACCGCCGAATACATGGGCGTAGGACAAGCTGACCTGACAGCCCGGCGCGACGGCGTAGCTGAGCCCGCCACTCAGCCAGACACGATCTGAATCGGGAATGCGCGCGGTGCGATATTGGTCGCTGACCAGCGACGTGTCATGAGCAGTGCCCATGTGCAGCTTCAGCCGCTCGGTTGCCTGATAAGTGGCGCCCAGGGACACAAACCATGTGTCCTTCCAATTGAGTTGGCTCACCACGTCGGGGCGGCCGCTATCAAACCCCACCCGCAACGTGCGCTGCGCCGACCAACGCGTCCGCATCACATCGGACATCACCGCCCAGCGTGGCGAAATGTAATGGTAAAATCCAAATGCCACCGTGTCGGGCAGAGTAATGGTGGTATCCATGGCGCTATCGGCAAAATTCACATTGCCGGCCAACGCACCCGGAACGCCTTGAAACTCGGCATTGCCGCGAAAGGCATGACGGACAGATGAACGGTAAGACAGGCCGAACCGCGTCGCTTCGTCCATCTCATAGAGGACGCTGGCGGTCCAGCCCACGCCAATATCCTCGCCGCTCAACCGGGCCTGACCGTCGCCCGAGCCCGGCACCAGTGCATTGAAATTAATGGCGTTGGTCAACAACGTCTTGGCCCAGTCAATTTGCAGCCCACCAGCCACCGACCAGGATCTATCGAGCCTATACGCCACCGACGGACTGAGATTTATGACAGCCAGATCCGAGGCCAAGGCGATATAGCGGCCGACCCAATCTTCCTTGTATTCCGAGCGCAAACCGAACGGCGCCGTCAAAGCGAGGCCGAATTTCACGTCGGGCGCGGCGTCCCACATGGCATAGGCCGAACCTACCGCCAGGGCTTTGAGGGCGTTGTCACCAGTGGTTCCGGCAATGGCCGCGCCTCCCACCGTGGCACCACCGTTGAACTTGGCAACCGGCGCAATCCATGACGCGCTCGCCCCGGACTGGTTGCCCTCCAGTCGCGTCATACCGGCAGGGTTGTGGAACAAGGTGCTGACATCATAGGCCTTGGCGGTCGAGCCCGCATTGGCGTTACCCAGCCCCTCAGCGCTTTCCTCGCGCAATTGGAAGCCCGAGGCATGAACCTCTCCCGCCGCCATAAGAAACACGATGAGTGCGCGGCATCGGATGCCACCCATGGTTATGACCCGACAGTGTTGTGCCAGCGCGCAGATGCGCCCGCACGCTCCGCCGTTCAAGCACCGCCCACGAAAGACCTCAACACGCCCCCTCTTTGCCGAGCAGACGCTCCAAGGCATAGCTCAATTGATTTGGGGTTACCGGCTTGTGCAACACCATGGCCCCCAACTCCTCTGCATACACCTCGCATTCATGGCCGGTTTCGCCGGTCAGTATGATGCTTGGAATGCTCACCCCACAGGCTGCGCGGACGCCCTTAATGGCATCGCTGCCCACCTTGCCCTCACGTAAACGGTAATCGGCGACCATAAGGTTCGGCACCTTTGACGAGCGAACCCGCACCAGTGCCTCATCCTCGGAATTGGCCATGGATACCTGATAGCCCCAACCCTCGAACACCGCGCCCAGGGCAAGCAAGACCATGGGGTCGTCATCGATCACCAACACCAATCGGCCCGTATCCACGGGGGCCGCAGCGGCAGCAGGGGGAGGGGATTCGGTGGTCGCCCCTTCCACCATGGGCACCTGGATGGAAAATATGGATCCTTCACCCAGCGTGGATTGCACATCCACCCGATGGCCTAGGATGGAAGACAGCCGCTGAACAATCGCCAACCCAAGTCCCAGCCCACGCGCCTTGTCGCGCTCGGGGTTACCGACTTGATGGAACTCCTCGAAAATGCGCCCCAGCTGATCAGGGGCGATGCCGATGCCGGTGTCTTTGACCTCCACATGAACACAGCCGCCCGACAGCCGGGTGGACAGGGTGATCCGCCCTTTTTCCGTGTAGCGGATCGCGTTCTCTACCAGATTACGCACCATTCGCCCCAGCAGCCCCTGATCGCTACAGACCAGCGCGTTGCTCAGCGGGCCGCAGCGAAGCTCGATGCCCTTGCTGGCGGCGATGCGTCGGTACGAGACGCTGACATCGTCGAGCATGGACCCAAGGGAAAACACCGTCAGTTCAGTCTGGATCACGTTCACGTCCAACCGCGAGACATCCAGCAAGCTGTCCAGCATGCCCTTGAGCACATCCAAACCCCGTTCGATGCGCACCAAAGCGTCAATGCCGGTCTTGCTGGACACATGGCTGTGCAAGGCGCTGGCGAACAGGAACATGGACTGCAAGGGCTGGCGCAAATCATGGCTGGCTGCGGCAAGAAAGCGCGACTTGGCTTGGTTGGCCTGCTCGGCCTCGGCACGGGCATCCGTCAGCAGGGCATTGGACGCCTGAAGGTCGCTGGTGCGCACCCGCACCTGCTGCTCCATATTCGTCAGCAGTTGGGTGTTTTCCTCGTTCAGCGTCAGGGCGCGGATAAGGGTGGCGTTGAAGTTGCGGCCAATGACCACAAGGCCGACCACGTACACTGCCGCCATGCCGGCGATGGCCAAATGGACACGGTCGCCCATGACCAGCAAATGCCCTTCCAGCGGCAACAGGCTGGTCAGCAAGTACAAATAGAAGGCCGGTAGATTATTGGACAAAGCGGTTACCGCCCCCGCCCCCATGCCGCCCAGCACGAACGAGATCAGCAGCAGCGATATGGGATCGCCCGCCTGCACGAATAAAACGGCGGACGCTCCCCACATCAGCCCGGAAAGCGTCGAGCCGATGGTGTAATAGCGGCCCCAGCGCGCGGTCCTGGCAGGGTCGGCGTCATCCGTGGCGGGTCGGAAGCGATACTGGGTCCACAGACCGACACGCATCAGCGTCAGCGCCAGCACCGCCGAGGCCCAAGCTACCAAAACCCGCTGATCGTGACTTTGCCACAGCGCCGCCACGACCAAGTTGCTATTGATCAAATTTGCCGCCAGCACGGCTGGCACCTGCCGGTAAAGCAGGCGGATAAGCTCAGCTGCGACCGATTGCGTCCGTAATGCCATTGTGGTGGACCCGCAATCCCGCGTAACCGCAATGTGGCATGGGCTTTGGCATTACCCTACTGCCCAACCGAGATACGCCAATTGTTAAATCAGATCCGCCAAGGTCTTGCCGTCAAGCACGCCCAGGAACGCGGCCAGGGCCTCGTCCACCACATTGGCTAATTTGCACCCTGTCAGCGGGCAGCAGCTTTCGCCGGCATCGCTGCACGGCAGCAACGACAAATTCTCTTCCTCGCGCATGAGGCGACCTAAATTGATGGTGTCGGGCTCGACGCCCAGACGCAGCCCGCCATTCTTGCCGCGCACCGTCGCCACATATCCCAGCTCGGACAAGCGCCGCACGATCTTCTTCAGATGCTCGGCGGAGATGCCGTAGAACTCCGCGGCTTCGCGAACGGTGACCACCCGGTCGCGCCGCGAGGCGAGATACATCATCAGGCGCAAGGAGTAATCGGTGAATTGGGTAATCTTCATTCGTCTGCGACCAAAACGGGATTTTGGTCATATACCCTAAGGTGGCGCGCACGTTCAACGATTGCCGCCATGAGTTCAGAATTACCGTTATGGAGTCTGGCCTGACAGTTTTCCTCCAGGGTGGTCAGCAGGCCGTACAGAATGTCCTCGCCGAACATGGCGCATTTGCCGCGCATGGCGTGGGCGTGCTCGCCCAAATCGCTCAAGGGCGCGTCGGCCAGGGTGTCCAGAATGACGGCGTCCTTCTCCATCTCGGCGATGAACAGGGGCAGCATGTGCTCCAGCCCGGCGGGAATGACGGGCGCCCCCGCTGGCGATGACACTGATGCCGATGACACTGATGGCGAAACCAAGTCGGCCAAGGCGGCGATCAGCGCCGTGCGGTCGATGGGCTTGGGCAGGAAGATGGTGAAGCCGGCCTCAGCCGCCAATTGGCGATCCTCGGGGGCAGCGCCTGCGGTCAGCGCGGCCAGGGGCAGCGGTGCCAGGCCCAATCGGCCCTCACGCTCGCGGATGGCGCGGGCGGCTTCGAACCCGTCCATGCCGGGCATACGTAAATCCAGCACCACCAGATCGTACGAAGCGGCCTCGATCTTCGTCAGCGCCTCGGCGCCATCGGCAGCCTCGTCCAGGATGGCGCCGGTGCCGGTCAGGAATTCGCGCAGCACCAGCCGATTGAGTTCCACATCGTCAGCGAACAGCACGCGCAGATTGGGCGGCAAGGCCCGTGCGGAAAGCGGTGCTGCGGCGGCGGGTTCAACAGAGGCGGGCAGCGGCAACTCGCACCAGATGGTGGTGCCGGTGCCGGGCACCGAGCTTACCCCCACTTGGCCGCCCATCATCTCGGCCAGCCGCCGGCAGATGGCCAGCCCCAGCCCCGAGCCGCCATATTGGCGCCGAGTCGAGCCGTCCACCTGCGAGAAGGTGTCGAAGATATGGTCCTGATGTTCCACGGCGATACCGCAGCCGGTATCGTGCACGCTGAAACGCAGACCGCGTTCCGCCTGAGTGACCGACAGCCGGATTTCGCCCTCGCGGGTGAACTTGACCGCATTGCCCAGGAAATTCAGCACGATCTGACGGATGGCGCCGCTATCGCCCAACAGCGCAGGCGGCAGCTCGGGCGCGTCCACATGGAAGGCCAACCCCTTGGCCGAGGCCTGGGCGCGGCCCAACGCTGCAAGTTCGTCCACCAGATCAGCAAGACGGAACGGCTCGGCGCTCAGTTCTATCCGCCCGGCCTCGATGCGCGACATATCCAGGATATCGCCGATCAGCTGGGTCAGATGCTCGGCAGTGTGGCGCAGCAGGTCGACGTAATGGCGTTGGTTGGGGTCCAGATTGGTGCTTTCCAGCAATTGGGTCAGACCGGCCCAGCCGTGCAGCGGCGTACGGATTTCGTGGCTCATGACCGCCAGGAATTCGGATTTGGCGGTGGATGCCCGCTCCGCCGCCGCCTTGGCCTCTTCCAGGGACGCGGTGCGCTCGGCCACCTTGTCCTCCAAGGCGCGGTTCAACGCCGCCAAGCGCTCGGACGCCGTACGCTCGGACTGGAACAGGCGCAACGCCAGGGCGGCGCAATACGACACGCCGAAACAGGCAAAGCCCAGCGGCACCAGATCGGTGCTATGGATCACGCGCATGTAATGCAACGAGTCATTCACCACCGTGGCGGTGAACACCACACTACCGCCCAGCACCCACGGCGCACCGGGCCGTCGGCGCATGACCGCGCGGATCAGCAAGACGGCGCCCAGCACAGGCGTCAACAGGATGAATGCCTGGAAGGGGTCACGGAAGCGGGTGTAGAAATCCGGCCCGGTCGCCAGCACCATGGAAATCATGGCCGCCGATACCCCATAGGCCGGCCACGCCAGCACGCGCGGCACCTCTGCCGGGAACAGCGCGCGCAGGAAGCCCAGATAAATGCCGGGGAAGACGTAAAGGGTGACGTAGGCCGCCGGCAAGTACCACACATCGGCCCGCAAATCGTGGCCCAGCACGGTGTAAAGCTGACCGGCGGCAAAGGTGCGCCACGCAATCAGCGTCGAGAACGCGGCGAAGACCAGGAACACCGGCTCGCGCTTGCCGCCCAGCCAGAAGGCGGGCAACAGCAGCACCACCATGGCAAGCGCACCGAACGCCACCAGGGGGACCGCCTTGGCGCGCAGGACCTCGGCGTACAAAGTGGGCGACAGGCCGATGCGGGCGGCGCGGATGATGCCGCCCTCGAAATGGTGGAAGTTGGAAACCTCCACCACCAATTCGACCCGAATCTGCCCCGGAGGCAGCGGCACGATCACTGTTTCCATCACCGGAATTTCATCGGCTTGGCGGTCGGCCAATTGGCCGACGCTACGCACCAATTCCCCATTCATCAGCACACGGAAGGCGCTGTGCACGTCGGGCAAGGCCAGCGCCAGGGACGGCGCTCCCGCCGGCAATAGCAGGGTCAGCGACAGGGTATGGCGGCCCAGGGCGGGAACCTGCTTGTTCCACGGACCGGGCTGGACCAGGAAATCGCCCTCGAACGCCCATTCCCCGGCAAGCTCCACATTGCCTTGGGCGGCGAAGTCCCAGGCGCCGAGATCAAGCACACCCTGGCTGGCCCGCGGCGCCCCTTGAGCCGCGCACGGCCCGGCCAGCGCAAAGACCATCGTTAGTATTAATGCCAAGCGTGTGCACAATAAGACCATCGCCCTTTGTCGCAGGCGAACGGCAATTGTGTCAAATCGGGTAAAGACCCTAGGCGCGCTCGTTCGCCGCCACATATTCCTTGAAGCGTTCGGCGGCAAGAGGCGGGCTGTAGCGATAGCCTTGGATCAGGTCGCAGCCGCGATCGGTCAGGAATGCCAATTGTTCGGCGGTCTCGACGCCCTCGCCCACGATCTGCATGCCCAGGGAATGGCCCAGCGCGATGATGGCCTCTATCAGGCGCGCGTCTTCGGCGTTGTCCATGACCTTGGACACGAAAGAGCGGTCGATCTTCAGAATGTCCACCGGGAACGTCTTCAGATAGCTGAGCGACGCATAGCCGGTACCGAAATCATCGACCGCGATCTTGGCGCCCACATCGCGGATGCGATGGATCTTTTTCAGCACCTCACCGCCCGAGGCCAGCAGCAGACCCTCGGTGATTTCCACCGTGACCACGTCGGGCGACAGGCCGGTGACCTCTAGCGCACGTTCCAGGGCGCTGGCGATATCGCCTTGCTGAACCTGACGGGGCGACACATTGATGGCGACGCGCAAGGGCGTCTTGGTCAGGTTATGCCACGTGGCGGCCTCGCGGCAGGCGGCGGTCAGCAGCCAATCGCCGATGGGCAGGATCAGGCCCATTTCCTCGGCCAGGGGCACGAATTGGTCGGGCGAGACGGCACCGATGAAACGGTTATGCCAACGCAACAGCGCTTCCGCTCCGGCAACCCGGCCCGTGGGCACGTGGATGATCGGCTGGTAGACCAAGGTGAATTCATCGTGTTCCAGCGCGTCCGACAATTCGCTGGCAAGACGCGACCGGGCCTGAGCGCGGGCGTCCATGCTGGGCGTGAAGAACTGAAAAGTGTTGCGGCCCGCTTCCTTGGCCTTGCGCATGGCGCTGGTGGAGTTGCGCATGACCGCTTCCACGTCGCTGCCATCGCCGGGCCACAGGCTGATGCCGATGGAGCACGAAATCAGGATCTGGTGGTTCTCGATCAGGAAAGGTTCGGCCAGACATTCCAGCAGGGCGCGCACCACTTGCTCGACCTCTTCCACCGTGGCGATGTCGGTCAGCACGGCGGTGAATTCATCGCCGCCGAAGCGAGCCAGAGTATCGCCCTCGCGCACCGCGCTGTGGAACCGCCGCGCGGCCTCTTCCAGCACCTTGTCGCCGATGGTGTGGCCCAGGGTGTCATTGATGTTCTTGAAGCCGTCCAATCCGACGAAAACCAGCGCCGCGCGCTTGTTGCTGCGCCCGGCCAGCACCAGCGCCTGCAACAGCCGGTCCAGAAATAGCGAGCGGTTGGGCAACTTGGTCAGCGGGTCGAAATTGGTTTTCTCCCACAGCTTGTCGGCAGTGTCGCGGGCTTCCGAGACGTCACGGAAGATGCCCATATGGCGGTGGATGGCGCCCCTATGGTCAAGCTGGGTGGCGATGGACAGCCAGGTGCGATAGACCTCGCCACTCTTGCGCCGGTTCCACAGCTCGCCTTCCCAGCGGCCCTTGCTGCGCAGTTCGCCCCAGAAGGTCTCGAAGAACGCGGCGTCGTGCTGGCCCGAGCGCAGGCAGCCGGGCGTGCTGCCCACCACGTCAGCGGCTTCAAACCCAGTGATTTTGGTGAAGGCGGGATTGACGGCCAAAATGCGGTTGGCCTCGTCAGTGACCATCATCCCTTCGGAGGCCATGTTGAACACGGTGCGGAACAGGCGCAGCTCGGCGTTTTCACGCTCCAGCTCGCCCAGGCTTCGCCCGGACCCGTTGCCCCCCTGCACTACCCCATCCTCCGCAACCCATAAAACAACCACAAGATAGCGGGATGAATGGATGATGCAACAGTTGATAACGACACCGCGCGGCCCTTGTGAGGACCGCGCGGCGTTCTTTTCAGATCAGGCCGCCCATAGCAACAAGGCAACAACCTGTGGCGCAATGACTCTCAGCACCATCACCAGCGGATAGACGGTGGCATAGGCCAGAATGGGCGCCTCGGACGGGGACATACCCTGGGCAAAGGCCAAGGCCGGCGGATCGGTCATGGAACCGGCCAGCACGCCGCACAGGCTGAGGTAATTGGTCCGCGTCACCCAATAGCCCACCACCGAGACGATCATCAACGGCACCAGGGTGACCACGGCGCCGAACGCGACCCATTTCAGGCCCTCGCCATGCACCAGGGTATCGACGAAGCCTTGACCCGATTTGACACCCACGGCGGCCAGGAACAAGGCGATGCCGAGATCACGCATCATATGGTTGACGGGGGGCGGCATGAACCACACCAGCGGACCCACATGGCCCAGACGCGACAGCAGGATGGCGACGATCAGCGGACCGCCGGCCAGTCCCAGCTGCACCGGGGCCGGCAGGCCGGGAATGGCGATGGGCAGCGAGCCCAGCAGCATGCCCAAGGCGATGCCGATGAAGATGGGCACCATCTGGGTTTCCTGCAGCGCCTTCGAGCGGTTACCCACCAAGGTGGCCACTTCGGGGAAGCTGGCAGTATCACCCACCACAGTCAGCATATCGCCGAACTGAAGCTTCAGATGGGCATCGGGCACCAATGCATGATCGCCGCGATTGACCCGGCTGATGACCACGTTGTGGCGGGCACGCAGGTTCAGCTCGCCCAAGGACTTGCCCAGCACACCGGAATGGGTGACCACCATGCGTTCCCAGGTGACGTCCGTAGACTGCATGGCCTTAAGGTCCACACGGGCGATGGGGCCGATCAGCCGCTTCAACTGCTCCAGCTTGTTGCGCGGCCCAACGGCCAGCACCACGTCGCCCTCGGCCAGCACATCTTCGGCGCTGACCACGTGCTGACTGCCGTCATGCAGCACACGCGACAGCACCACGCCCATTTCCTTGAGCTCTTCCAACTCGCGCAGTTGGCAACCGATCACCGCCGGATTGCGCACCTCCACATTCACCGTCTCGACGGCGGTGTATTTGGCGATGCGGGCGTCCTCGAACTCCTTGGCCGCCATCTTGGTGTTCAAGCCGAAGACCATGCGCAGGAACAACATGCTGAGCAGGATGCCGACGATACCGAACGGATAGGCCACCGCATAGGCTTGACCCAGCACGGTGCCGCCATTGGAAACGCCCAAGGTGGCTAGGACCTGCTGACCGGCAGCAAGTGACGGCGTGTTGGTCACCGCACCCGACAGGATGCCCAGGGCCGCCGGCAGCTCGATGCCGCCCAGCAAATGCACCAGCACCGCGGTCAGCGTGCCCAACAGCACGATGGCGACCGCCATCAGATTAAGCGCCAGACCGTCCTTCTTGAACGCCTGGAAAAAGCCCGGCCCCACCGACACGCCGATGGCGTAGACAAACAGCACCAAGCCGAATTCACGGGCGAAGCTCAGCATGGTGGCGTCCATGCCGATGCCGAAATGGCCAAAGGCCAGACCGGCGAACAGCGCGCCACCCACACCAAGCCGAACCCCGGCAATTTTGATCTGACCCAAGGTCAGACCCAACGCGGCAACCGCCGAAAGAACCAGTAGCGCCTGCGCGACACCATGCAAATGCATGCGGAAAAACCCTTACCCATTTCGCAACTGCACAATCGTTGTATGGGTATAGCGCAGAAGGCAAGGGAAAACCGTGTGAATTCACGCGGGACGGACCATTCCGCCCCACATGCATGAATTTTACCGCAATGTTACTATCACCCGCCTTAGTTGTTGACGTTTAGCGGGTGGCGGGAAACAGCGCTTCGCCCTTGCAGCGGTCGCGCACGTCGCGGGCGCAAGGGCGATAGTTCAGCTGCTTGTCCAGGCACACCCGCACCTCGGCGGCGTGGTGTCCACGGCAGACCACGGAAATGGCGTTAGGCTCCAGGCCGGGATTGGCGGCCTGGAACAGCTTTTCCACCTGCTCCACCGCCAAGGTCTGCGGCTGGACCGGATTCTGGAACAGCTTGGGGATACGCAGCCGATCGAAGGCGGCGCTGGTCTTGCCAAAATACTCCGCCGCAGCAGTGCCGTCGCAGGTGCCGTGGGTCTTCCACTCGTGCTGGATCAGTTTCCGGCTGGGCATGATGGGCAGCATGGAGTCCACCAGCTTGCCCGGCATCGGCTCGGGGTTTGCCGCGCAGGCCGACGGATAGCCGCCCTTGGCGTATTGCGGCCACAGACCATGCACCACGAAGCCGTAGTTGCGGGTTCCCCCACATTGCTCGGCATCCCCGCGCCCCGCCTTGGTGCCGCACCAAGTGGGCGACCATGACAGGCTGAGGACGTAGTAGTCGAACGGTTCCTGGGCCAAAGCCGGAACGGACAGCAGCAGAAACAGCAAAGCGGCAAGACGGCGCATGGAAGACCCCGGACAGCGTGTGCGCCTAATGGTGGCACAGGGCGAAGGCGGAGAAAAGCGCGCCGATCTGGGCGAGCTTACGCCTCGGGGACATTGGTCTCGGGCAGACGGTGCCGGTTGATCAGCGGCATCTGGGCCAGCATGAAGGCCATGGTCAGCACGATGCTGCCCGGCACCTTCCACAGCACCCAGATGTCCACCGAGGCAACCCGGCGCACCACCTCGTTGCCCAAGGCCATGGCGATGAAGAACAGCGTAAAGCGCAAGGACAGGCGCCGCCAGCCGGTGGCGTCCAACGCGAAGGCCTCGCCCAAAACCGCCTTCAGCACCGGCTTGCCCAACACCAGACCACCGCCCACGAAAGCCGCGAACAGGCCGTAGATGATGGTTGGCTTCATCTTGATATAGGTGTCGTCCTGCAGCCACAGGGTCAGGCCGCCGAACACGCCGACGATGATGGCGGTGACCAGCGGCATCAGCGCCACTTTGCGGGTGTAGGCATAAGACAGCGCCAAGGCCACCAGCGTGGACGCCATCAAGGCACCGGTGGCGACCACCAGACCCTTGCTCACATAGGCCAGCAGGAACACGGCCAGCGGGCCGAAATCGACACCGGGCTTCAGCCAGACGGGGGCGGCACGCATGGGGGACTCCGACATGCTTCCTCCTACTCCACCGTCACGCTTTTCGCCAAATTGCGCGGCTGGTCCACGTCGGTGCCCTTGGCGACGGCCACGTGGTAGGCCAGCAATTGCACCGGGATGGCGTACAGAATGGGGGCGACGAAGGTGTCCACTTCGGGCATTTCGAACGTGGCCAGCGCCTTGGTCGCCAGCCGGTCGATGCCCTTGCGGTCGGACAGAAACACCACCCGGCCGCCGCGCGCCACCACTTCCTGAACGTTGGACGCAGTCTTGTCGTACAGCTCGTCCGTGGGGCAGACGACGATGACGGGGACGCTGTCGTCGATCAGGGCAATGGGGCCGTGCTTCAGCTCGCCCGAGGCATAACCCTCGGCATGGATGTAGCTGACTTCTTTCAGCTTCAAGGCGCCTTCCAGGGCGATGGGATAGCCGGTGCCACGGCCCAGATACAGCACGTCGCGGGCCTGGGCGATGGTTTCGGCAATTTCGCGCAGCTGATGCTCGCCGCGCAGCACTTCCGACACCAGTGCCGGCAGTTCGGCCAGGGCCTGGGACAGGCGAGCCTCTTCCTCATGGTTCATGCGGCCCTTGGCGCGGGCCAGGCTGATGGCGAGGCAGGCCATGACCACCAACTGAGTGGTGAAGGCCTTGGTGGAGGCGACGCCGATTTCAGGGCCGGCTTGGCTCAGCAGGGCCATTTCGGATTCGCGGGCGATGGTACTTTCGGCCACGTTGACCAGCGACAGGGTGTGCTGGCCGTGGGTGCGGCAATAGCGCAGGGCCGCCAGGGTGTCGGCGGTCTCGCCCGATTGCGAGATGAAGACGGCCAGACCGCCCGGGGTCATCACCGGCTCGCGGTAGCGGAATTCCGAGGCGATCTCCACCTCGACCGCCACCCGCGCCAGCTTCTCGATCCAATAGCGGGCGACCATGCCGGCGTAATAGGACGTTCCGCATGCGACGATGGTCACCTTCTCGATACCGCCCAGATCGAAGGGCAGTTCGGGCAGGGTAATGGTGCGGTCGGCGGGGTTCAGCATGGTGTTGAGCGTATCGCCCAGCACCTGTGGCTGCTCGAAGATCTCCTTGACCATGAAGTGCCGGTGCTGGCCCTTGCCGATCAGCGCGCCGGACAATTGGGTCAGACGGACTTCGCGGTTGACCAACCGGTCCTCGCGGTCGCGGATGGTGACGCCGGTTGGGCTGAGCACCGCCCAATCGCCATCGGCCAGATAGCTGATCTTCTGGGTCAGCGGCGCCAAGGCCAGGGCGTCGGAACCCAGGAACATCTCGCCATCGCCATAGCCGATGGCCAGCGGGCTGCCTTCGCGCGCCGCGATCATCAGATCTTCATGGCCGGTGAAGATGATGCCCAGGGCAAAGGCGCCGTGCAGGCGCTTCAGCGCCAAGGCGGTGGCGGCTTCCGGCGTATGGCCCTGCTGCAGGTGATAGTCGATCAGCTGGGCGACCACCTCGGTATCGGTGTCGCTTTCGAAGCTTTGGCCGGCGGCGGTCAGCTCGGCCTTCAGTTCGGTGTAATTCTCGATGATGCCGTTATGGACCACGGCCACGCGGGCGGTGGCGTGGGGATGGGCATTACGCTCGGTCGGCACGCCATGGGTGGCCCAGCGGGTGTGGCCGATGCCGATGCGCCCGGCCAAGCCGTTATCGCGCAGCAGGGTTTCCAGATTGGCCAGCTTGCCCTCGGCGCGGCGGCGTTCGACGCGGCCATCCACCAGGGTGGCGATGCCGGCGGAGTCATAGCCGCGATATTCCAGCCGCTTCAATCCCTCGACCAGCGAGGGCGCAACGTCGCCCTTACCGATGATGCCGACGATGCCGCACATGTGAGAGCTCCTAGAAAACCGTGGAGGAGTTTATTTCTTCGCCTTCTCGGCGCGCTTGCGGTCGCGGAACCTGTCGGCCCAGCCGGACAATTCCATCTGCGAGGCACGTCCCACTGCTAGAGCCCCGGCGCCCACCTCTTTGGTGATGACCGAGCCGGCACCGATGACGGCGCCGTCGCCGATCTTCACCGGCGCCACCAGCGAGGTGTTGGAGCCGATGAAGGCATTCTGGCCGATATCCGTGAAGGATTTGGTGTAGCCGTCGTAATTGCAGGTGATGGTGCCGGCGCCCACATTGGCCCCCGCACCGATACGGGCGTCGCCGATATAGGTCAGGTGATTGACCTTGGCGCCTTCCTCGATCTTGGACTTCTTGATCTCGACGAAATTGCCGATATGGGCCTTGGGGCCGATTTCGGCGCCGGGACGCAGGCGGGCATAGGGGCCCACGTCGGCGTCGTTGTCGATGCGGCACAGCTCGAAATGGCAGAAGCCCTTGATCTGCACGCCGTCGCCCACGGTTACGCCGGGGCCGAACACCACATGGGGCCACACCACCACGTCGCGGCCAATCTTGGTATCCCAGGCGAACCACACGGAAGCGGGGTCGATCAGGGTGGCGCCGCCTTCCATGGCCCCTATGCGCAGGCGGCGCTGAACGATGGCTTCGGCAGTGGCCAGCTCGACGCGGGAATTGATGCCCAGCAGTTCTTCCGCCTCGCCCAAAACGAACGAGCACGCGGCGCCGTCGTTACGGGCCAGGGCCACCAGATCGGTCAGATAGTATTCGCCCTTGGCGTTGGTGTTGGTGATGCGTTCGGCCAAGCCCCACAGGCGGGCGCCGTCGATGGCCAGAACGCCTGAATTGCACAGGGGGATTTCGCGCTGGTCGTCGGTGGCGTCTTTCCACTCGACGATGGCCTTGAAGCCCTCGGCGCCCACCACCAGACGACCATAATGGCCGGGGTCCTCGGGCTTGAAGCCCAGCACCACCACTGCCGGGTCCTTGGCGCTCCGGCGTTCCTCCAGCATTTTGTCTAGCGTGACGCGGGTGATCAGCGGGGTGTCGCCGTACAGCACCAGCACGTCGCCGGTGAAGTCTTCAAGCACGGGCCGGGCCTGCATGACCGCATGGCCGGTGCCCAGGCGCTCATGCTGCACCACCGTTTCGGCGGGAGCGACGGCGGCGGCGACCTGATCCATGCCGGGGCCGACCACCACGACCACCTTGTCCGGGTTAAGCCCGGAAATGGTGTCCATCAAATGGCTGACCATGGGGCGACCGGCGAGCGGATGCATGACCTTGGGGAGGCCGGATTTCATCCTTGTGCCCATGCCGGCGGCAAGCACGATGACGGCGAGCTGCGAGTTTGCCATGCCGACCATTAGACCCAAGCTGTTGCGATTGCGGCGGGAAGGTGCCACAAAGGGCGCTTGGGGGCTAGTCAATCTTTGTGTCGGAAGGTTTCAATGGGGCGTTCCAAAAGAGCTGTGATTTTCGACCTGGACGGAACGCTTATCCATTCGCTTCCCGACCTGACCGCCGCCATAAACATGACCTTGGCCGAGCACGGACGCACCCCGCTGACCGAAGCCGATTTAGGCCCCATGGTCGGTGACGGCGCCCACACCTTGGTGGAACGCGCCTTCGCCGCGCGCGGCGGCCTGCCCGGCCCCGAGGTGGCACCGTTCCTGGAACGCTTCCTGGGCCATTACGAGCCCAACGCCACGGTGCTGACCCGCCCCTACCCCCATGTGGCCGAGACCCTGGCGCGGCTGAGGGCCAAGGGCATCTTGCTGGCGGTGTGCACCAACAAACCCACCGCCGCCACTCACCAAATTCTGGCCGCTCTAGAACTGGGCGCCTATTTCCCCGTGGTGATCGGTGGCGACGACACCCCCGCACTGAAGCCCAACCCCGCCCATCTGCACACCGTGCTGGACCGCCTGGGTGTGGGCCACGACGAAGCGGTCATGGTGGGCGATTCCATCAACGACGTGCTGGCCGCCAAGGGCGCCGGCGTCACCTGCATCGCGGTCAGCTTCGGCTATGCACGGGGGTCGGTGCATGAGTTGGGGGCGGATTTGGTGGTGGATGATTTCCGGACCATTGCGGATGCGGTCATCGGGCGGGATTAATCCCCAACGCCGCCAATCTGCCCCGCCGCAACCGCACGAAATCGCCGTGCAGGCGCTTTAGCTCCGCCAAATTATCCTCCGCTGTCTCCAGCCATCGACCATCCCGGCGCAGGCGCTTGCCGCGTTCGGTCAGTACCATCCAAGCGAACGCCGTAGGGTCGGCGCCTTCGCGTTCGGCCAACAGGAACAGGCGGTCCAACACATCCACTACCAGCCCAGTGCCCCAGATTGTCACCGCCAGTTGGCGGATGTCGGGAGAGTGACGGTTGCGAGCCAGCACGGCGCCGTTGAAACGGCGGCAACGTTCCGCATCGCCTTCGCCCAGGGACGGTGCTGCGGCGCCCAGGCTTACCAGCACCATCAGCGCCTCGACGATGGCGTCAAAGGGGTGGGGAAGTTGAGCCGCGAGTTGGTCCAGGGATTTGGGCTCCACCAAGGCGTCGACCAGGGGGATATACAGGGCGGCGGGGAGCACTTGGTCGCCGGTCGAGGAGGTGGCGCTTTCGGGCACATCGTTCCGTGGCACGATCAGGCCGAAGCGTAGGGCGCCTAAATGTTCACGACGTTCAGCCTTGGACAAATGGCGGGGCTCGCGGACGAAGATATCACGGCGGAAGCGGGTATAGGTCAGAGTGTCGCGCAGGGTCTCGCGCGCGGCCCCCTCGGCTTCGGCCACCAGGGCCGCCGCTTCGGAGCTTAGGCGCCAGCCGTCCAGATGGTCCAACACGGTGGCTGAAGCGGCGAAGTCCAAGCCCGCCATCTGGGCCGCAATGTCGGCGTGGTAGAACGGCGACCAGTCGCGGTTCAGGTATTCATGGGCGATGTAATTGTCGGTCTTGCCGCGCAAGCTTTCCAGCAAAGCCGCCGCGCTGGGAGCGTGGTCGAAATAGCCGCCTTGCTGCGACAGACGCCTCATAAAGTCCAGCGCCCGGTCGATGCGTTGCGGCAATGGCCCGTGCTCTGCCGCCACCCGCTCCAGCAGCAGATGGCGCACCGGCATGTCGGCGGCCCAGCCCGGCAGGCAATTATAGCTAAGGAACACCGCCCCGCCCGGCTTCAACCGACGACCGATGATGTCCAGCAGGATGCGGCGGTTTTCGTCGCTGACCCACGACCACACGCCGTGCAGGGCGATGATGTCCAAATCCTGCCCGCCGCGCCCGGCGAAGGCGGCGAAAGTTTCCTCGAAGAACTGGACGTTGTCGTGGCCGGACTCTTCCGCCAAGGCGCGCGCACCCGCGATGTGGGACGGCAGCACGTCCACCGCCTCGAACCGGGCGTCAGAGTGCAGGCAGGCCAGCAGATTGGTGGTCAGTCCCTGGCCGCAGCCTAATTCGGCGTAACGAAAGCCCTGCAACGGCGGCGGCGCGATGCCCTTGAGTAACAGCACAAAGGCCAGATGCGCAGGCGCCATCTCGGGATAGAAGGCGTGGGTGTAGTCGATTGCGGCAACGCCGTCAGTCCACATGGTCTAGCGCCTCGCCTGCGACAACACGAACAGCGCCACCGCCGCCACCACCACGGACGGGCCGGACGGGGTATCGAAGCGCCACGACCCGGCCAAGCCCAAAGCCACAGCCAGCGCGCCGATCACACTGGCAAGCACCGCCATGTGCTCGGGCGTGCGGGAGAATTTGCGGGCGGTGGCGGCGGGGATGACCAGCAGGGCGGTCACCAGCAGGATGCCGACCACCTTCATGGCGGCGGCGACCACCAGGGCCACCAGCACCATCAGCACCATGCGGGCGCGGGCGACGGCGTGGCCCTCTACCGCCGCCAGATCCTCATCCACGATCATGGCGACCAAGGTCGGCCAGACAACAGCCAGCGCCGCCAGCAGCACGACACCGCCGCCCCACAGCACCGCCACGTCGGTCCACCCGATGGCAAGAATGTCGCCCAGCAGCCAGCCCATAAGGTTGACCCGCGCATCCTGCATCAGCGCCAGCGCCACCAATCCGGTCGCCAACGCGCCGTGGGAGATGATGCCCAACATGGTGTCCGAGGCCAATTGCCGCTGGCGCTGCATTAGCCCCAGCAACAGCGCCACCGCCAAGGACAGCAAGGCGATGCCGATGGTGAAGTCCATATCCAGCGCCACACCCAGCACCACGCCCAGCAGCGCGGCATGGGCCAAGGTGTCGCCGAAATAAGCCATGCGGCGCCACACCACGAAGCAGCCGAACGGACCAGCCACTAAGGCAAGGCCTAAGCCGCCGGCTAAAGCGCGGGCGAGAAATTCATCCATGGCGGCAGTTCGGTCCATGCGTATGAGGAAGTTCCACCGTGCCGCCATCGGGCAGATGGGCGTGGTCGTGCACATGGGTGTAGACCGCTAGGCTGGCTGCCACTTTGGGGCCGAACAGGGCCAGATATTCCGGGTGGCGGCTGACCGCCTCGGGGTGACCGGCGCAGCAGACATGGCGGTTGAGGCACACCACTTCGTCGGTGGCGGCCATGACCACGTGCAGATCGTGGCTGACCATCAACACGCCACTGCCATCGGCATGAGCCAGGGCAGCGATCAGATCATAAATTTCCGCCTGCCCGGCCATGTCCACGCCGCCCACCGGTTCGTCCAGCACCAGCAGATGGGGCTTGCGCAACAAGGCCCGCGCCAGCATGACCCGTTGCAGCTCGCCCCCCGACAGTTCGGGCACCTGCTGGGCCAGGACATGCCCCGCGCCCACCCGCACCAAAGCATTATTCATATCCGCCGGATCGGCTTTGGGCGCCGCCATGGCAAGGAAGCGACGCACGGACAGCGGCAGGGCCGGTTCCACCGTCAGGCGTTGCGGCACATAGCCCACCCGCAAGCCGGCGGTGCGGCGCACGGTACCGGCATCGGGGGACATCAGGCCAAGGGCCACCTTGACCAAGGTGGATTTGCCCGCGCCGTTGGGGCCGACGATGGTGACGATGCGGCCCGTCTCCACCGCCAGCGAGACGTCGCTCAGCACCGGGTGGCCCGACAAAGTCAGGGACACGCGGTCAACCGCCAGCAATGTACTCACGACACGGGTTCCTTCGCTCGGCAGGCAGAGCACAGGCCGTCGGCCTCGACCGTCTGGCCGGTCAGGGCGAAGCCCAGACGCGACGCAGCGGCGGTCATGGCGGAATCGATGGCGGAATCGTTCAACTCGGCGGCGGTGCCGCAGCCGGTGCACAACAGGAATTGCCCCGCATGAGGGATTCCGGGGCGCGAGCAACCCATGAAGGCGTTCAGGCGCTCAATGCGGTGGATCAGCCCGTGGGCCAACAGGAAGTCCAGCGCCCGGTAAACCGTAGGCGGTGCTGCGCAAAAGCCCTCGCGACCCAAGGCTTCCAGCAGGGCATAGGCGCCCACCGGGGCATGGCTTTGCCACACCAGTTCCAGCACCCGGCGGCGCACGTCGGTCAGCCTTGCGCCACGGCGCTTGCACTCGGCCTCGGCGGCTTCCAGCGCGTGGGCCACACAAGTGCCGTGATCGTGATCGGGGACGGGAAAACTCATTGGCAGCGGCCTGTTCGTTATATTATAACATTCCAACTATCAGCGCATCATGACACGGAGCCATTTCATGTGGAAGAGTTGGGCGCTGGCCCTGACCATCCTTGCGGCACCGGCCCAGGCCGAGGTGCCCAAGGTGATGGCATCCATCCAGCCGCTGCATTCCCTTGTCGCATCCGTCATGAAGGGCGTGGGCGAGCCCGGCCTTATGGTGAGCGGCGCCCAGTCGGAACATACCTATGCGCTAAAGCCGTCGGACGCCCGCGCCCTGCAAGCCGCCCGCATGGTGGTGCTGGTTGACGAAGCCTATGAGACCTTCCTGGCGAAACCCCTGAAGGGAACCAAGGCTGAGATCATCGCCCTGGCCGATCTGCCCGGCGCCGCCACCCTACTGCCCCGCAAGGGCGGCGTGTGGGAGCCGGAACATGGCGAACAGGGCCACAACCACGGGCACAACCACGCTGCTGCGGACGGCCATCTGTGGCTGGACCCGGCCAATGCCCGCCTGCTGGTAACCGCAGTCGCCGATCGTCTGGCTGAACTCGACCCCGCGAATGCCGACACCTACCACGCCAACGCCACCGCCACGGTGGCCCGGCTGGAAGCGCTGGACGGCCAGATGAAAGCCAAGCTGGCCCCGGTGGCGGGCAAGCCCTTCGTGGTGTTCCACGACGCCTATCAATATGTGGAAAAGCGCTACGGCCTGACCAGCGCCGGTTCCATCACCGTCGACCCCGACCGTCCGCCCTCGGCCAAGCGCCTTGCCGCCTTGCGCGACCGTTTGAAAGCATCGGGCGCTGCTTGCGTCTTCCGCGAACCGCAATTCCCCGCCCCGGTGGTGCAAACCCTGGCCGAATCCGCCGGTGCCCGCGTGGGCGTGCTGGACCCCCAAGGTGCCGACATCCCGCCCGGCCCCGAGCAATATTTCACCCTGATGACCCGACTGGCCGACGGGTTGGCATCGTGTCTGGCAGCGAAATAATTTATACCGGGCGTGCATTTTGACGCTGGAGCAAATTATGTCCGATCCCATCGCCGCCCTCGCCGCCCTGAAATTCAACGAGGACGGCCTGGTTCCCGCCATCGCCCAGCAATTCGACACCGGCGAGGTGCTGATGATGGCCTGGATGAACCGCGAGTCCGTGGCCGAGACCCTGGCGACGGGCCGGGTCTGCTATTGGTCGCGCTCGCGCCAGGGTTTGTGGCGCAAGGGTGAGACTTCGGGCCAGCAGCAACGGCTGAAGGAGTTGCTGATCGATTGCGACGGCGACACCATCCTGCTGAAGGTGGATCAGGACGGCGTTGCCTGCCACACGGGCCGCCGCACCTGCTTCTACACCGCCGCCCGCCCCGAGGGTCTGGTCGAGGTGGAAAAAGTGCGCGTCAGCCCCGAGGAGCTGTACAAGAAATGAGCGACACTCTTCCCGTCACCGTACTGACCGGCTTCCTCGGCAGCGGCAAGACCACGCTGCTGAACCATCTGCTGGCCCAGCCCGATCTGTCCCAGACCGCCGTCCTGATCAACGAGTTCGGTGAGATCGGCCTGGACCATCTGCTGGTCCAGCACGTGGCCGAGGATATCGTGCTGCTGCAATCGGGCTGCCTGTGCTGCACCGTGCGCGGCGACATGGTGGATGCGTTACGCGATCTGTTCCTGAAGCGGGTCAAGGGCGAGGTGCCCGAATTCACCCGCGTGGTGATCGAAACCACCGGCTTGGCCGACCCCGCCCCGGTGATCCACACCCTGATGACCGACCCGTTACTATCCAGCCGCTATCGCCTAGATGGCATCGTCACCACCGTGGATGCGGTCAACGGTGCGCGCACGCTGGACAATCATGATGAAGCGGTCAAGCAAGTGGCGGTGGCCGACCGCATTGTGCTGACCAAAGCCGATCTGGCCGATTTCACCGCCGTCGAGATGCTGCACGCCCGCCTGAAACAATTGAACCCCGGCGCCAAACTGGTGCGCGCGGTGAACGGCGTGGTCGATCCGACGGAAATCCTGGATGCCGGACTGTTCAACGACGCCGACAAAATCCCGGACGTCCATAAGTGGCTCAATGCCGAGGCCTATGCGGATTTGCGCCGCGAGCGCGACCGCAAGATGGGCATCGAAGACGATCATCACCACCACCAGCACGACGTCAACCGCCACGATTCCCGAATCCAAGCCTTTGTCTTCGCCCGCGACGAGCCGGTCAGTTGGCCCGGCCTTTCCTTCGCTTTGGAATTGCTTATCTCGCAGCGGGGCGAGAATTTGCTGCGCGTCAAAGGCATCGTCAACGCCAAGGAAAGCGAAAAGCCCCTGGCCATCCACGGCGTCCAACACGTCTTCCACCCGCCCGTCCCCCTGCCCGGCTGGCCCGACGACGACCACCGCACCCGCATCGTCTTCATCGTCCGCGACTTGGAACGCCACGTGATCGAGCAGATGCTGTCGGGCGTGCTGGGGATTGCCGACGAAAAGGGGATTTGACCAAGGCCCCTCTTACCGCATCATTCGAATTCCAGTCGGTCGTAATGGTTGCCGCAGCGGTTAAATCATCTAACAATGATTTAACCATGCCATTACATATCTTTCTGGAGGGATGATGACATCGCGAATCGGGCACTTGCGGCAATTTGTTCTCGACGTGCAGAACAATTCGGCGATTCTCGATGGCGCGTTGTCGCTGGATTACGGTTTCCTCCCAAGAACACTGCCGAAGCAAACCCTTCCCGGCCCGTTCCGGCCTTGGGATGCTCTGGCGGCACGGTTACCAGCGCTGAATTCCGCCGCAGCTGCACGCACGGCACTGGCCACCTTGCCGCTGCTCGACGCCTCGGATCCGGCGGCGCTGCCGGATGACTGTCTGGCGCGCGCCGCCACCATCCTCAGCCAGTTCGCCTTGAGCTGGTGGCGCGGCGAGCCCGAACGGTTCTTCGCCCTGCGCATGTGCTCCATCGACCCGGAACTGCCTGACGCCATCCGCATTCCGTGGCAACAAGTGACACAGCGGCTGGGCCGCGGCCATGAGCCGTATCAAAGCGGCTATGACCTGTTCCTGAACAATTTCCAGCTTCAGGGCGGGCCGCATCCGGCGACTTACCCCATATCGGCATTGACCATTGAAACCCTGGCCCCGCTTGTGCCCACCTTCGGCAATTCAGCGGAACGGGTGTTTTACATGGCCTTCGTGGAAATGATGGCCCATTGCGCGCCGCTGATCGAGGCGGTGTGCCGCCTGGAGGAACTCATGACTGCGCCGGACCCGCAGCCGCAGCCCATAGCCGAAATCCTGGGCGCCATCACGGACGTCGTGACGAAATGCACCGCCACCTTCCGCAAGATCAACCCGCGCGTGGGCAGCGCGACCTGGTGCGATCCTTTGTTATGGGCCAAGACCGTCGCCATCCTGGCGGTCTTCCCGCATCCCTGGCGGCAGGGCGGCACCAGCGGGTCCTTCGTTCCGGTCTTCCTGACCCTGGACGAGTTGCTGGGACGCACCAGTTATCACTCCTATTACGGCAAATATCTCAAGGAGCACGGACCAGGGCTGCTGCCGCCCCATCTGCTGGAATTCAACCGCACGGTCGGAGCGCTGAACTTCCGCTCCTGGCTCAGCGAACGGCGCCATATGCCCGGCTTCGACAACACGGTTCGCGCATTCGACGCCCTGGTGGAAGCCTATGCGGGCGAAAGCGGGTATTTTGGCCGGCACGTTTCCAAGGTCCTCAATTACTTGGCGGTGGCCACCATGGTCGGCCGCAATCAATCCACCAGCGGCGACGAACGTTTCACCCATGAACACACCTGGGTCCAGGTTGCCACCCGTCTGAATGCCGCACGCCAGGAACGCCATGACCTAAGACTGACGCCCCCGGTGACGGAAACACGCCCCCTGCCGGAAGAGCCCGAGGACATGCCCGCCTTCACCGAACTGGAGGTGGCCGCAAGCAGCCTGTCCGACCGGCCCCTGCATGTCATCCATGGCCGGGTCTACGACCTCAACCCGTATTTGGACCGGCATCCTGGCGGGATCGACATCATCACCTGTTATGCGGGCCTCGACGCCACTCCTTTCTTCTCACTCGGGGCGGAACACGCCGGGGAAGGCGTCCAGGCCCAAATGCAACGCTGCCAGATCGGCACATTGGGCGAGCGGCTCGACCCCGGCACGGGGGCCTTTTTGAAAGCCGCCATATACAGCCGCAACATCATGCGCCGCCACGCGGCAAGCATGGGCACAAGCGAGACCCCAAGGCCTGAGACCACAAAGGAACAACGGGCGCATTTCGCCATGCACGCCCACATGCAATTCCGTCACGAGCATCTGCCGGCCATCCTGGCCGTCTGGGGCGACGGCACGCCCCGGACGGTGGAACTGACCGAGCATCAACCGGAGGAAGACTTCCGCAACGGGTCGCCGGAAAAGGTGGAACAGGACATCATGCTGCTTGAACGCCTGATCCGCGACCGCATAGCCATGTCCTAAAGGAATGGCCTATGAGCCGAGCGAAGATTGTTACTACCCGACAAGGGTGTCGGTTTCCAAGGTAGTTGGCCGCGATAGGTGTGTCTAAGAAGCTTTGCACCTGCATATGCGGCCAACTCTTACCGCACCACGTGGACAAGCCCGGTAAATTCATCGCTCTAGTTGGCCGGGAATGGAGCCTCTTACGGTCGGGAGATTACCTCTGCCACCACCAGTTAACCTGGTGGATTTGAAGGGGTAGAGCCCGCAGTTAGTTTCCATAAACATTCGTTGGGGGAAAACTTCCCAAACAGGCCCTCGCGCCGGTGCGGGCAATCCCCTCGGTTGCACACCACGCCAGATCGGAAGTATGGTTGCGAGCACTCCCAAAAGGAAAGTGGCGCCATTATGTCGACCGATTACAGACCAGACAACTTTCCGATGGCAATTCAGGGCGGCATGCTCGAGGCCCTCGGCATCAACATGTACACCTCCATCGGCAAATGCTTGGTGGAGTTTGTCGCGAATGCCTACGATTCGGATGCCAGGACGGTCGGCATATCAATCCCAGAAGGCATCGCCTCTGCCCGCGCTGCAATGCGCGAGGCTGCAAAAAAAGCTGTTGCTGATGGCGAGAAGGCCCCTTTTCGTGTCCTGCTGGAACCACTACCAGACGATTTCCAGATCGTGATAACCGACGATGGTCACGGAATGACTCCGAGGGAGGTGGAAGACCGGTTCTTGCCAATCAACAGGAAGCGGCGAGCGGACAACACCGGCAGCGAAACCAATATGAAAAGCGAATCAGGCCGGCGCTACGTAATGGGCCGCAAGGGCCTTGGCAAACTGGCCGGGTTCGGTGCGGCTGAATTGGTTACCATTCGCACCAAGCGCGCAGGCGAAACGTTCGCGACTGTGTTCAAATTGGATTACAACGACCTCAAGAACGCCCAAAATTTAGCTGCGGTGCTAATTCCCGCTTCCTACGAAGAAGGACAACCTTCCGAAGAGATGGGAACTAGCGTCGTTCTGAGCCGACTGAAATGCGATGCTGTTAAGTACAGCGTAGATACGGTCCGCTCCATTATTTCTGAGAGTTTTTTCGGGATCGATCCCGCTGATTTCGAGGTCATCGTAAACGGAGACCCGTGCGAAGAACCACAGGTATATTACGAATATTTTTATCCAGAACATCGCGGCGCCGATGGATACGCAAGTGTTCAAATTGACGTCGATGGCGGTGAAGCGATCAATTTCGATTACGTAGTCAAATTCCGTGCACGCGAGCCCGACCCGGCGCGGCCCGATGCCAAATACGGCAACTTAGACGCTGCGAAGCGGGGCGCCCGCATTTACTGCAACAAGCGCTTGGCTGCGGGTCCCAGCCTATTCAAGCTCCCAACTGGCACGCACGGCTTTCATTCGCACAGCTATATGGAATGCTTGGTACGGGCCGACCAACTCGACCGCCTAACCGTCGACCTAGCCGCCATTATGCACCGGGCTGACGCCCGGCCTTATGGTCAGTCCGACAACTCGCCGTCAGGTTGCGCTTGGGCGTGATGCCTCGCCGCCATGGCGGCTCCTCTTGCTTGCTTCCCGCCGCACGTTTTCCCGGCCAAGCGGGGTGGGCGGCGAAAGGCGACCGCAAAGGCCCGCCTTCGGAGGACGGGGGCACCCGCAAGGCCGCAGCGCAGCGGAGGACCCCGGGCACAGCACGGGGTTGCGCCCGGCCGCGGCGGGCCTAAAAGGGAGCGCCGCCCATCCCGCGCCGCCGGGAAAAAATGATGAAAACCGCGCCGGGCGAAGGCCGGCGGGCCATATGCGGCCGCGTCAGCGGGCGCCGTGGCGCCAGCGGATCAAGGATATCGTGCAGTACGGGTGCGCTACGGCTACCGGCGCATCCATGTGCTGCTTCAGCGGGAGGGGGGTAAAATTCGACGCCGATCGCCCCGGATAGGGTGTCAGAATTGCACACCGATTTCCAAGTGGTCGGCATCTTCCTCAACGAGGCCTCCATCACCCGCCTGATGCGCCATCTTGCTGGAGCAGAACGACGAATGGGCAGTCCCGCGATCCCGCTAAATGACCCTGGAATCCGTGGCCCCCTTGAGCGATGATCCCTGACCAGCCCGCCGCTCGTCGCGGCAGCTTGACTATCCCGGCTAAGCCTGTCGGAGATCAAACGGCGACCTCGCTATTACACCAATTAATAGGACACGATCTGGCTTAAAACCTACCCTTGGCCGTCGACGACAAGTCCAATGGCCTCACAAGACTTGGCTGCTATCCGCAAATTGCCCGTCCAGCCCGACGGTGATGGTTTTGGTGGGTGGTAGCACCAAGTCAGGTTGCACAATTCTTTACTCTCTGACGGCCAATCAGTGGGTCAAAGATCCCCTCCTCTTTGGCAAAGTGGATCGCCAACGCATCGATAGCCTCGTCGATGACAGTCGCACGCCACTGTAGCTGTTCTGATGACTCCATTAACCCGCGCATGTTCGACAGCATGCGGGAGAGAAGTCCGTGCTCCATTTGCTGCGTCGACAGCAAAATAGATCCACTTGCTGTAAGGAACGCCTCCTCGTCTCGAAAATGATCAGAAAGCAGGTCGCAAATTTTAAAAAATTGCCCTGCCATGCCTTCAGCCGAATTCCCTAACGCTTCCTGCATAAGGCGCTTCAGTGCATCCATGATTTGATGATGTTGCCTGTCTATTTCGCGGGAGTTCATCCACCGCTCTGGTGTATCGGCATTCGTTATCCCGTCATCCATAGCGGTCGCTCCTGGTCTTCGTTACGCCCTCCAAAGGAAATCCTTGCGGGCGTCATCAGAACAATTCAATGGCCGCGCCCTGCGGCGGCGAACCGTCTTTTTGGCCAACATCGGCGAATCGCCCGGCCTTCAGGTCCTCGATGCCGACATTAACCATGCGATCCAGGTTGCCCCGGATAATGGCATTCATCTCTTCCAGCGAAATGTCGGGGCGCTGGGAGACCTGCCCCACGACCTCCTCGATGGAATTGGCCATGTGGTCGAAAGCTTGGACCAAGCCTTGCAACCGGCGCTTGACAACATCCTGGAACTGAATCGAGCCGATCATTTGCATAATCGGCGCCGCCATCCTCTCGTTGTCCTGCTGAACCTTGGTCAGGGTATCTCGTTGGTGAATGATCAAGTGCTGCAAATTGTCCGTCAAATCGCCGACGGCCTCCGAGATGACGGCAAAGCCGCTTTCCTCTTTGACGACCCGGTCGCCAACAATGGTGTGCAGGCTATCTTGGACCGCCCTCTCCAACTTATTGATTCCT
>JACMLB010000365.1 GCA_014379805.1 Rhodospirillales bacterium | reverse complement strand
GTGATGATGTCGGCCACGGCATCCACCAGGATGCCGATCTCGCGGCCCCCGACCGCCACCACCATGATGACGTGGCGGCTGCTGATGGTGGTCAAACCCCCGCCAAAGCGGGCGCGCAGGTCGATGATGGGGATGATGGCGCCGCGCAGATCCATGACGCCGCGCATATAGCTGGGCGTGTCGGGCAAGGCGGTGGTGGTGCTCCACCCCTTGATCTCGCGGATGGCGATGATTTCGACGCCGTATTCCTCGGCACCGATGGTGAAGGAAATGTATTGGCGCTGGCCGCCTGTTGAAGGGGCGCTTGAAGGGGACGACATGGGACAGGTCCGCCGAAAATTGTGCCCGCAAAGACTAAGCGGCACAGCCGGCAGGATCACGTTACATTTATTCGCATACCCATGCGCCACACGCGGGCCTGGAATACAGGATCAGTCCGTGATGAATGCCTGTACATAGGGCGGCAATGCGAACGCCGCTTTGTGCACATCTGGGGTGTAGTAACGGGTTGTCACCGGAGCGGCCTGGAAGCGGGCGCGGATGGTCTCGACGCTGGCGGCGCGGGCATCGGTGGTGTTGGACGCCCAGCCCAGGGCCATGAAGCCGCCCACATAGGTGGGGACGGCGGCCAGATAGAAGCCGACGTCAGCGAAGTGCGGCTTGCGGCGGCGCCAGGTGTCGGTGACTTCTTCGCCTTGCAGGAAGGGGACGCCGTTCTGGTTGACGACAATGCCGCCGGGAGCCAGACAACGGGCGCAATCCTTGTAGAAGGATTCCGTGAACAGCACGCCGCCGGGGCCGATGGGGTCGGTGGAGTCGATAACGATCAGGTCGAACTTGCGCGCGGTCTCGGCCATGAAGGTGATGCCGTCGGCAATGACGATCTCGGTGCGTTTGTCGTCGAAGGCGCCGGCTGAGACGGACGGCAGATGCTCGCGGCAAAAATCCACCACGGCACCGTCGATTTCCACCAGCACGGCCTGTTCGACGGATGGGTGCTTGAGGATTTCGCGCAGCATGCCGCCATCGCCGCCGCCCACCACGCAGGCCGAGCGCACCGCGCCATGGGCGTAGATGGGCACGTGGGCCAGCATCTCGTGATAGATGAATTCGTCGCCGGTGGTGACCTGGATGACGCCGTCCAGGGTGAGTACCCGGCCGAAGCCGGGGGTCTCGAACAGGGCGATGTCCTGCATGGGGCCACGCAGGCGGCAAAGTTCAGCACTGATCTGAAAGCTTTGCCGCCAATGGCCGTAAAGAGTTTCCTGGAACCAGGAACTCAAGGCACCAAGCCCCGCTTGCTTTCGGACACGGTGACGAAATCGGGTTTGAACGCCTCTTTCAACACCGGGATGGCCTTGTAGGGGTCGCAATCGCCGCACATGAACACGTCCAGCGCCGCGTAGCCGCGTTCCGGCCACGAGTGGATGGTGATGTGGCTTTCCGCCAGCACCAACACGCCGGAGATACCGCCGTTGGGCTGGAAGTGATGCAGATGGCAATGAAGGATCGTCGCTCCGCCCTTGATGGCGGAGTTCCTAAGCGCTTCTTCCACCAGCTCGATATCGTCGAGCTTCGTGGCACCCCACAGATCGATCAGCAAGTGCGTTCCGGCGTATTTCACGCCATTGCGCGTAACGTAGTAATCCTTGCCGTTATCAGCCTCAGGCCAAGCCTGGGGTTGGGTGTCGGCGGCAGCGCTTTGGGTATTCCTCGGGTCGAGATCCGAGTTCATCCCCAGTCGGGCAAGAGCGTGAGCCATTGCTCCCCTCCAAACC
>JACMLB010000364.1 GCA_014379805.1 Rhodospirillales bacterium | reverse complement strand
TTCGTCATGGCCGGGCTCGACCCGGCCATCCTTTGGGGGACCATCGCGATTTTATGGGCCATAGGGGCTCGCGGCGAAGAAGATGGCCGGGTCAAGCCCGGCCATGACGTTGGAGGTGGAGCTCTACCCGTGTGGACGCCACCCTTCCATCCGTGTGCATTCGTGTCCATCCGTGTCAAAATACCCCCATGCTCCACCTTCCCCCCGTCATCGGCCATCGCGGCGCCTGCGCCTATGCGCCCGAGAACACCCTGGCGTCCTTCGCCAAGGCCGCCGACCTTGGCTGCGCCATGGTGGAGTTCGACGTTCGCCTGAGCGCCGACGGCGTGCCCATCGTCTTCCATGACGACACCCTCCAGCGCCGCACCAACGCACGTGGGCCGGTAGGGGCGCGCACGCTGGCGGAACTCAAGCGGCTGGATGCGGGCCAAGGCGAAACCATCCCCACCCTGGCCGAGGTGCTGGGGCTGTGCCTCGCCCGCGGCATGGCGGTGAATGTGGAGCTGAAGCCGGATCGCGGCACCGGTTGCGCCACCGCCAAAGCCGCCCTGGAACTGGCCGCGTCCCTGTGGCCCAGCGATCGTCCCGCCCCGCTGATCTCCAGCTTCGACCGCGACGCCCTGGGTGCCGCTTGCGAGATCATGCCCGCTTGGCCGCGCGGCCTGCTGGTGGAGCGGGTACCGCCGCAGTGGCGCCAATTGGCCGAACAATTCCGCTGTTCCGCAGTCTGTGCGCACCATCGTTGGCTGTCCGCGTCCACCGTGTCTGCGGTCACGGCGTCGGGTTTAGTTATGCTGGCCTATACGGTCAATCGCCCGGGCCGCGCTAAGGCCTTGTGGAAACGCGGAATTTCGGCCATTTTTTGTGACGCCCCTGACCGCCTTTGGTGAATTTCACGGTTTTTTCACCTCAGTAGTGGTCAAGCGGGCCAAGGCTCTATATATGTGCCCGCTGGTGACTTTTGTCTGTTAGGCGCGACCCCGTAGGAGTGGTTGGTACTTTCATGAAGCTCGAGCCCATCGTCATTTCCGGTCGCGAAGTCCTGCCTGTCGTCGAGGGCGGCAAGGGCATCAACGTCTCCAACGGTGAAAGCTCCGGCGCCTGGGCGGCTGCCGGTGGCGTAGCGACCTTCTCGGGCGTGAACGCCGACAATTACGACGCCGACGGCAACCTGATCCCCATGGTCTACCATGGCAAGACCCGGACCGAGCGTCATCACGAGCTGATCGCCTTCGGCATCAAGGGCGCCATCGCCCAGGCCCAGATCGCCCACGATCTGTCGGGCGGCCAGGGCCGTCTGCACATGAACGTGCTGTGGGAAATGGGCGGCGCCGAGGAAATCCTCGAAGGTGCGCTGATCGGGGCCAAGGGCCTGATCCATGGCGTGACCTGCGGCGCCGGCATGCCCTACAAGGTGGCAGAGCTGGCCGCCAAGCACGGTGTCTACTATTACCCCATCGTGTCGTCCGCGCGCGCCTTCAAGGCGCTGTGGAAGCGCGCCTATCACAAGCACGGCGATCTGCTGGGCGGTGTGGTCTATGAGGACCCCTGGTTGGCTGGCGGCCATAACGGCCTGTCCAATTCGGAAAACCCGGAAAAGCCCGAGGCGCCTTATGCCCGCGTGGTCGAGCTGCGTAAGTGCATGCGCGAATGCGGCGTGGCCGATTCCGTGCCGGTGTTCATGGCCGGCGGCGTGTGGGCCTTGGCCGAATGGTCCGACTGGATCGGCAATTCCGAGCTGGGCGCCATCGCTTTCCAGTTCGGCACCCGTCCGTTGCTGACCCAGGAAAGCCCCATTTCCGACGATTGGAAGAAGCGTCTGGTCGGCCTGAAGCCCCATGACGTGCTGCTGCACCGCTTCAGCCCCACCGGCTTCTACTCGTCGGCGGTGAAGAACGGCTTCATTCAGGAGCTGGTGGACCGCTCGCATCGCCAGATCGCCTATTCCTCGGAAGCCATGGGCGACCACGTGGCCGAGCTGCCCATCGGTGCCCGCAAGCGCATCGTCTGGGTCACCCCGCACGACCGTGATCTGGCCCTGGGCTGGCTGCGCGAGGGCTTCACCGAGGCCCTGCGTACCCCCGAGAACACCCTGGTGTTCGTGGGTCCGGAAAAGGCCGAGGAAATCCGCAAGGATCAGGTGGATTGCATGGGCTGTCTGTCCCAGTGCCTGTTCTCCAACTGGGCCCAGAACGACGCCGGCACCACCGGCAAGAAGGCCGATCCGCGTAGCTTCTGCATTCAGAAGACCCTGCAGAACATCGGCCATGGCGGCAATGTGGAACAGGAACTGATGTTCGCTGGCCACAACGCCTTCCGCTTCGCCTCCGATCCCTTCTACGCCAACGGCTTCATCCCCACGGTGAAGCAGCTGGTGGAGCGCATCGCCGAAGGGAAGTAACCCGGCTGGCTGGATGGATGATTTAAACGGGGCGTTTCCGCAAGGGGGCGCCCCGTTTTTCGTACTCCGGTTTAGGTGTCGCCCGGAAAGGCAGGGACAGCGTGCTTTTCCGGAGTCATCGGTCAAATTGGACACTGTTGATTTAACCACAGAGGCACAGAGGCACAGAGATATCTGTTGGGTGGAACCAAGCCGGGTTCCGCCTGGCGAGGCCTCTCTGTGCCTCTGTGTCTCTGTGGTTAATCTAAAAGCGCTTGTCAGAGGGGCCTGATTTTCCCAGAAACTTGTCATTCCGAGCGCAGGCGAGGAATCTCATTCTGGTAAGGCATCAGCCAATGCGAACTCCCCAACCGCTGTGCCAAGCGGGGATCCCTCACGTTCGTTCGGGATGACAAGCGGGGGAGTGGCTGCCGATTTGAGCCAAACCGGACAGTCGTGGGCTTGGGCAGCCGGATCGTAAAACGCTTTAAACCCCCGCCGCCTCCAGCAGCATCCCCCGGAACAGGGCCAGCAGGTTCTGGTCCAGTTCTTCCCCCATGGGGCCGGTCATGATGTCCAGCGCATGCTGGGGGGCCATGGGTTCTTTGTAGACGCGGCGGTCGGTCAGCGCGCTGAAGACGTCGACGATGGACGCCATGCGGGCCAGTTCGTTCAACTGGCGCCCCTTCAGGCCAAACGGATAGCCCGAGCCGTTGAGTTTTTCGTGGTGCTGGGCGGCGATGGTGACCACGCTGCGCGGCAGGGCGCTGGCGCGCAGAAAGCGGATGCTGCCTTTGACGTGGCTTTGCATGACCGTCCATTCCTGCGCGGTCAATTTGCCCGGCTTGTTCAGCACCTCGTGCGGGATGGCCATTTTGCCGATGTCGTGGACCAGACCGCCGCAGCCCAGTTGCAGCAGGTCGTCGCCGCGCAGGCCGATGGTGTAGCCGAACAAGGACAGCAGGGTGCCCACCCGCAGCGAGTGGACATAGGAGTAATTGTCGTGGTCGCGCACGCTGCCCAGGATGGTGCGGTAGTCGTTATGGGCCACCGCTTGCACCAGGGGGCGGCAGGCGTCGGCCAGCACCTCGAAATGCAGGGGTTCGCCGCGTTCGATCAGGTCCGAGATGCTGTTGAACACCTCCACCGTCTTTCGCAGGGCGCAACGCTGAAGCTCGGGCAGCTTTTCCCAGCCGGCTTCGACGGATTTATTGACCAGACTGGAAATGGTCTTCAGCAACAGCGAGCGGCGATAGGGCTTTTCCAGAAAGGCATCGATGCCGTCCTGGGGGGCGCGCCCGGATGGGTCCCGGCGGGTGGTGCAGATGACCGGGATATCGGCCAGTTGGGTGTCGCTGCGCAATTGGCGAAACAAATGATCGGCCGCCGGGGCTTGTTCGTCCACCACCAGCAGGCAGGGCGGGGCTTGGCCCAACTCGTCCAGGGCCTCGCCGCCATGGGCGAATTCGGCGACTTGATAGAATGAGGTCAGCGCCCCCGCCAGCTGGGCGCGGTGTTCGGCATTGCCGTCCACCACTGCAACCAGCACCTTGCGGGAATGGCGTGGGTCAAACCGAGCCATGCGGCCCATGGCGCTCCCTCCAGCCCTGACCGGCGCCCCTCCTGATTGGAGAGGTCATTCCCAGAGCTATCCCGATTATGGCCTCAGCCACCGGCTTGTGCGCAATACATACCGATGGTTTATAAACCGTTTACAAAACGAGGTCCACACGGGGCAGCGACTTGCCGTCGGTTTCGACGCGCGGGCGGCAGGTAAACAAACGGCCTGGGTCGATGCTGGCCTGATCCACCAGGAACGTCTTGGCCGCCTGGGCACGGGCATCGGCCAGATCGGACAGGCGGGCCATATCCAGGGGCGGCGGCTCGACCTTGAGCGCGTTGCCCACCATCTTTTGCAGCTTGCCCAAAAGGCCCGATTCCTCGATGCGCTTGCGCTCCACCAAACCGGCCCAATCATTGGGCTGGGCGGTGCCGCACAGGGTCAGCTTAAGGGCGGGATGCTCGTCCATCAGCTTGGCGGCGTCGGTCAATTGCTTGCGCTCGGGCTCGCCCAAGGCTTCGGCACCGGGGACGAATTTCAGCGGGTCCAGGGCAAGGCGGCGGCTTTCGGATTCGTCGATCACCAGACTGATCAGGCCGGCCAGGGGGAATGCCACCTTCAACGTGGTGAAGACAGTGGATTTCAGCGCCGCCCCGATGGCTTGGTTGACGCCGTCACTGACATCGAAATCCGGGTTGGACAGGTCGCCGCGCACGGGAATGCTCAGCTTGATGCGGTTGTCGGAATCGCGCAGCAGATCCAGCACGGTTTCCACCGGCATGTCGGCGCGCTTGGCCAAAGGCGCGTTGGGATCGGGCTGGGCCACGAACAATTCGGACAGGGTCAGCTGCATGGCGCCGTCCAGCTTGCCCTGATTGACGCCCATGGAAATCTCGGCGTCCAGATGCCCGGTCTGCAGATGCACTCCTAGCGTATCGGCGGCATAGGGCGACAGCGGCGGCAGTTCCAAGGCACGCAATTCGGCCTTCATCTCGCCGCCGGGGCTGGCGGCGAACAGCCGCGCGCGGCCATTGGCGGAAATGCGGGAACCGCCGATGCGGGCCTTGGCGGTGAACGGGCTGTCGCGGTCGGGCTTGGCGGAGTCGAGATCGGTTATGCTCAGTTCGAGCCCGTCCAGGCGCAGGCGTACCGGTTCGGACAGGCTGCGGTCTTCGAACTCCAGCCGGCTGTCGCCGCCCAGGCGCAGCTTGCCCAGCGCCAGCGCTGGCGCCGATGTTGACGCTTCGCCCTCGTCGCCGCCTTGGGGCAGGCCGTAGAGGCCGGATTTGGTGCGGGTGATGCGGCCCACTGCGCCGGTGACGGTCAGCGAGGACGCCGCCACGGCGCCGTCGGCGTTCATGGTGATCCGCTCGGCCTGCGTTTGGCGGGCTTCCAGCCGCCACGGATAGAAGTCCTTCTTGCCCCGCTTGGCCAGGGCTTTGAGATTGCGTGCCTCCAGCCGGGCCAGGGTGGCGGTGCTGCCCGGCACCAAATGCAGATCATGAAGCTCCACGCGGTCGGCGTTCAGCCAATTCCGGTCAGGTTCGCGCACCCACACCTGCTCGGCCACGGCCTGGATGCGCCCGGCCAAGGGCGGCAGCTTGCCGTCGGGGCGGGCGTGTTCGAACACCCCCTCGGCGGTGACGCGGGCGGCGTCCACCGTCATGGAGCCCAGGCCCAGCCGCACATCGGACGTCTCCGCTTTGCCTTCGGCATGGACAAAGGATTGGGCATTGGCCGCAAGGTTCAGCCGGGTAGCGCCGGTCCAATCCAGCTTGCCGTGGTCCAAATGGGTGTCGTCCACCGCCAGGGAATGCCGCTCGGCATGAAGCTTGCCATCCCAGGACAGGACGCTGGTCTTGGCGTCGAAGGCGGCACTGCGCGCCTCCAGCGTCAGGGACTCGGCCCGCAACGCCACCCCGCCATCATCCACCGCCAGGGCCTTGGCGGCGGCGGTGCCCGCCACGGTCAGCCGGTCCTTGTCCCAGGCCAGCTGGCTGAGGTCCAGTGCCAGCGCCGCGGCGGACAGTTTGGTGGTCCCGGAAGTCCAGGCGGTGTCCTTCAGCGCCAGCGTACCGGCGCCGTGGATGGCATCGCGCGATCCTTCCAGCGAGATATCGGCGGTGACTTTGCCGATTACGGGGCTGGCGCCGGCTCGGCGGGCCAGTTCGGCCACCGAGGCAAGGTCCAGGGCGTCCAGGGTCAGCTTAAGGGCGAAATGGGGGGCGCTGGCGAAGGGCGTGGCGGTGCCCTCCAGGGTGATGGGCGTGCCGTTGACCCGTCCGCGCAGGTGATAGCGGACAGGGGTGCCGGGTTCCCAGCTTTTCAGCTCGGCGATCTTCAGCTTGTCCACCTGGATGGCTGCCGCAAAAGCGCCGTCGGTGAAGTCGATGCGGCTGCCGGCCAGGGTCAGCGCGGTGATGTCGTAGCTCCAATCCGAGCCGCCGGCGCTGGCACCCATGAGAATGGGCAGGCCGTTGACCACGTAATCGGCGCCGTCCCGATGGATGTCGATGGCGACACCCTGCAGGTCCAGATGCTCCACCGAGACGCGGCGCGAGAATAACGGCTTCCAACGGAATTTCAGGTCGATGCCGTCGATGCCCAACATCTTGCCCAAGGCTTCGCCGGCTTCGACCCGGCGCACCACGATGGCGCCGTTGAACAGGGACAGATCGGCGTCGGAAACGCTGACGCGGGCCCATCCCAACTCACGCAGGGACCGGATCAGGCCGTAACGCAGGCCCATATCGGGCAGCCAATAACCGGCGGCGGCGAACGCCATCATGGCGGTGGCTGCGGCCATGGCCCACAGTTTGCGCCGTAACGTCCAGAAGGGTCCGGCGGTGGTCATCAGCTCACCGCCCGCGCCTCGATCATGACCTCCAGCCCTTGGGCCGAGGGCACCAGGGTGAAGTGGGCCAGCACGGCGATGGACTGGTTGTCCATGCACAGCAGGTCCAGGGTCAGTTCGGCGCCGGCCTCGGCCAAGGCGCGGATGTCGTCGGTGTCGGGTTTGACGCCGCCCAGCAGCTCCATCAAATCCTTGCCCACCACCTGCTCCGGCGCGGTGGCGCCCAGCAGGGCCATGCCGGCGCGGTTGAGGTAGCGCACGGTGCCGTCCTTCACATGGCAGATCAGGCTCATGGAATTGTCCGCCAGCAGGCGGAAGCGCAGATCGGATTCGTGAAGCTGTGCTGCGACCGGGCTTTCCTCGGTCAGCAAACGGCACACCACCACGGTGGCATCGGGGGCAATCTCGCGGGCGCGGAAGGTCTGCATCTCCACGTCCTTGATGCTGCTGTCGGCGGCCAGGATGCGGGTGGGCACCGACTTGTCCTCGCTGGCCATGCCGGCCAGGAACAGTTCCAGCACGCGGCCATATTCGGGGACCAGGAATTCGGCCATGCGGCGGCCAACCAGCGCTTCGGTGGTGGCGGCGCCCAGCATGCGGGCGCCGGCGCCGTTGATGGCGGTGATGGCGCCGCCCCGGCATAGACAGACAAGGTCGCGGCTGACCTCAAGAATGTCCATGATCCCGCCATCAAAGCGCGGCCCCCGTCGGCGGCGCTCTCCGGCAAGATCGATGATGTTGTCGTCCGGCTCCATAGCCGTTCCCCCGCCAGCTCAATTCCCAGAATTTAAGGGCGTAAACCTTTCCGGCCTCGGCATCAACCCCGCGATGAAGCCTGCTCCACCCGGTCGCGTCCTGCTTGCTTGGCGCGGTACATGGCTTGATCGGCGCGGTGGAGCATTTTATCGAAGGACGGCTCGCTCTCGTCGCGCTCAGCCACGCCCAGGCTGGCGGTGACGCGCAGGTCGTCCACCCCCAGCGGGATGCGCAGTTCCGTGATGGCGCGGCGTAACCGCTCGGCCAGCAGATGGGCGCCGGCCAGATCGGTTTGCGGCAGCAGCGCCGCGAATTCCTCGCCGCCCAGGCGGCCGAAGGAATCCACCTCGCGCAGATTGGCGCGGCAGGCTTCAACTACCTTGCGCAGCACCTCGTCGCCCATGGCGTGGCCGTGAGTGTCGTTGACCCGTTTGAACAGATCGATGTCCAGCATGACGACGGAGAGCGGGGTGCCGTAGCGCGCGGCGCGCTCCCTCTCCTGCGTGGCCTCGGCCATGAATTGGCGGCGGTTCAGCGCGCCGGTCAGCGGGTCGATGGTGGCTAGCCGGCGCAATTCGCGCTCCAACGCCTTGCGCTCGGTGATGTCGGTGGCCACACCGATGATGCCGTGCGGGCTGTTGTCGGGCATGCGCAGCAGGGCCTTTGATACCATCAGCGCACGCGGCATGCCGGTGGCATCGGTCAGCGTGGTCTCCAAATCCACGCGCTCGGCCTCGCCTGCCATCAAACGGGCGTCGCTGTCGTCGTCGGGCAGATGCGTTGTTTCCGTTGCCGTCCCGTCAATGGCGAAGAAATCGCGGAAGGCCCGGTTATGCATGCGGTAGCGCCCGGTCTCGTCCTTGAACCACACCGGACTGGGCAGCATTTCCACCAGCCGTTCGGCGAAGGCGCGGGCTTCCTCCAGTTCGCGGGTGCGCTCCAACACCCGCGCTTCCAAGGTGGCGTTCAGCCGCTCGATGGTGTCGATATGGGTCCATGACCGCAGCGCCGAGACCACGGCGGTGAACAGCTTCTGCGCCGTCAGCTCGGTCTTCGAGCGGTAATCGTTGATGTCGTAATCGATCATCACCTGACGCTCGGGCGCTTCGCCCGGCTGGCCGGTGCGCAGGATAATGCGCAGGCGGTGGTTGCCCAACTCGTCGCGGGCATAGCGGGCCACGTCCAGGCCGGCGGCATGGGTCTCCATCACCACATCCAGCAGCATCACCGGCAGATCGGGATTTGCCGCCAAAACGGTGCGGGCCTCGGCCACCGAATGGGCGCTGATGATTTCGAACGGGCGGTCCTGGAACTGGAAATCCCGCAGCAGCACCTTGGTCATCAAATGGATTTGGGGGTCGTCATCCACCACCAGCACCGGCCAGGGCAATGTCGCCGGGGCGGTTGTCGCCGATCGGGCGCCTTTCAGGCTCAGGCGTTGCTTGGGCTGGGACGGATCGACGGTCATCGGCACCTCATGATGGGGGATGCTATTCTCCCCCTGGCCCGATCCTACCGCCAGCCGCGAGTTCATGCGCTGTGTGATATTTTGTCGCGCCGCAGTACGAGAGGGCTGGACGCCATGGGGCGGTTCCTCAACAATACGTTTGGAATAGTCGAGGACCTTCAGCAACGTGTTTCAACCCCGGACTCCGGTTGCCACGCCACTCCCGACCGGGTCGTCCCAGGTTCGGGTGCTGGACGGATTGTCGTTCAAGCAGGCCTTCGCCACCCTGGCGATTGCCTTGGCCTTGGGTTTGATTTCCTCGGCTTACGAGCTGTTTTCCGATTACCGCGCCATGCATGGGCAGGTTCACCGGGGCCACACCGCCAATCTGCAATTGGTGCGTGGCCTCGCGGTGGAAGCCGCCTACCAGCTGTCGTCCGAACTGGCGGGGGAGGTGGCGCGCGGCCTGTTGATGGACCCGGCCGTCGCCGATATCCGCCTGACCGACAATTACGGCGGCGTGCTCAGTCAGGCCGGGCGGCCCGTGGTTTCGACGCCGCTGCCCGTGGTGGCCGAGCGGCTGTTCGGCGACATCTCCCATTACACCCTGCCGTTGGACACCCGCGCGCCCGATGGCACCACCTCGTCGGTGGGCCTGCTGGAACTGACGCTCGACACCAACGGTCTGATGAATTCGTGGCTGGACCGCGTGCTGCTGACCATCTGGTCGGGCGCCGCCCGCGCCGTGCTGCTGTGCGTGTTCGTGGTGGCGGTGTTCTACGTGATGATCACCAAGCCGCTGCTGAAGATCACCGCCGCCATCGCCAAGGTGAACCCGGCCCAGCCCGGCGCCGTGCTGATCGACCTGCCCGCCAACCACGACCGCGACGAGTTGGGCGTGCTGGTGGGCACCATGAACTCCATGTTGCGCGAATCCCAGGACGGCCTGGACGGGCGCGACAAGGCCGAGGCCGAACTGGCCGCCCTGGCCCGCGATCTGGAGCGCCGGGTGGCCGAGCGCACCAACGAATTGGCCCGCGAGAAGGAAGGGGTGGAACGCGCCCTGGCCCAGCTGAACGTCGCCAATGCCGAGTTGGAAAAAGCCAACCGCTTCATCAATGACGGCATCCGTTACGCCAGCCGCATCCAGACCGCGTTGCTGCCCGACCAAGGCGCCATGGTCGGGCTGGTGGACGAATTGGCGGTGGGCTGGCAGCCCTTGGACATCGTCGGCGGGGATTATTATTGGGCGGGCAATTTCGGCAATAAGGGCGTCATCGCCGTCATGGATTGTACCGGCCACGGCGTGCCGGGCGCCTTCATGACCGCCGTGGTGGCCTCCAGCTTCAGCCGTATCCTGCATCATCATGGCCACGAAGACCCGGCGGAGATGCTGACCCAGCTGAACCGGCTGGTGAAGTCGGCCCTGCGCCAGGACCGCGACACCGCCGTATCCAATGACGGCCTGGACGCCGGCATCTGCGTCATCAACCGCGACACCGGCACCGTCACCTATGCGGGCGCTAATCTGCCGCTTCTGGTGTGCGAAGGCGGTGAGTTCACCCTGCTGCGCGGCGACCGCATGAGCCTGGGCTATCTGGACAGCCCCGAGGATTTCCGCTTCACCGCCCGCGAAATGCCCTATGTGAAGGGCAGCGCGTTCTATCTGTTCACCGACGGCGTCACCGATCAGGTGGGTGGCGAGACCCGCCATTTGTTTGGCCGCAAGCGCCTGCAACAGGTGCTGACCGAAGTGGGCGACCGGCCCCTGACCGAGCAGATGGATGTTTTATTCCAGCGCCTTGCCCGCTGGCGCGGCGACGAACGCCGCCGCGACGACATGACGTTTTTGGCATTCCGCCCGGTGGCGTAATGTTTAGCCCTCGCCGGGCGCGCCCCTCCGGGCGCTTGGCCGCCGCCTCAATGGCGGCTGGTGAAAGCGGCCACTCACCGCAGCGTCATTTCCTCGGCCACTTCCGTCTCGGCGCGCAGCCACAGTTCCGCGTCCTTACCGGTGGGGCGGCCCTCGGCTTCCCACAATTCGTGCACGCGGCGGCGGATGCGCTCCATGGCGATGTCGGCCTGACGGGAATAACCCACTGGGCCGAAGCCAGTGGCCCGCTGTGCGTTGCTCCATCTCATAAACGGCTCCTTTATCAATCCTTAAATAAAACAAGGAGTGCGGCGCGTTGTTCTGTAAAAAGAAACTCGCACAATAGTTGTGGCGCTGTATGCAGCGGGGGCTTGCTTAAATATTGATTAAGACGTCCATCATCTGTCAAAAGAGATAGTCTTTTAGTTTAGTGGGGGCGGCATGTCGGTCAGGGTGGGAGTGCGCGGGGGCGCAACGTTGGTTGCGGCTGCCATGGGCATGCTCGCGACTTCGGTTGGCTGGGCGGCTGAAGCCTTCGTGGACACTCCGGCCATGAAGCGGCATTCCGGCCAAATCCTGCCGCTGATAATCCCCTATGACAATGCGCTCAGCGGCAAGACCACCTTCCTGTACCGCAATGAACTGGTGGCGGCCTACGAGCCCGGTTTCGATGTGGTGGGCAATGCGCCCAAACCGGTGGCGATCATGGCCGGCATGAACGAGGCCAGCACCTCCACGCTGGCGACCCGGTTGCGGGCGGCGGGCCAGGATTGGGGCGTGGGTGCGGCGGCACGTAGCGAGCAGGGCCATGTCTATCGCGACGGCAACGACACCCAGATCAATTTCGGCTATCAGCGGGAAACCGAATGGCTGGGCGGCCGTTGGGGCAATCCCAGCGAGACTGTGGTCAGCCTGGCCTTCGTTCGTGACGAACTCGACAACGTCAAGCTGCTCAATTACGGCCTGGATGTGGACTACCTGAACCAAGGCGGCGGCCGCATGACCGTGGACAGCGCCAAGCTGCCCGGCTGGTTCAACCGTGGTGGCGGCATGTTGGCCTGGGGCTACGCCCGCGTGGATGTGGACAATTTCACCATGCGCACGCCGGGCTCGCAGCGCATCAACGGCGTGGGCGACCATCAGGTCTGGCGCCTGAACGGTTGGGCCGCCCATGAGGAAGGCATCAGCCGCACGACGTTTGGTGTGGAAGGCAGTCAACAGCACCACGCCGCCAAGCGCTATGGCCGCAATTTCGGCCCCGACGCCATCACCGCCTATTGGGTGCCCGGCGTCAACATCCAGCGCGCCAGCGCCTGGGCCGAGCAGACCGTGAGTCTAAGCACCACCAAGCTGGAAGGCGGCTTGCGCTACGATCTGGTCAGTATGAACGCCGATGATTTGCACACCGCGCCGCAGACGCCGCTGTCGGTGTTCAACACCAGCACGCAGCAGCTGTACGAGCGCTATTACGGCGCCAACCGCGACAATGACAGCATGGACCACAACATCAGTGGCCGCCTGCGGGCCGAGCAGACCTTGGCGCCCAACACCCTGGCATTCGCCGATCTGTCGCGCATGGTGCGCAGCCCCGATTACACCGAGCGCTATAACGGCAATGGCGGCCCGGCGGTGCTGACGGAAGTGGGCGACCCCCAATTGGCGCCGGAAAAGCACCACAAGCTGACCTTGGGCAGCGCGGTCACCGGTGGCGGCTACAAGCAATACGGCCAGGCCTCGCCCGCCGGCGCGTGGCGGCTGGAGGGCAATGCGTCCCACGACCGGGTGCAGGATTTCGTCACCATCGACACCGCCCGCGGCCAGCCCGGCGTGCTGGTGAACAATGGGGCGCAGGTTTACCGCAACGTGGACGCCGCAGTCAGCGCGCTGTCCGCCGACGGGCAAGCCATGCTGAGCGAGCATGTGGCCGTCCGCGTCAACCTGACCGGCCAGCGCGGCCGTAACCTCAGCGACAACCGGCCCCTGCATCAAATGGCCCCATTCGAGGCCAGCATGTTCCTGGACACCTTCGGCGGTGACGAGGATCTGGGCTGGAATCTGGGAACCCGCCTGCGCGCCGTGGCGGCCAAGCGCGCGGTGGACAGCGACGTCACCACCGGCAACGGCCAGGATTTCACCGGCCCGGCGGGTGCCTTCGCCACCTTGGACATTTATGGCGGTCTGCGCTTCAGCGACAGCGTCGCCATCACCGCCGGCATCGATAATGTGTTCGACAAGCTTTACCGCGAGCACCTGAAGGCGACCCCGCAGACCTCGCAGGCGCCCATGCCCAATGCGCCGGGCCGCACCGTGGTGCTGCGGGCGCTGGTGAGCTTTTAGGTTAGGGCTTGACCGGCCAGCCGGCCAGCAGCCGCTCGATCAGGGCGTCGCTGTGTTCGGCGCGGCAATCGTGCAGGATCGGGCCATTGGGGGCGGCTTTCAAATTGGGGCCGTGCAGGCAATGGCCCAGGCACCCGGTCTCCGTCACGCCCCAGCCCAGGCCGCGCGCGGCGATGCCTAGTCTTAACGCGTCGCTCAGTTCCTCACTGCCGCCGGCCCCGCAGGACCCCGTAGCGCCAAGGCGGCGGTGGGTGCAGACCAGCAGGGTGGGGTTGGGCTTGTCGTTCATGGCTTGACTATGGGCCGGCCCAGGCGACTCACCAAACGGATTATCGTGGTGCGCGGGGGCCGCGCTCGGGCGGCAGGGCCGCCAAGCTGCCGTTGATGGCGTCCATGGTGGGGCGGTCCAAGGTGGCGGTTTGGGGCAGGCCTTGACGGCGCTGAAACTCGTTGGCCGCCTGCTTGGTCAGCGGGCCCTCGATGCCGTCGATGGGGCCGTGGTAAAGGCCCTGATCGCGCAAGGCCGTCTGGGCCTGACGGACATCGTTGGAACCGGCCTGGGCGGTGCTTTGCTCGCCCGGCTCGGGCGGTATCATTCCCCGCTGTTGGCCTTTTTCCACGCCAACGCCGGCAGCGGCGCCGACGCCCAGACCGACCGCCGCACCCGCGGGTCCGCCCAC
>JACMLB010000363.1 GCA_014379805.1 Rhodospirillales bacterium | reverse complement strand
TCCGCATCATGGACGCCGACAAGCACACGGTTGAATCGTGCCACACCTGGCCCAACGTGGACATTTCCGGCGTGCGTTCCGATCTGCGCAAGAAGAACTGGAGCGAGGCCGAGATCGACGCCTTCATCGCGTCCCACTTCTCGCTGTAGTCATTAGGTACGTTGGGGCATGAGCAAGAAAGCCGTCGTCCTGCTGTCCGGCGGGCTGGATTCCGCCACCACCCTGGCCATCGCCCAGGAAATGGGCTTTGCCTGCGCGGCGCTGTCGTTCCGCTATGGTCAGCGCCATGTGGTGGAGCTGGACTGCGCCGCCAAAGTGGCTGCCAAGGCGGGCGTCATCCGCCATGAGGTTTGCGACATCGATCTGCGCGCCTTCGGCGGCTCGGCCCTGACCGCCGACATCGCCGTGCCCAAGGATCGCGACGAAGCCGCCATGGGCGAAGGCATCCCCATCACCTATGTGCCGGCGCGCAACACCATCATGCTGTCCTTCGCCCTGGCCTTCGCCGAGATCATGCAGGCCGACGACATTTTCGTGGGCGTCAACGCGGTGGATTATTCCGGCTATCCCGATTGCCGGCCCGATTACATCGCCGCCTTCGAGACCATGGCGAACCTTGCCACCAAGGCGGGAGTGGAGGGCCATCGGCTGACCATCCACGCACCGCTCATCAAGATGAGCAAAGGCGACATCATCCGGCACGGCCTGAGCCTTGGCGTGGATTACGCCTTGACCTCCAGCTGCTACGACCCCACTCCGGAAGGGAGGGCCTGCGGACACTGCGACTCGTGCAGCCTCCGCCTCAAGGGCTTTGCCGAGGCCGGGACAAAGGACCCCGCCGCCTATTCCGCGTAGGGAGTTCACTGAGACAGGCGCTAGGGACCATCACCGTCCAGACCCGCCGCCAGGGCAATACGGATATTAGCCGCGATATCGCCCAATGGGTGGAAGACCAGGGCATGGCCACCGGGCTGCTAACCGTCTTCCTGCAGCACGTGTCGGCCCATCTTTCCTTACAGGAACATTCCGACCGCGACGATCTGTACACCTTCTTCAGCCGCATGGAGCGCGACCCCGCCGGCTTCGGCGAGTTCACCAGCGCGGTGACCAGCGTCTCGCTGAATATCCCGGTGACCCATGGCCGCATGGCCCTGGGCGCGCGGCAGCGGCTGTACCTGTACGAACACCGCGAGACCCCGCAAAGCCGGTCCATGGTGCTGCATTTGGTTGGCGATTGACCAAGCTGGCGCCTTCACCCATCCTGCCGTGGGGTTTTGCGGGATGGGAGAGACTGATGGCTTGGACGATGCGTGTGGCCGCGCTGGCGGTGTTGACCGCTTTAGCAGGATGCGGCGGCGCCGCCGCCCCCCAGACGCAGGCCGCCCAGGCGCGGCCCAATCCGGGCGCCGTGGTGACCGAGGAATTCACCATCTCGGCCAAGGATGACGGCATCAATCTGTACCTGCTGAACAAGCACCCCGCCGAGTATTATTACGGCAAATCCGACCACACCGTGCTGTTCATCCACGGCGCCACCTTCCCCGGCTCGGCCACCTTCGACCTGCCGCTGGAAGGCGCCAGTTGGATGGAGTGGATGGCCAAGCGCGGCTATGACGTCTATTCCCTGGACATTCGCGGTTACGGCAAATCCACCCGCCCGCCCGCCATGGGCCAACCCGCCGACGCCAATCCTCCGGCGGTGGACGGCGCCACCGCGCTACGCGACGTGTCCAAGGCGGTAGATTTCATTCTGTCGCGGCGCAGCTTGGATAAGCTGGTGCTGGTGGGCTGGTCGTGGGGCGCCACCTTGGCCGGCGCCTATACCGCCGAATCCGGGGTTCGCATCGACAAGCTGGTGTTGTACGCGCCGCAATGGATGCGCGACGACGCCCCCAAGCCTAACACCGAGACCAAGCTGGGCGCCTGGCGCACCGTCCCCTTAAGCGCCATCCGCGAGCGCTGGCCCAAGGACGTCCCCGCCAACGAAAAGTCCGAACTGGTCCCCACTGCCTGGTCTGATACCTGGATGAACGCGCTGAAGGCCAGCGACCCCGACGGCGCCGCGCAAACCCCGCCGGTGCTGAAGGTGCCCAACGGCGTGGTGGCCGATTGGCTAAACACCTGGGGCGCCGGCAAACCCTATTGGCGCCCCGACCGCGTCTCGGTCCCCACCTTGGTGGTCCAGGGCGAATGGGATTCGGAAACCCCGCCCGAGATGGGCCTGTCGGTCTTCGCCAATCTGACCCACTCCCCGGCCCGCCGCTATGTGCTGATCGGCGAGGGCACCCACACGTTGCTGCTGGAAAAGAACCGCCAGCAATTGTTCCGGTCCGTACAGGGGTTCCTGGAGGAGCGGTATTAGTTGGCGTCGGGAAACGGTGTCATTTCTTCTTACTTGCTTCCCCCAAAGCAGCCCCCACGGCAGCCCCGAGAGCCACGCCTAAACGGCCCCCTAAAAGCCCACCCACGACACCGCCACCTATTGCTCCGGCCAGCACCTCACCGTTTCCACCGCTTGGGTGATCGGTCTTGGGCTCATGCACAGGCAATTCGGGCTTGTGAGGTTCTAGTTTCTCGGCCTCATGTGCTGGCGGCTCGTGCGTGTGAGGCTCAGCCTTGTTAACTTGGGACTTGGGCTTCGGCCCTTTTTCTTTATCGTTCATGGTCAACCTCTGGATACATCCTTCCGCAATGCACAACTTCAGGGGTGCAATGTGAAGCAGGCCCATAGCGCCGTCACCATCCGCACCCAAGGCCAAGGCCTGACCGACATCACCGCCCGCGTGGCGGGCTTTGTCCGCACCAGCGGCATCCGGGACGGGCTGCTGACCTTGTTCATCCAGCACACCTCGGCCAGCCTGACCATTCAGGAAAACGCCGACCCCGACGTGCTGTCCGATCTCAACGATTTCTTCCGCCGTGTGGTCAAGGAAGACCCCAACCTGTACCGCCACACCACCGAGGGGTCCGACGACATGCCGGCCCATATTCGCGCGGCGCTGACCAATGTGCAGATTTCCATCCCCGTCTTGACCGGAAGCATGGTGCTGGGCACCTGGCAGGGCATCTATGTGTTCGAGCACCGCGCCCGGCCACACGACCGCCAAGTGGTGTTGCACTTGTCCGGCACCTGAGGGAATGGTCATGAAATCGTTTTTGCTGTCAGCCCTGGCCGCCTGCATCGCCACGACCGCTTTGGCCGCCGACCTGCCCACCCCGCCGCCGTCCGATTGGCTGAAACAAGCGGAGCTTTTCGGCGCCGTCGCTGCCGCCAAGCCCGACGAACCGGTCATCGCCTGGGAGCGCGACAACCAAGCCCTGCTGTCCTCGGGCTTCCTGTTCGACCTGTCCCGCCGGCTGCTGCCCCGAGACCCGGACCAAGCGTTGGAATGGTACGCCATCGCCTTGATCCGCGGCCATTACGATGCCGGGCGCTGCCTGGACGACACCGCCCGGCGCGCGGTGTCGCGGCTGTCGGGCATGGCCGAAGAAGTCGCCCGCTACGGCCACACCCACCCCCATGATTTCGGCGCAGCCGGTTTGCGGGCGTTGGCCCGTCCCGATCTGCTAACCCACACCATCTCGCCCGATTGGGTATGCGCCCAGGGGCTGTCGGGCATGGGCGCCCGTTCCGCCGGGACCACTCCGCCCAGCGCGTGGCCGGCGGTGGAGCAACGCCTGCGCCGCGACTACACCAAGCAATTCGAGGCCATGGCGAAGCGCTGACGCACATCTCCCACCGCGCGCCTTTCGGTGCCATTCCGCAGCGGCCAAATGAACGGGGCCATATCGCGTTTGGGAGGACGCCATGACGTTGAAAGCGACCGTGATGACCGCTGCCGCGCTGGTGCTGTTGGGCACCGGGGCGGCGCAGGCCCAGACTAACGGCATTCTGGCCTGTCAGATCCACCTGAGCCAATTCGCCGATGACGTCTATGCCTCGAAGGGGCAACTGAGCGCCGGCCAGTTGGCGGCAGCTCGGCAAGCGGTGGATGTGGGGCGCAGCCAATGCCGCTCGACCCCCCAGCTGGTGAACAGCAACGTCCAATCCCTGCGCCGGGACTTGGCGCTGAACACCGGCAAGCAGGCTGGCAACCAGTTCGATGATTTCTGGCCTGCCGATCCCCAGGAGTTGTCGCAATTAAGATAGATGTCCGGCTGGGCATGGCGCCCCGCCGCCCTACCCGAGGGCTGCTTATGCGAACCCTATGTGGTGCCGTGCTGGTCCTGTGCCCCTTGGCGGCAATGGCTGCTGATGACCGGCCACCCGACACAAGGCTGGAACGGCAATCCCTGCGATCCCAACAAAACGTCCTGACCCTGCCCGAATTGCGCGAGGGCGAAAATCGCCTGGACGCCATCGACCGCAAGGGCAAGACCGACCCGCGCGCCGCCCGCGACATGCAGCGCATCTGGGAGGCCGACCGCGCGCTGTCCACCACCAACCGCTCCATCCCCGGCGGCTTGGCCAATCCCGGTCTGGTCGGCCCCGGCGACAAGAACTGAGGGGCAATCCCTCCACCAGCCTATGCCGCCGGTCCCGTCACATCCCCACATGAATCGTCATACGGGTGAGACGCTGGACAGGTGAGGAGTTGGAACAATGACTCGGGTTTGGGCCGTTCTGGCGGTGCTGCTGACGACCTCCGCCTGGGCATCCGAAAGCTGGTGCCAGGGCGACGCGCGCAATTTGCAGAGGGATCTGATTCTTAACGGCAACCAATTGCCGCCCTCGGACCGCCTGCTCATGGAGCGGCGGCTGAATAACGCCGAGGGTATGTGCAGCATGGATTCCAACAGGGCGCGTTCGGATTTGGAAAACCTGCGCCGCGACATGATCCTGCAAGCCGAACGCCCGCCCGTTCCCCCGGTCGGCGGAGGGTCCTGGGCTGAGCCCCGGCGCGGAACGTGGGAGTGACGCCTAGCGGCAGGACTGATCGCGGCTGTCGCACAAGACGATGGCGTTGACGTAGTCGGTCCATTCGGCCAATTCGGAATTGGCGATGGGCATGGCGGCGGGGTTGAACGGCTCGCCGCGCCAGATGCGGCTGATCACATACAGGGCTTCGCGACCACGGACCACGTAATGCAGGGTGAACGAGCCTTTGCCGTCGCCCTTGTAGCGCCCACACGCCACCGTGCGGGTGCCCGCCTCGGCGCCGCTGACCTTGCCCAGGCTGGAGGGGCCGGCGGTGGCGCTGTCGCAGACCTCGGCAGTCTTCTGCACCACCTGTTCCAGGAACGCCGCTGCCGATAGAGGAACACCACGAAACGCCTGGATGGTGGCGCGGCGGGTCCAGCGCTCGTTGGTTTCACTTTCGGGGATCAATTCGCTGGTTTCGCCGGCGCGGTCGGTGACGCTGACCACCATCTTCCAGCCCGGCAATTCTGGAACTTGCAGCCGCTCAGACGCCTGGGCGGCTGAGGCAGCGCACAACCCGAAAACCAATGCCCCCAAAAATCCGCGCATGCCTGCCTCCGTCACTGCAATCTCAGCCTAACCCGCCCGGCCGGCTTGCCACAACCGGGGCCTTGACCGCGCGGGCGCTCTCGCGATATAAACTGAACCGTTCAGTTCAATATGGTCGTGCCTGCCATGAAGAAGCCCGTCCTGCTTGCCGTTGCCGCCATTGCCGTACTTGCCGCCGGCGGCGCCGTCCTGCGCTGGGCCACCGAGTGGCGCTTCATGGAGACCACCGACGACGCCTATGTGGAAGGCGACATCACCAACATGGCGCCCAAGGTCAGCGGCCATGTGATTGAGGTCGCTATCGCCGACAACCAGTCGGTCAAGGCCGGCGACGTGCTGGTGCGCCTGGACGACCGCGACTTCAAAGCCCGCGTGGCCGAGGCCCGCGCCCTGGTGGCGGCACGCATGGCGGCGGCAGCGCAGTTGGACGACAAGGTGGCGGTGCAGCAGGCCATGCTCATGCAGGCCGGCGCCGGCATCGCCTCGGCCCAGGCCGACCTCAAGCGCAGCCGCGCCGATCTCAGCCGTACCGAACGTCTGGTCAAAGACGATTTCGTCAGCCGCCAGCGCTTCGACAGCCAAGCCGCCGATGCCGCCAAGGCCGAGGCCAGCGTCAGGGGCACCAGTGCCCAAGCCATGGGGGCCAAGCGGCAAATGGCCGTGCTGGAAGCCGACCGCGACATCGCCGACGCCCAGCTGGAGCAAGCCCGCGCCTTGCTGGCTTTGGCCGAATCCGATTTGGACTCCACCATCATCCGCGCCCCCGCCGATGGCGTTATCGGCAACCGGGTGGTACGGCCGGGCATGTATGTGCGCATCGGCCAGCATCTGCTGTCGGTGGTGCCGCTAGCGACGGTGTGGATCGACGCCAATTTCAAGGAAACCCAGATCGGCCACATGCATCCCGGCAACACAGCCGAGATCACCGTGGATGCCTTCCCGGACATGGTGATAACGGGCACCGTCACCGGCTTCTCCCCCGCCTCGGGCGCCAAGTTCAGCCTGTTGCCGCCCGAGAACGCCACCGGCAATTTCACCAAGATCGTCCAGCGCCTGCCCGTGCGCATCCAATTGCCGCCCGACAATCCCCTGGCTGGCCGCCTGCGCCCCGGCCTGTCGGTGACCGCCCGCGTCGATACCCGCACGGGGCAAAAGTGAGCCAGATCGACCGCCTGAGCGTACCCCCCGACCAGCGCGTGGTTTCCACCCGCGACTGGATCGGCTTCATCGCCATGGTGGTGGGCATGTTCATGGCGATTCTGGACATCCAGATCGTCGCCAGTTCACTGGCCCAGATTCAGGCCGGTATCTCGGCATCTGCCGACGAGGTCAGCTGGGTGCAGACCGCGTACCTCATCGCCGAGGTGGTGATGATCCCGCTGTCGGGCTGGCTGGCGCGGGTGTTCTCGACCCGCTGGCTGTTCTTCGTCAGCGCCACCACCTTCACCCTGGCCAGCGCGCTGTGCGCCTTTGCCTGGAACATCGAATCCATGATCGTCCTGC
>JACMLB010000362.1 GCA_014379805.1 Rhodospirillales bacterium | reverse complement strand
GGCCTGGGCCTTTGTCGGCAGCGGCACGCCAAGCCCCTCGGCGACGCGGCGGGCGAGGTCTTCGTCGACATTGCGGAGATTGGCGATCATCCGCGGCGGCACCTGGTCAAGCCCGACCTTGGACAGTTCGAAGACGAACGAGGACGCGATATGGGCCTGCTCGGAGGGTTGCTGGGACCGCCAGAACAAGCGGGCCTGGCTATAGTGATCGGCAAACAGCGCCGGCCGGACCCGCAGCTTGTCGCCCGTCTCCATATCGCCGGTGGCAGCGTTCCGGGTGGTGAAGCCCGTAACCGGGCATTCGCGGGGCCCCGCTTCCTCGCCATGCAGACCCACGGAAAACACGATGGCGAGCACGCCGAAGGCGCCGGTGCGGGAATCGCGCATGACCTCAAGCCGGGCCTCGCGGCCACCGCGCGCGCCCAATCCGTCGGCGGTGTCGGCCAAGCCGTCCTCGTGCAGGGCGCCGGTCAGCACGATGGCCACCAGTACCGCCAGCAGCGCCGCCGGAAGGGGGGGCAGTACGGCATGGGCGGCCAGGAAGACCAGACCGGCAGCCAAGCCCACGGCGCCGCCCACCAAGGGGAAGGTGCGCATGGCCCGCGCCAAGCCGCCGTCAGCCACCACGCCCAAATCGGGCAGCGGCAGCCGGGTCAGGAAGGCGCAAGCCAAGTGAAGGTCGGCGACGAAGCCAGAGGGCTGCGCGCTGTCGGTGGTGGTGGGGGCGGTGGGTTCGCGGGTCATGCCAAAATGGTGATTTTAAGGTTCGGATGGGTTATAGGACGGTTCACTGTGCCGACGCAACATGTTGGGGAATGTACTCTTGAATACCTCCATTTCTAGTGTGGCCCACATCCGCGCCTTGCTTGCCCAGCTGCCCGCCGAAGACGGCGCCGCCGTGGCCGCATGGTCCGCCCGCGATTGCCAACTGACCAAGCCGCCGGGCGCCTTGGGCCGGCTGGAGGAATTGTCGCGTTGGCTGTCCGCTTGGCAGGGCCAGCATCCGCCGCGCCTGAAGACCCCAAGGGCGCGGGTGTTCGCCGCCAATCACGGCGTGGCCGCCTTGGGCGTGTCGGCCTTCCCGCCCGAAGTGACCGTGCAGATGGTGGCGAATTTCCAGCATGGCGGCGCCGCCATCAATCAATTGTGCAAGACCTTCGGCACCGAATTGGCCGTGGTCGCCCTTAATCTGGACCTGCCCACCGCCGACTTCACCCAAGGCCCGGCCATGAGCGAGGCCGAATTCGCCGCCGCCTTCCAGGCCGGTATGGACTCGGTGCCCGAGGATACCGACCTGCTGGTGATCGGCGAAATGGGCATCGGCAATACCACCCCGGCTGCCGCCATTCCCTGCGCCCTGTTCGGCGGCGAGGCCGCCCTGTGGACCGGCAAGGGCACCGGCGTCGAGGGCGCTGGCCTGACCCGCAAGACCGAAGTGGTCGCCGCCGGTGTCGCCCTGCACAAGGGTAAGGCGCCGCTGGAAATTCTGCGCTGCCTAGGTGGCCGCGAATTGGCCGCCATGGCCGGTGCCGTGCTGGCGGCACGGTTGAAGCGGGTGCCGGTGCTGCTGGACGGTTATGTCTGCACCGCCGCCGCCGCCGCGCTGGAGGCCGAAGTCAAAGGCGCGTTGGATCATTGCGTCGTGGCCCACGCTTCTGCCGAACCGGGCCATCAGCGCTTGCTGGATGCACTGGGCAAGGTGGCGTTACTGAATCTGGGCATGCGCCTGGGCGAGGCCTCGGGCGCCGCTTTGGCGGTGGGCATCGTCCAGGCAGCCCTGAACTGCCATGTGGGCATGGCGACGTTTGGGGAAGCGGGCGTCAACGCGGGGGAGTAATGCTCACAAATACACCTCGCTCACGTCGATGGTACTGGTCTTGCCGATATGGTCGAAATGGCTGGCCAGCCAGTCCTCGGTGGAATTGCGGCCCGCTTGGAACAGCAGTTCCAGGAACTCCCGCTCGGCGTTGAACTTGGAACTGGGGTGCAGGGCCGCCATTAGATCCTCGTCCTGGATCATGTGGATGTGGGTCTTGCGCACCCCGGCCAGCCGATCGATCCAGCCGCGGTCATGCAGATTGGTGATGAATGCCAAAGCGTGCATCTCGCGCATGACGCTGGAATTGAAGCTGATCTCGTTCATGCGGTGCAGGATGGCGTCGGCGCTGGTGGGCACGGTGCGGCTGCTCATGGGGGTGACCTGGACGATGACCACTTCGCTGGATTTGGCGTGGGCCATCAGTGGATAGATGGCCGGGTTGGCGACGAAGCCGCCATCCCAATAATGCTCGCCGTCGATCTCCACTGCCGGGAAAAGATTGGGCAGGCAGGTGGAGGCCAGGATGACATCCTCGTTTAGTTCCTCGGGCGCGAAGATGCGGACCTTGCCGGTGCGTACATTGGTGGCCGAAACGAACAATTGCACAGCGGGCTGGCGGCGCAGCAGGTCGAAATCGATGACGGCGCGCAGGGTGGCGCGCAGCGGGTTGATGTCCAGCGGATTAAGCTGATAGGGCGAGAACAGCCGCAGTATCGCCTCGCCCAACTGATAGACGGGCGAGAATTGAATGCCCCAGCCCGGAACCATTCGATCGAACGGCGTGGGCTGCAGCGGGCTGGTGCGGAACACGTCGGCCATGTGCCACCAGAACCGCGACATCAGGGCCCGCGCCCCGTCGCGTCCGCCATCGGCCATGCCGCACACCAGCAGGGCGCCGTTGATGGCCCCGGCGGACGTGGCGCTGATGGCCTCCATGGACAGGCGGTCGTCTTCTAGCAGGCGGTCCAGCACGCCCCAGGTGAATGCCCCGTGGCTGCCTCCCCCCTGCAACGCCAAGGTGATGGTCTTCATGGGCCACCGTTCCTTTTTGCGGTGCAGCAAATCGCCCCACCCCAATTGGGTCAGCCTCTGTCCGCCCGCAACTGCGCGCATGGGTGGGGCCAAAGGGGCTGGCGATTCAGCCGGACGCGCCTAATATAAAGTCACCATGGCAACCATCCCGCTCCTCGACTTCATCGAACGTCCTGAACTGCCCACCGGGCCGGCAAAGTTCGAACTCGTCTCCGACTACTCGCCCGCCGGAGACCAGCCTGCCGCCATCGTCGAGTTGACCGCAGGGGTGGACGGCGCCGAGCGCGATCAGGTGCTGCTGGGCGTCACCGGCTCGGGCAAGACCTTCACCATGGCCCATGTGATTGCCAATACGGGCAAGCCCACTTTGGTGATGGCGCCCAACAAGACCCTGGCGGCGCAGCTTTATGCCGAGATGAAAAGCTTCTTCCCCAACAATGCGGTGGAGTATTTCGTCTCGTATTACGACTACTACCAGCCGGAAGCGTACATCCCGCGCACCGACACCTATATCGAGAAGGATTCCCAGATCAACGAGCAGATCGACCGCATGCGTCATGCGGCGACCCGCGCGTTGCTGGAGCGGCGCGACGTCATCATCGTCGCCTCGGTGTCGTGCATTTACGGTATCGGCTCGGTGGAATCCTATGCGCGCATGACCATTCCGCTGAAGGTGGGCGAAAGCGTTGACCAGCGGGATTTGCTCAAGCGGCTGGTGGAGTTGCAATACACCCGCAATGACGCGGCCTTTGAGCGCGGCACCTTCCGGGTGCGCGGCGATTCCCTGGAAATCTTCCCAGTTCACTATGAAGACCGCGCCTGGCAATTGTCCTTCTTCGGCGACGAGATCGAATCCATCTCGGAATTCGATCCGCTGACCGGCGAGAAAACGGTGAAGCTGACCGAAGTGACGGTCTATCCCTCCAGCCACTATGTGACGCCGCGGCCGACCATCACCCAGGCCATGAAGGGCATCAAGGCCGAACTGAAGGAGACGCTGGAGCGCTTTGCCCAGGAAGGCAAGCTGCTGGAGGCGCAGCGCCTGGAACAGCGCACCATCTTCGATCTGGAAATGCTGGAGACCACCGGCCACTGCAAATCCATCGAAAACTATTCCCGCTATTTGACCGGTCGCCGCCCGGGTGACCCGCCGCCGACCCTGTTCGAATATCTGCCGCCCGATGCCCTATGCATCGTCGATGAAAGCCACGTCACCGTGCCGCAGATTGGCGGCATGTATAAGGGTGACTTCAATCGCAAATCCGTGCTGGCCGAATTCGGCTTCCGCCTGCCGTCCTGCATCGATAACCGCCCCCTCAAATTCGAGGAATGGCAGGCCATGCGGCCACAAACGGTGTGCGTCTCGGCCACGCCCGGCCCGTGGGAACTGGACCGCACCGGCGGTGCGTTCACCGAGCAATTGATCCGTCCCACCGGTTTGGTGGACCCGGTCACCATCATCCGCCCGGTGGAGCATCAGGTGGACGATCTGCTGGCTGAGGTGCGCGAGGTCTCGCGTCAAGGATTCCGTACCCTGGTCACCGTGCTGACCAAGCGCATGGCCGAGGATCTGACCGAGTACCTGCACGACCACAATATCCGCGTGCGCTATCTGCATTCCGACATCGATACGCTGGAGCGCATCGAGATCATCCGCGATCTGCGCCTGGGCGCCTTTGATGTGCTGATCGGCATCAATCTGCTACGCGAAGGGCTGGATATCCCGGAATGCGCTCTGGTCGCTATTCTGGACGCCGACAAGGAAGGCTTTCTGCGTTCCAAGACGTCGCTGATCCAGACCATCGGGCGTGCGGCGCGCAACGTGGAAGGCCGCGTGCTGCTGTATGCCGATAAGATGACCGACAGCCTGACCTATGCCATCAACGAGACCAGCCGTAGGCGCGAGAAGCAGCAGGCCTTCAATGCCGCCAACGGCATCACGCCGGAAAGCATCAAGAAGTCCATCGGCGACGTCATGGGCAGCGTCTACGAACAGGATTATGTCACCGTGGATACCGGTGACGCCGGGATGGTCCATGGCGTTGGCCATAACCTTCAGGCGGTCAAGGCAGACATTGAAAAGCGCATGAAGGCCGCCGCTGCCGATCTGGAATTCGAGGAAGCCGCCCGCCTGCGTGACGAGTTGCGCCGCCTGGACGCGGTGGAATTGGGGGTGCCCCTGGATATGATGACCAAATCCCGTGGCGCCGCGCCCCAGAAAGATGGTTCCAAGCGGCGTGGGCGTAAGCGTTGACCCTTACCCCAAACGATTCAAATTGTATGGATTTCCATCCAAAAGTGAGTCATCATCCCTGCTAATGACCCTGGACCGCATTGCGGCCGGGGTTTTTTTTGGCCGGGAGCTTACTTATGGCTGACGAAAACGTGATCGACGACACCGACGCTGAGGACAACGTGGAAGCCCAAAAGGCTCTGGATGATCTCACGGTATTGTCGAACGTGGGCAACCAGGACATGGGGGCCGCCCGGCTGAACAATCCCCGTCCGGTGGATGTCTCGGAAGGCGCCTTGGGCGGCCTTGCCAATATTCACCAGGGTTCGGAAACCGCTCCGTCGGTCCAAGAGGGCCTGGACGTTGATGTCGGCGCCATCGAGGAACGGGGCGTCACCCTCGAATCGGCTCCGTTGACCGTGGCTGAGGCGCCGCCGCCTGCGCCCGAAGTTGTCGCACAGGCCGAGGCGCCCGAAGCCGCGCCCGAAACCGCACCGCGCGAGACTGTTCAACCGATTCTTGCGCCCGCCGCTCCGGTCTTCACCCCGCCGACCCCCGAAGCCGTGGTCGATCAGCCGGTAGTCGAGCAGATGCCTTTGCCCGAGGTGGAGGTGATTGATGCTCCGCTCGCCATCGAGCAAACCGTCCCCGAGGCCCCCGTTGACGAGCTGCGCCTGGACCTGCCGCCGGTGGTGGGCGATATCCGCGTTATTTTCCGCGACGAAGACCCCACTGACCCCACCGACCCCAACGTCGATCCCAACCTCGCCTCGTTCGACTTGACCGGCAAGGAAGGCCACGACATCCACTTCCGGATCGACGCGTTTGATCCCGATGGCGGTTCGGTCAGCATCAACTTCTCTGCCGGCGCCCATGGCTTCGTTGCCGTGGACCCGCAGACCGGCGATTACGTCTATCACCCGACCGGTTCCAACTGGTACGGCGACGATACCGTCACGGTCTATGTGCGAGATGACGAAGGCAATGTGGTCAGCCGCGCCATCACCATCAACGTCGCCAATGTGGACGAGGTGGTCAACGTCACCGGCGGCACCGGCGACGAAAGCAACAATTCCAACGCCACCGTGGTGACCGGTTCGCTCGCTACCCCCGAGACCGAGGGCGCGCTGAGCTACGCAGTTGTGGGCAACGGCGAGCACCATGGCTCGTTCAGCGTCAATGCCGACGGTACCTTTACCTTCACCGCCTATGACAACAACTGGAACGGCACCGATACCTTCACCGTTGAAGTCGTCGATGATGCCGGCGGCGTTACCCAGGTTCCGGTCACCATCACCGTCAATGCG
>JACMLB010000361.1 GCA_014379805.1 Rhodospirillales bacterium | reverse complement strand
TTCCATCCGTGGGTTGGCGGCGTGCTGGCGGCGACCCTGACCGTATCGGACACCTTCCTGCCCAGCTTCCTGTTCATCTTCGCCGGAGCCCCCTATATGGAGGCCGTGCGCGGCAACCGCGCCTTGGCCGGCGCCTTGGCCGCCATCACCGCCTCGGTGGTGGGTGTCATCCTGAATTTGGCGGTGTGGTTCTCCCTGCACGTGCTGTTCGCGCGGGTGGGCGAGGGACCGCTGGGCATTCCGCTGCCTGAATTCGCCAGCGTGCAGCCGTTGCAAGTGGTGCTGGCCGTGGGCGCCGCCCTGGCCATGCTGAAATTCCACCAGGGCATGATCCGCGTGCTGGCGGTGTCGGGGGGGATTGGGATGCTGGCCCAGCTGGTCGGGTGATCTGGTCGTGAGGTCCGCTTTGCGCCCATGCTGGTCGTTCTGCGGGTCAGCGCAAATCCCCTAAAGCGGATGTCGTGTTGCAGCCGTCTGCGGACCCCTATCAGGGGGCGGCAGAACCATTCCGAAGCGCAAGAAAAAACGTCGTTCCCTCGTTGAGAGCCGATTCGATCCAGATGCGCCCGTTGTGATGCTCGACGATCTTTTTGCACACCGCCAGTCCGATGCCGGTGCCCTCGTAGGCGTCCTGCGTCACCAACCGCTGGAAGATACCGAAAGCCCGCTCGCGATCTTCGGGGGCGATGCCGATGCCGTTGTCCTTGATTAGAATCAGCCAGTCGCTCCCCGTTCGGCTCCAATCGATCTCGATCTTCGGACTGCGCCCTGGTGCATGGTACTTCACTGCGTTGCCGATCAGGTTCTGGAACAGGCGGGTCAATTCAGTCATGTTCCCCGTCACCGTCGGCAAACCTTCAACGACGACGATCTCGGCATCGGCCTCGCGAATGGCGAGCGTGAGGTTGGAAAGTGCATCGGCGACGGCGTCTGCCAAAGGCACCGGCACCATTGCGGCAGACTTTCCCGTGCTCGAGTATTCCAACAAGCCGAGGATCATGCTGTCCATGCGCTTGGCACCACCGACGGCGTAGCCAAGGAACTCCTTGATGTCGTCGGTCAGGGATTGGGGGGGCAGCCTCTTCTCAATCAGGTTCAAATAGCTGGTTACCATGCGCAACGGCTGTCGCAGGTCGTGCGAAGCAACGGAGACGAATTGCCTCAGCTCCTCATTGACTGCCTCCAGTAGCTGCGCCGCCTGTTTTCGGGCGGTGTTGTCAGTGCCGATCAGCAAATAGCCGATGATGGCGTCGCGAGCATCACGGAGCGCGGTGACCGATACCACCGCCGGGAAGCGGCTACCATCCTTGCGGATATAGGTCAGCTCGTAGATGTCCTCGATCCCGCGCCGGGCCTTGAAGACCAAGGCTTCGAAGCCGGGCGTGATCGGCGTATCGAGTTCAGCGCTCAATGTCTTGGCCCGCGTGATCACCTCGTCGGGATCGGAAATATCGGCCGGGGTGATCTTGTTCATCACTTCCGCCGCCGTGTAGCCCAGCATGCGCTCGGCACCGACGTTGAAGATCTGGATGACGCCGTTGGCGTCGGTGGCGATGCTGGAAAAGTTGGCGCTGTCGAAAATGGCCTTTTGCAAGGCCCCCGCCTTGACCAGCGCGTCCTCGGCCGCCGCCGCGCACAACGGGGCCGGTTTGGAGGGGGTGTGCGTGCGTGGACGGGACGGCGGGACGAAAGGTAAGGTCATAGGACGGGAACTCCTCCACCGCACGTTACCGAGCAGACGACACCCCTTTTTGGCAATGGCGTCCCAAATGTAAAGCATTCAGCGAAAATTACGCCATACATAACCTACAAGATGTCGCCCTTCCGCTCTCGGCCCATTCGGTCGTTCTGAGTCATAGGCACGAGCGACTGCTCTTTGCCCAAGGCGGACGGGCCGCACCTTTGCTCCTCACATGGCTCCACCACGCCCGCACCCCGGCCTAACCATCCGCCACGCCGCCAACGCCGACAGCAGCGAAAACCCCGCCATCACCATGAACGCATACCCGCCCAGGGACTCATACAGCCGCCCTGTCAGCGGACTCATCAAACCCGGCGCGGCGCCCATGGCGACTGCCGAATAGATGCCTTGGGCGCGGGCCGACAGGCCGGCGGGGATGGTGCGTTGGATGTAGTGCATGGCGCCCAGATGGGCGCAGCCGAAGGTGGCGCCGTGCAGGATTTGGGCGGCGAACAGCAGCGGCAGTTCGGTGGTGGCGCCCAGCACGCCCCAGCGCACCACGCCGCATAACGCGGCGATCAGGATCAGTCCGGCGGGACCCACGCGGCGGACCACGTGGCCGGACATGGAAAACAGCACGATTTCGGCGATGACGCCTTCCGACCACAGCAGGCCGATGGTGTCGTCTGCGATGCCGGCGGCTTTCCAGTGGATGGTGGAAAAGGCGTAATACACCGTGTGCGACACTTGGTTCAGGCTGCCCGCTGCCAGGAACAGCAGGAAGCCCGCGCTGGTCAGCAGAGGGCGCAGCGGCGCGTTGCCCTCGGCAGAGACCGGCACCCGTGCGTCGGGCAAAGCGGCGCAGGCGAATGCCATCAGGCCCAAGAGGCCGGCGATCAACCAGACCAGGATGGTGGGCGGATGGTCCACCAGCAGACGGCCCACCCCGATGGCGGTCAGGATGAAGGCGGCGGAGCCCCACAGCCGCACCCGGCCGTAATCCAGGCGGTGGCGTTGGGTGATCATCAGTGCCAGGCTTTCGCCTACGGGCATGATGCCGCTCCATAGGCTCAGCGACAGCACGGTGACCGCCAGGATGCCCCAGAACTCGCCCACGAAAGCGAAGCATGCCCATGTCAGGGCGGCGCCCACGGCCATGATGGTCATGGGGCGGCGGCGGTCGCCCCTTCGGTCCACCACATGGCCGACCAGGGGATTGACCACCATTTTCATCAGATAGGTGGCGGCCAGGATCAGGCCGATATCGCCGGGCGACAGCCCGCGATCCTTCAGCCACAGGGGCCAGAACGGCAGTTGAACGCCCACGGCGGCGAACAGGGCGCAGTAAAACGCCGCCAGCCGGAACGCCGCTGCTTTGCCCGTCATGGGAACAGGCGTTTAAGGCTGAGCCCGCGCCGCGCCAGGGACAGGGCGCATTCCTCGGACCGCAGGAAGGCGAACTCCACTTCGCGCTGGCCGGTCAGGCTGTCGGCGGCGCGCAGGGCGTCGTCCACCACGCCGGGATGGACCATCATCAAAGCGCGCGGGCCGGGGGCATCGGTGAAGCGGCGGAACAGTTCGCCGAAGGGCACCCGGCCCGAGAAATCGTAGACCCCACGGAACGAGGTGTTGTGCGGTACGCCCTCGGCCACCAGCCGGCGGCGGAAGCCCCAGCCCAGGGTCGAGATGATCAGCGCCCGCACGGGATCGATTCGGCGGGCGGCGATGGCCCAGGCGGGCTCGACGCAGGACCGCACCCAGGCGTTGGGGCAGCGGCGGCGCCACAAATCCAGGGTCACCTCACCGATGACCGGAAGCTGGTGGATATGGTGGTGGCCGTCCAGGAAGTCGGGCGCACGGCCGAAATGAGCCTCGAAGGCATCGAACTGGCGTTCGAACTCGGCGGCGATCTCGGCGGCGATTTTTGGCCGGGCCAGCCGTCCGGTGACCGAGCGCTTGACCAGTTCCGCGATGGGCGGCAACCGGCCCGACGGCGCCAGATGGGGCATGGCGCCCAGCGGCGTGTGGTCGGTCAGGGTCAGATGGATGCCCATATGGGCCATGCCGTCCAACGGCTTGAGCAGCCGCGCGGCCTCGGGCCAATGGGCCGAGCCGGTCATGCAGCCGGTGGCTTGCAGGCGCCCTTGCGCGATCAGTGCGCGGATGGCGTGGGATACGCCGGGGGCAAGGCCGTAATCGTCGGCGCATAGGGTGATGGCGGGAAGGGAGGTTTGTCTGGTCATCATCATTCCAATAGCCAGCTGGCGTTGACCGCTCCGGCGCTTTTCTCCACACTGACCGCCATTTTTGACGAGGCCGTTCCCATGTCCCAAACTCGCCCTGTGCTGTCCCTGGTCGTACCCATGTTCAACGAATCGGGCAATGTGGACCGGCTGTTCGCCCGCCTGGCCGAAGTGATGGCCGGGCTGGACGTGACCTACGAGATCGTCTGCGTGGATGACGGCAGCCGCGACGACACCGTGGCCCTCGTCGTGGACCACCATGGCCGCGACCCGAGGATAAAGATGGTCGAGCTGTCGCGCAACTTCGGCAAGGAGCTGGCGCTGACCGCCGGTTTGAAGCACAGCACCGGCCAGGCGGTCATCATGATCGACGCCGATTTGCAGCACCCGCCGGAACTTATCGCAATCATGCTGGAGAAGTGGCGCAAGGGCTATGAGATGGTCATCGCCGTGCGCCGCAGCCGCGACGACGAGAGCGCCTTCAAGCGCGCCGGCGCACGCGCCTTCTACAGCCTGTTCGCCAAGGT
>JACMLB010000360.1 GCA_014379805.1 Rhodospirillales bacterium | reverse complement strand
TCGAATTCGCCGCTGGTCAGTTCCACCAGCACGCCGTCGGCGGAGTGCAATTGGCGGCGTCCGGTTTCCAGGCGCCAGCCGGCGAAGGACAACACCTCGCCCGACGGTTCTTCCCGGTGTCCGCTCCGGCGCAGCACCGCTTTGATACGGGCCAGCAATTCGCGGGCGCTGAACGGCTTGGCGACGTAGTCGTCGGCGCCCATTTCCAGCCCGGCCACGCGGTCGGTCTCGCTGCCCATGGCGGTCAGCATGATGATGGGCAGGGACGTGGTATGGCGCAGGAAGCGGCACAGGGACAGGCCGTCTTCGCCTGGCAGCATCAAATCCAGGATGACAAGGTCGAAGTGGCGGTGCGCCAACACCTCGCGCATGGCCGTGCCGTCACCCGCAGCCGTCACGCTAAAGCCGTGCTGGGACAGGAATTCCGATACCAGCGCGGCGATTTCGCGGTCGTCATCGACGATCAGAATGTTCATGGGGCCTTACTCCCCTTGCGGCAGGGTGGCTGTCACCCGCAATCCGCCTTCAGGCATGTTTTCCAGGGTAATGTCGCCGCCATGGGCGCGGATGATGGTGCGCGACACCGTCAGCCCCAACCCGATGCCGCCAGTCTTGCGGCTGCGCGACGGCTCGACCCGGTAGAACGGGGTGAACACCTTTTCCAGGCTGTCGGCGGGGATGCCGGGGCCGTCGTCTTCGATGACGATGCGGATTTCGCTGCCGTGCCGCGCGGCATGCACTTGCGCTTTGTCGCCATAACGGGCGGCGTTTTCCACCAGATTGGCCAGGGCGCGTTTCAGCGCCAGGGGGCGGCACGTGCACACCAGCCGCCCGGTCCATTCATACTCGGCCACCAGCCCCATATCGCTGGTGTTGTCGCAAATGGCCTCCAGGGTCGCGGCCAGATCGATGGTTTGAACTTGCTCGTCGGTTTCCTCGCCTTTGGCGAATTCCAGGGTGGAGGCGACCATGGCCTGCATCTCGTCCAGATCGGACAGCATGCGGGTGCGGGACTCGCCCTTGGGCAGCATCTCGGCGCGCAGGCGCAGCCGGGTGATGGGGCTGCGCAGATCGTGGGAAATGGCCGCCAGCATGCGGGTGCGGTCGTCCACGAAGCGGCGGATGCGGCCTTGCATTTCGTTGAAGGCGCGGGCTGCGCTACGGACCTCTTTGGGGCCGCCGGGGGGCAAAGGCGGGGCGTTGACATCGCGGCCCAGCCGGTCGGCGGCCTGGGCAAAGGTCGCCAGCGGGCGCCCGATCCACCGGCTTGCCAAGGCGGAAAACAGCGCCACACCCAGCGCCATGATCAAGGTCGACAGTAGCGAGCTGTGTGACCAAAACGATGCCGGGCGCAGCAGGGTCAGGCCGAAATTGGCCCAAGACCCGTCGTTCAGCTGAAGCGAGACCTGAACCGTCTGGTCATCGGGCATGGTGTGGCCGAAATGGGGGAAACCAACACTGCCGGGATGGACGCGATCAAGGAAAAGCTCGTCCGCATGGCGGTCGATGACGTGGATGCGGTCCTTCGCCAGCTCGTCGAAATGGGTTGTCAGGCTGGCGCGCACCGCGTCGAATTCGCCGCTTTCCTCATGGTCGGCGGGGAAGGCCGGCTCGGGGGTCCAACTGACGCTGAGGATGGGACTGTTCAGCACCTGAACCAGATCGCGGCGGTGCTCTTGCCCCGATTGTTCCAGCAGCCGCGCCACCGACGCCACACGGTCGGCAAACTGGCTTTCATTGGCTTCCAGTACCGCGCTCTGGCGGTCGGTGGAATAGACCGCCGTGCTGAGCAGGTGAGACACCGTCAGCCCCACCAGCAGGACCAGCATGGTTCGCCCGGCGATGGAATCCGGCAGCAACCTTTTCATCCCAGACCTCGACCCATTGACCGTCTCACGAATAGCGCGGTCGCGCCCCGTTGGCGAGCGGCTTGCGGTAACATTTGCACCGCTGCCGTTTACAGAAATTTACAATCCCGAACGGGAGGGCGATCCAGGGCTGGTGTATAGCTAGCGGAATGATTTCCAATTTGCTGGAGGGTGATATGCGAAAGTTGGGTGGCGCGCTTGTGTTCTCGGCTTTGCTAGCCGCTTCGTCCAGTGCATGGGCAGATGCCAAGGATTACCGCTTCGAGGCGGTTCAGCCCCATGTGGCCATATCGCCGAACACGGCGATCGCGGTGCGCCTGGTGCATGTTCCCAGCGGCAAGCCGGTGCCCGACGCCATCATCCTGCCTGCCAAGATGGAAATGCCCATGGCCGGCATGGCGCCCATGTCCACCAAGGTGTCATCAAGCAAACCCGATGGTCAGGGCGCCTATGGCTTCACCGCCGATCTGTCCATGGCGGGCACCTGGATGCTGCAGGTGGCTGCCAAGGTCCAGGGCGAGCCGGGCACCATTGCCGGGGCCGTTCCGTTCACTGCGGCCAAAGGCTCGCACAATCATTAGGGGGATAGCATGAGACGACGACCGCCACTCTTGCGCTGGCGCTGACCCTGGGGTGCTCCGCTCCCGTCTTGGCGCAGGAACATGCCCATCACGGCGCAGTGGGGCGACAGTCGACGAACTTGTGCAGATCATCCGATCCATGAACCCCGAAATCCAGGTCGTGGCTCTGGAGGCGGAAGCGGCGGCGGCCAAGGTCGAGGGCGCCGGCAGTCTGGCCGACCCCAAGGTCACCTTCCTGGTGGAGGATTGGCGCCGCGACTTCCCCAGCTATGCGCCGTCCTCGTCGTCCTCGGGCACTACCAAGACCTTGCGGCTGTCGCAGGAATTGCCGTTCTGGGGCAAGCGCGATCTCAAGCGTGAGATCGCCGAAGCGGGTGCGCGCAAGGCGTCCATCCTCAAGCGCGCGGTGGAAAACGATCTGATCGCCAAGGTCAAGGTGGCCTATGCGGAATACCATCAGGCCCATCTTGCCATCGACCTTGCCAAGAATTTGCGCGGCCGCATGGATACGCTCGCCAGACTGGCGGGGGCGCGCTACGCCCAAGGGCTTGGTCGTCAGCAGGATGTCACCCGGGCGGCTGTGGAAAAGGCGCTGCTGGACACCGAGATCGCCCGCACCGAGGCCGACAAACGCAAAGCCCGCGCCAAGATCAACCGTCTGCTCGCCCGCGATCTGAGCGCGCCTTTGGTGGAAGCGCCCAACCCGCGCCCCATCCCGGCGAAAGAGGCGTTGGATTTGGCGGCGCTGACCGACCGCGCCCAAACCGCCAATCCCGAATTACTGGCCCAGGAAGCCATCATCGACGGCGCCGACCGCAGCCTCTCCTTGGCCGAAAAGAGCTGGTATCCCGATTTCGAGGTGGGTGTGGGCGCGGTGCGCCGCGAAGGCCGCGTGGATAATTACGAGGCCATGGTCAGCATGAACCTGCCCATCCAATGGGGCCTGCGCAACTCGGATATCGGCGAGGCCAATGCCATGGCCGCTGCTGCCCGGCAACGGCGCAAAGCGCGCGAGAACGAGTTGGGCAACGAGGTTCAGGACGCCTATTTCAGCTTCGAAGCCGCCCGTAGCGTGGAAATCTTGCTGCGCGAGAACGCTTTGCCCCAGGCGGAAATCGGCTTCCAGACAGCCGCCAAATCCTATGAGTTGGGCCGCACGGAATTCCTGGACGTGCTGACGGCGGAACAACAGCTGTGGAAGACCCAGATCGACCAGTTGAAGGTCGGTCTGGACCAGCAGACGCAGTTGGCCGAAATGGAAAAGCTGATCGGGGGCGAGCTATGAAGCGCGCACTGATGGCGGGAGTTGCGGTGATCGCGGCCCTGGGCGGCGGCTATTGGCTGGGGCGGCAATCCACCCCGGTGGCGCCGGTCGCAACGCCCTCTCATGATGCGGCGGCTCATGCGGCGGCCCAGATTCAGCAAGAGCGCCAAATCCTTTATTACCAGCACCCCGACGGCAAGGCCGAGTACTCGCCGGTGCCCAAGACGGACGAAGCTGGCCGCGCCTACACTCCGGTCTATGCCGACCCGGAGCCGGTCGCTGCACCGCCGCCGCCTCAGCCGACCGGTTCTGTATTACCGCAATCCCATGGGTCTGGCGGACACCTCGCCTGTGCCCAAGAAGGACCCCGAGGCCCGCGACTCGGCGCGGTCTCTGGCGGAAGGTGCCTTGTCGCGGTTGAAGAATTGGGACATTCCGGCGGCGCAGATCGACCGCCTGCGCAACGGCGGCCAGCCCACCCGCACCCTGTCCCTGGCGTCGCCGGCCTCGGGCGTGGTGCTGGAGAAGCGGGCCATTCAGGGCATGCGCTTCATGCCGGGCGAGGCGCTGTTCCAATTGGCCGATTTGTCCAACGTCTGAGTCGTGGCCGAGGTGTTCGAGCAGGACCTTGCCCATGTCACTATGGGTCAGAAGGCGGTTGTCAGCTTCAACGCGCTGCCGGGTCTGATCTTCGACGGCAAGGTCACCTTCGTCTATCCCACCGTGACCCCGGAAACCCGCACCGCCAAGGTGCGCATCGAACTGCCCAACCACGAAGGACATCTGCGCCCCGGCACGGTGGAGTTCGCCGCCCCCGTGAGTGCCGGTCCCGTAATCAGTGTCCCCGATTCGGCGGTGCTGGACACCGGCGCCAAGCAGGCGGTGCTGGTGGAACGGGGCGAGGGCCTGTTCGAGCCCCGCGAAATCCGCGCCGGCAACCGTGCCGGCGGATATGTGGAGGTGCTGGACGGCAAGATCATCCCCGAGCGCAGGAACCCCATCAATCGCGCCCTGATCTGGATTTACCGTCCGGCCATTCGCGGCGTGCTCAAGGCCAAGGCGCTGACCATCGTGGTGGCCCTGGTGGCGCTGGGCGTGTCGGTCTATCCGCTGACCCGGATCGGCTCGGAATTCATGCCGACGCTGAACGAGGGCACCATACTTTACATGCCGACGACCCTGCCGGGCCTGTCCATTACCAAGGCGGCGGAATTGCTGCAATTGCAGGACCGCATCATCAAAAGCTTCCCCGAGGTCCAGTCGGTGTTCGGCAAAGCTGGACGCGCCGCCACCGCCACCGACCCGGCCCCGACCGAGATGTTCGAAACTACCATCAATCTCAAGCCCGAGAGCGAATGGCGGGCGGGCATGACCATCGACACGCTGATTGCCGAGATGGATAAGGCGTTGCAGATGCCCGGCGTGTCCAACGCCTGGACCATGCCGTTGCGCGCCCGCATTGACATGCTGTCCACCGGCATCCGCACCCCCATCGGTATCAAGGTGTTCGGCACCGATCTGGACGAGATGGAGAAGCTGGCTCGCCAGATCGAAACCGTGGTGCGCAACGTGCCCGGCACCAGCTCGGCCTATGCGGAGCGCATTGGCGGCGGTTACTATCTGGACATTCAGCCCGACCGCGCCCAATTGGCCCGCTACGGCCTGACCATCGGCGACCTTCAGGAAGTCATCCTGACCGCGTTGGGCGGCGAGACGGTAACCACCACGGTGGAGGGGCGAGAACGCTTCAGCGTCAACGTGCGCTATCCCCGCGAATTCCGCAGCGACCCCCAGGCCATCGCTGTCCGCGTGCTGGTCAACACCATGGACGGTAACGCCATTCCGCTGGGACAGCTTGCCAAGGTGCGCCTGAGCCGGGGACCGGCGGGCATCCGCACCGAAAACGCCCTGTTGTCAGCCTATATCTATGTGGACATCCGCGACCGCGACATCGGCGGCTATGTGGCAGAGGCGCGCAAGGCGGTCCAAGACAACGTCCACATGCCCACCGGCTATTTCGTCACCTGGTCGGGCCAATTCGAGTACATGGAACGCGCCATCGAGAAGCTGAAAATCGTGGTGCCGCTGACCATCCTGATCATCTTCCTGCTGCTGTATCTGAACTTCAAACGGGTGACCGAGACCCTGATCGTCATGCTGTCGCTGCCCTTCGCTTTGGTGGGCGGGCTGTGGCTGCAATGGCTGCTGGGCTTCAACATGAGCGTCGCCGTGGCGGTCGGCTACATCGCCCTGGCCGGTGTGGCGGCGGAGACCGGCGTGGTCATGCTGATCTATCTGGACCACGCTTTGAAAGACCTCAAAGCCAAGCGCGAGGCCGAAGGCCGCGAATTCACCCGCGCCGACCTATACGAAGCCATCATGGAAGGCGCGGTGGAGCGTGTGCGGCCCAAGATGATGACGGTGGTCGCCATCATGGCCGGCCTGCTGCCCATCATGTGGAGCACCGGCACGGGGTCCGAGGTCATGCGCCGCATCGCCATGCCCATGGTCGGCGGCATGGTGTCGTCCACCATCCTGACTCTGATCGTGATCCCAGCCATCTACGCGCTGATCAAGCAGGCCGGTCTCGAACGTCCGCAGTGATCAACTGAAGCCGTTGTTAATCAGGATGTCGTTGGCGGACAGCGTCGTGTGGCGGCCGAAGGTGGCGATGTTGACCGCCGCCAATACGCCAGTGCCGTCGGAATCGAAGGACAGGGTATGGGTCGCGCTGTTGAATAGGAACGTCGCCAGGGATTGGGTGGCGGCACCATTCACCACGAACGAACCGGACGCCAAGGTCCCCGCCGCCAGATTGCCGAAATTGGGGCTGTAAAAGCCGATCTTGTCCGCGCCGCCCTCGAAATCCATGATGCGGTCGCTGCCTTGGCTGGCGGATTCGTAATAGAACAAATCCACCCCTTCGCCGCCCGACAAGGTGTCGGACCCGACACCGCCAATCAAAGTATCGTTGCCATCCCGGCCCGACAGGATGTTGGCGTACGCATTTCCCACAAGCACGTTATCGCGCTTGTTGCCAATACCGTTGATGGCGTCGAAACCGGTGAGGGTCAGGTTTTCGAAGTTGCGCGCAAGCGAGATGGTCACGGCGCTTTGCACGGTGTCGGTTCCGCCATTGACGTCTTCCGAAAGGGTCGCGCCGGACGCCGTAACGATCAAGACGTCGTCGCCGGCTCCGCCGTCCATTCGGTCATAGCCGCCGCCGCCGATCAGGGTGTCGTTACCGGCGCCGCCGCTTATTGTGTCGTTGCCAAAGCCGCCCGATAGGGTATTGGCCACGTCATTGCCGATCAAAATGTCATTGCCGCCGCCGGCCGTGGCATTCTCGATGGTGGTGCCGAAGGCGATGGCAACGGTATCGGTAATGGGATCGTATTCTTCTACCCCATAGGGGTCGCCATTCCGGACGGGTGCGCCGATGCGTGAAAACTGTCCGGCCCGCAGATCGATGGTGCTGCCATGGAAACCTGTCACCTTGATGGTGTCGTTGCCGCCCGCATCCCAAATGGTCTGCCAATAGGTGCTTGAGGAATCAAAGGTGTAGGTGTCGTCGCCCGTGTGATAGCTGGTGTTGGCGCCGTAAAGGTACTGGATGGCGGCGATGTCATACAGCATGGGCGTGGTGCAGTATTGTGTAGCCCCGGCGCCGGGATTTTCCGATGTGGTCCAGTAGGACATTATCGAATGGCTGAAATTGTCGCTCCACAGCGGTAGGGTGACACCATCGATGCTGCCTCCGAACGAGTGGGACAGGCCCAGGGCATGCCCAATCTCGTGGATCAACGTGAAATAGTTGTAGCTCCCCGGAGCGGAGGACCTGCCGGTGAATGCCTGGGGCGATAGCCAGACATCGCCCCCCACCGGGTAGTCTGAGGGGTAATAGGCCCAGGCCGCCGCGTTTTCGGTATCGACCGCCGCGGAATAGGCGACACGGATATCGCCGACCACCGACGCGTTATCGGCAACTTGGGTGAAGGTCAGATTGGCGACGCTGGCCCACGCTGCCAGCGCGGCGGCCACATTGGTTTGGACGCTGGTCTCTGCCGGTGACCAATTCGTCCATTCCCCCATGGAGCTGTAGTAATAGGTATCATAGCTGGCGCCAGCCAATGGGAAGCTGTAGGTCAGGGAAACGCCGGTGCCCAGCGCGCCGCCCCATTTGTCGCCCTCGATCAGGGCCTGGATGTAGCTTTCCTGACCTGACGCGGAGACGTAAGTGTCCCCGACGGAGTTCGTGGTGGGTGTGCTCATTTTTCGGTCGCCGGCACTGTCGGTTGAATGCCAGAAAGAATTACACCCAAAAACGGTCGGGGTATATGGGGGTTGTGCGGATTGCTAATCTGTTCAGTGCCGTTTCAGACCACCCGGCAGTCCAAAGCATCGAAGACATTGTTTGAAAGCCGTGGCGCCACAGCGCAGGCGGTGGAGACGGCATCGGCGATGGCGGCCGTGGGGGCGATGACCGTGACTGGTTGTTGCGAAACCGAACTGCGGCAGGACCGTGGATCGAACAGGTGGTGGCAGGCCGGGCTGAAGCGGGTTCCATCGGCAGCAGAGGTCGCCAAGGCCTGCTGTTGCACGGGCAATGTTCCTCTCCCCGGAACCGTGACACGCCATTGCGGGCCAAGGGCGCGGATTTCGCCCATGTCGGCCAGGACATGGCGGATTCCCCCTCGGTGCAGCAGGTCAATCACCCGGTCGGTAATGTAGCCTTGCGCGATGCCATTCAGGGTCATCCCCATATTGGCGCGGCTGAAGAAGATGACGTCCTCGGATACGCTCACCCTGGTCCAGTCGACCGCCGGTCGTAGTTGCTCCAGCACCTCCGCCGCCGGGCCCGACGGTGATGCGCCCGGTACGGAGAAATGGCGGGCATACGCCTCCCATAGAGGCTGCACGGTGGGGTCAAAGATGCCCTCCGACAATCGCCAAACCCGATCCACCTGACCCAACAGAACCAGCATTTCCAGGGGAGGAGCCTCCAGCCGGCCTGTGCGGTTGAGTTGCGACAGCGATGAGTCCGGGCGGTACAGGCTGAAAATACGCTCCAGCCGTTCCACCTCGGCCAAGCAACTATCCAGCAAACGCAATGCCTCGGCGCGGTCTTCGTGGTGGATGGTCAGGCGCGCGGCAGCTCCTAGCGCCACGCCGCGCCACTCCACCGGGTCCAGCGCGAAGGCGCGGGCGGGATGGGCGGCAAGGGCGCCCACGGCGGCGGTGATGGCGAGAAAGCGGCGGCGTTTCATTTGTGGCCTTTGGGATGCTGGGCCTGCATGGCCGGGGTGTCCTCGCCCAGCACCAATTCACGCGGCACCTTGTCGAAAGGCGCCACTTGGCCGCCATGCTCAGTGCGGAAGCGTTCGGCGGCCTCGGTGGTGCTGAACGGTACGATTTCGCGCTGGCCCATGCCGCCTTTGGCGTCGCTGCCCACTACATAGAAGGCTTTGCGTCCGTCCACCCAGCTTTCCGGCCCCGGCGCGGCCCAATCCTTGGCCTTGTCCATGGCGGTGACGTAAACGGCGGCGATGTCCTTGGGTTCCTCGGGCAGCAGAGTGAAGGCCAGGGTGTCGCGGGCTGACGAGAACCAATAAGGCTGTTTGCGCGACTTGACCTGGATTTGGCCCTTAGGGCCGGGGTGGTCGGTCAGGGCCATGCCGCAATAATGGCCCATGGCGTCGGCGGTCATGGGGGCCGGCGGTGGTGCGGCGGCTTGGCGGTCGTCGCCGCAGGCAGCCAGCACCAATAGCAACAGCAGCGCAAAGCGGGTCATAGGGACCTCCGGGCGAACAAGGCGTGGGCCGTCACCAGGGGCGCCACCACCCAGAATGCGAGTGCTGCGGCCAACACCAAGGGCGGCAGGCTGGCTTGTTCTGTCAATCCGGCCATGCCGGCGAATTGGCGGATGTCGCTGAAGCTGGTCAGGTTGAGCAGGCGGAATGCGTCGGCCGGGTTCAGCAGCAGCACCCAGCGGAACAGCTCCGCCGAGATGCCGCGCCCCTCGGTGGCGGCCAGTAGGCCCAGCAACCCCAGATCGAACAGCAGCACGAAGACCAGCCACATGCCCACCGCCACTCCGGCGGCGGTGGCGCGCTCGCGGACAAGCGCACTGGCGAGCACGCCCAGGGCCAGGAAACACGCTCCCAACATGATGGAGGTAACGATCAGCATGGCGAAGGCCGGCCAGTCGCCGAAGCCGGCCCTGTCCTCCACCGCCAGCGCAATGCCCAATCCGGCGGCGCCGTAGCCCAACGAGGTCGCCACGGCCAACAAGGCCGATTGCCCTAAGAACTTGCCCCACACCACTTGGCCCCGGCTGACCGGATAGGACAGCAGCAGCAGCATGGTGCCGGCTTCGATCTCGCCCACCAGCGTATCGAAAGACAGCAGCAGGGCAATCAGCGGCACCAGGAAGATGGTCAGGCTGGCGAGGCTGACCACGGTGACCGCCAAGCGTGACGCGCCCACCGTGCCGGTTGGTGCACTGCCCATGAAAGCCAGCCCGATGGCCAGCCCTGCCAGCACCAAGGTGGCGGCCACGACCCAGCGGTTGCGCACACCGGCACGGAACTCCTTCAGGGCTACGGCGGTCAGCGGGTTCATGCGGCTTCTCCGCCGGTATAGTGGGCATAAAGCTCGCCGAGGCCCGGTGCCTCGATGGTGACGTCTTGCAGATCGGTGCGTGCGGTCAGCTCTCGCAGCCGTGCCAGTTTCTCGTCGGGCCGGCACGAGACCGCCACCTTTCGTCCATCGGCCAAAACCCCTTGCAGGCGTACCGGCAGCCCGGCGGCCAGGCGCAATTGGTCCAGCGTGCCGGACGCTTTCAGTTGGCCGCGATCCATGATGAGGATGCGGTCGGTGCGTTCCTCCAATTCGGTCAGCAAATGGGATGACAGCATGACCGCCGCGCCATCGGCGGCGCGCTCTGCCAGGATGGTGTAGAAAGTGGCGCGCAATTCGGGGTCCAGGCCGCTGGTGGGTTCGTCCAGCAACAGCAGGCGGGGGCTTCCCAGCAACGCCTGAGCCAGCCCCAGGCGCTGGCGCATGCCCTTAGAATAGGTGCCCACGCGCCGTGCGGCGGCCCCGCCCAAGCCGACACGTTCCAGCAGGGCAGTGCCCTCCTTGGCCGGGCGGTGTTTGAGCGTGGCGTAGAAGGCCAGCATCTCGCGCCCGGTCATGGCCGGGTCGAAGGCGACGTTCTCGGGCAGAAAGCCCAACGCGCGGCGGATGCCGGCGGGCACCGTCATGGGGGCGTGGCCAAGCACGCGGATGGTGCCGCCGGTCACGGGGGTCAGCCCCAGCATCATCTTCATGATAGTGGTCTTTCCGGCGCCGTTATGACCCAGCAGGGCGACCCGCTCGCCGGCGTTCAAGGTGAACGACACGTCGCGCACCACCGGGCGTGCGCCATAGGCTTTGGTGACTTGAGTAAGCTCTGCGATCGACTGGCTCATGGCGCGCGCATCAGCGGGGCTGGGTCGACGACGCCGCCGGGGGTCAGGGCCGGGAACTGTGCCTGGGACCAACGCACCACCTGCACGGCGGGACTGTTCAGCAGCACTTTGGCCAACGGCACGGCCCACACTATCTGATCGACCACATCGTTGGGACGGTAGGCGGTGTCGGCGATGCCGTCGCCGTTCAAATCGAAGGCCGGGTTGTCGCTCCAATAATTGCCGCGACCGGCCTCGGCCCATTCCACGTCGCGGGTTCCCACATATTTGACCTGGGTCTGGTTGGCGATGAAGGCATTGCCCGACAATCGGTTGCGTTCGGAACCGGCGGTGAAGTGAATGCCGATGCCGCAGCCCTGAAAGACATTGTCGGCAATGCGGTTCTTGTTGGCGTTATAGATGAACACGCATTTCTCGCCGCCCCCGACCCGGTTGCCGGTGATCTCGGAGCTGTTGGTGTAATTCAGCAGCACGCCATGGTCGCTGTCCCCGCGCGAGGTGTTTCCCACAACCTTGAGGCCGGTGGAATACATCAGCGCGTAGCCGACATAATTGCCCTCCGAGACATTGCCGCTGACCTCGCTGTTGTCGCAGTACATGTAGTGTATGGCGAAGCGCACATGGTCGAAGTGGTTGCCGACAAACTTGTTGCGCTTGCTGGTGACGACGAAAATGCCGTCGCGGCCATGGCTGACCCGGTTGCCCATGATCTCGGCGCCGGGGGCGTTCCATAAACTGATGCCGTTGCCCCGCTCGTTGACGCGCAAATCCTGGCGACCGACCACCACATTGCCGGTGACCTTGGCATCAGCGGCGCCCCAGACATAAACGCCCACCAGATTGTCCAGCATCCGGTTGCCGTCCACCACCGCCCGCACTGCCGCCTTGTCCAGGAACACGCCCGCATCCATGGCTTCCAGATCGAGCCCCGAGCCGGTGATTTCCAGACCCCTTACGGTGACGTCGGGCGCGCTTACCTGAATGACCCGGCCATGGCCGCCGCCATCGACCACAGCACCGGGCACACCCTCCAGGGTGAGCGCCTTGTCCACCACCACCGGCCCGTTGTGGCGGCCAGCGGCCAACCGCAGCAAATCGCCTGGTTGCGCAGCCGCTACCGCCGCCGCCAGATCGCCGGGTGGTACATCTATGGTAGCGGCGGCGGCAGGAAAGGCTGCCGCCGCCAGGATGATTGCCAATCTCATGCCGGGCGCGGCTCCACGAACATGCGTCCGCGCATTTCCATGTGCAAAGCGTGGCAGAACCACACGCAGTAGAACCAGTGCACGCCGGGCTTGTCGGCGATGAAGGTGACCGAGGCGGTGGCCTGAGGCGCGATCTCGAACTGCACGCCGTGATTGGACAGGGTGAAGCCGTGGGTCAAATCTTCCACGTCATCCATGTTGGTGACGAAGAGGGTTACCTCGTCGCCTTGGCCGACCGTGAACTTCTCTAAGGAGAAGGCGGGCGCCACCGAGTACATGTAGACCCGCGCCTTACCCGGTTCGCGGATCACCGTGGACGCGTCTTCCAGCTTAAGCCCATCTTTTTGCGCCATTTTACGGGCGTCTTCCCACATGGGGTCGTTGCGGTCCCACACATGGCGCGGACGAATCTTCGAACGGTGAACAATGGTCGCGTCATGGGGCTCGGCATAGCTGGGACCGTCATGGACGATGCGCATCTGATCGCCGGAAATGTCGATCAACTGATCGTTCTCGGGCTTCAGCGGGCCGACATTGAGGAAGCGGTCCTTGGAGAATTTGTTCAAGGACAGCAGCCATTTGCCGTCCGCCTCCTTGGTTTGGCCCATGGAAGAATGGTTGTGGCCGGGCTGGTAATGGACGTCGAGCTTCTGGACGATGGGATCAACCTTCTCGCCCTTGAAGGCGCGCACCGCCTTGTCGATGTTCCACTTCACCACCTGACTGTCGAGGAACAGCGTGGTGTAGGCATTGCCGCGTCCGTCATAGGCGGTGTGCAGCGGCCCCAGGCCCAATTGCGGTTCGGCGACGATGACCTCACGCGGCTTGATCTTGCCGGCGAAGGCGTCGTCCAGCTTGCGCACGTCCATGACCGACACGGTCGGCGCCAGTTTACCGCCGATGGACACATGGATGCCGTCGGGCGCGGTGTTGATGCCGTGGGGGCTGTTGGAGACCGGGACGTAAAGGGTGAAGGGCGAACCGTGACGGCCATCAAGCACAGGCACGCCGTTCATCATGGTGGCCTTGCCGGCTTTGACCGCCTCTTCGATGCGCTTGATGTTGAACACCACCACCCAGTCCTGCTCCTTGGCGGACATTTCGGCGGTGTTCATGCCCATTTCCGAGTTGTAGCAGGTGGAGAAGCAGTATTTGCCCTGATAGTCGGCGTCCACATTGTCCAGATTGCCGTCGACGATGACCTGCCACGCCACCGTCATGGTATCGCCGTCGATGGCGTTGAAGATGGTGCGGTATTGCTTGGGGTCGTCCAGCACCTTGCCGTCATTGACCAGCGGCGCCTCGTGTTCGCCATTGGCGAAGATATAGCCGGTCCGCGGGAATTTCTGGACACGCAGGCCGTGGATGTCGTGGGCATTGGGGATTTCGATGATCTTGTCGCACTTCATTACATCCAGGCGGATGCGGCAGATCCGCGTGTTGGCCTTGTCGTTGGCGAACAGGTAACGCCCGTCATAGGTGCCGTCGGTGAAGCTGGGGTGGGGGTGATGCAGATCGCCGTTCATCCAGGTGCCGCCGCGTTTTTCCAGCCGCTTGCGGGTCTCGGGTGTCAGGCCGCTGGTCAGCACTTTCAGCGATTCATTGGTCTCGCCCCAACCGGTGGCGCTGTCGCGATTGAACACCGGGATGCGCATCAGCTCGCGCATGGACGGCAGGCCGACGATGCGCACCTCGCCCGACTGGCCGCTGGAGAAGAAGGTGTAGTACTCGTCCAATTGGCCCGGTTTGACCTCGTAGGGTTGTTCGCCGGGCTTAGCCTGTTGCTGGCGCTGCTGGGCCTCGGCGGAGCCCGACAGCAGGCGGGCCCCGCCCGTTGCCAGGGCCGCCCCGACACCGCCGGCGGCAGCCAGCTTGAATAGATTGCGACGCGATACTCCACCGGTTTCGTCATTCTCGGACATCAGGTTCCTCCTGGTCTTGGCATTGGTGGGGGTGGGGACATGGCGTCGCGGCGCTCGCGCTTCAGGCGCACCTGGATCATGTGCGGGCAGCGGTGCTCGTCCCAGTAAAGCTCCTGGCAGTGCATGCAGTAGATGCATTCGTGGGGGTTGATGCGGCCGTCCGGGTGAATGGCCTGGACCGGGCATTCGTTGGAACAGCGCTGGCAGGGCGAGCCGCATTCCCGGTGGCGTTTGAGCCAGTCGAACATGCGCAGGCGCGCCGGGATGGCCAGCGCCGCACCTAGGGGGCAAAGGTAGCGGCAGAAGAAGCGCTCGATGAACAGGCCGGCAGCCAACAGCACCAGCGCATAGACCACGAACGGCCAATCGCGGATGAATTTCAGCACGATGGAGGTCTTGAACGGCTCCACTTCGGCCAGTTGTTCGCTGGTGGTCAGCGAGTACAGAGCAAGGCCGAACAGTCCGAGGAAGATGATGTATTTCAGCGGCCACAGCCGTTCGTGGACCGCCCACGGAACTCTGATCTGCGGGATCTTCAGGCGCTTGGCACCCAGGCTGACGAACTCCTGCAAGGCGCCGAACGGGCACAGCCAGCCGCAGAAGGCGCCCCGCCCCCAGAACAGCAACGATGCTGCCACCGCCGCCCATAGCAGGAAGATCAGCGGGTCCATCAGGAAGTAATCCCAGCTGAACCCCGTGGACAGTGAATTGAACAGGGTCAGAATGTTGACCACCGACAACTGGGCATTGGCGTACCAGCCCAACCAGACCAGGGTGAAGGCCAGGAATCCCAGGCGCAGCCCCTTAAGCATGCGCGGCCGGCGCACCAGCCAGTCCTGGAAGAAGAAGGCGGCGGTCAGCAGCAGCAGGGCTGCCACCAGCACCGCCACCTGCCACGCCTTGGCCTCCCACATGGTCCGCCACAATGCGGCGCGCTGGGACGCTTCGCTCACTTCAACGGGCGGCGGGGCGGGCGGCGCCAGCGGAACTAGATAGGCCTCGGGCAATTGGTAGGGCAATTCGAAGGTCAGGAAGGATTTTTCCAGGGCGCCGACGGCACGCGACACCAGCAATTGCAGGCGCCACGGTCCTGCGGGGTCGAATTCGGTGCCGGGCGGAATGATGAACAGGCCGATCTCAGGGAAGTTGGCGTCGGGGGTCGCCAGATCGCCGATGCGTTCGTAATCGCGGTCGTGAAAGCGGATAGAGGTTTCGCCCTGGATCAGTTCGATGCGGTCGAACAATCCGCCGCGCACGAAGCCCGAGCCGCGGAAGGAATAGGTGCCCTCCGACATCACCAGAATGGCGTGCTGATCTTTGGGCAAACGTTGGAACCCCTGCTCGCCCAGCAGCGAGCGGCCGATCACCGGCACGCTGACCGGCGCCACGTGAAGGTCGATGAAGGTGTCGTCCGGTTCGCCCGGTTCAGGCCGGGCGTCGGCGCGTTCGTCTTTGGCAAAGGCTTGGTTGATATCGGCGACCGACAGGCGCAGATGGCGCACCGAACCGTCGCCGATCAATTCCTGCCAAGTGCGGGTTCCTGCCTGGGCCATATCCAAGGCGCGAGCGGGGGGCGCTTGGGCCTGGGCCGCGCCACCCTGATGGGCGCGCACGACTTTGGCCGCGGTACGGGTGATTGAATCGCCGATCACCACGACGGTGACGGTAGCGCCCGAAACGATGTCCACCGGCGGCCGCCGATCGGTGCGCTGGGCCAGGACGTCATAACCGATATAGCCTTGGATGAAATCGACGATGCGCTGGACCGGGATTCCCACCAGGACGATGGGCTCGCTGTGCTTCAACAGTTTGGCACCGACGATCTTGCCAGCCGTATCCACCCCCACCGCCACCTGAATGGGTTTGCCCGAATAGCCGGTGGCATTGCTCCAATCCGTGTTCAGCGCTACCCAGCCCAGCAAGCGGTCGCCGGCATAGGCCGCCATGGCGGGTGGCGTCCCCTCCACGGGGCCGAAGCGATCCGCCCCAGGGAAGATCTCAGCAGGTGGCAAGGCGGGCAGGAATTCAGCCAGCGTGGTCTGCGCCTGGGCGGGCGCAAACCACACCACGACGGCCAATACACACCACAGTCCGAGGTACATGCGATGCATCAGACAAACGGTCCTCCCGCTCAGACGATTGGCTTTTGGTCAGGGGGTTTCAACCGAACAGCAGAGGGTTACCCCCTTGGGATTAGGCATCCAACCGTGCAGGCCAAGCGTTGGCACAGGTGATGAAGCAGGTGATCAACCCCCTCTACCCCATCCCAGAGATCAGCTCGGTGGACGAGTTGATGGCCATCGCCGTGGGTATGGAACACGAGGCCGCCAGCCGTTACGACGACCTTGCCCAAGCCATGGACAATTGTGGCGAGACGGAACTGGCGGCGTTGTTTCGCCACATGGCCGAACTTGAACGTGAGCACGAAGCCGGGTTGAGCCGCTGGGCAGACCGCGAGGGCCGCCCCGCACCGTTGCCGATGACCTATGCCTGGCATCTGCCGGAAACCTTTGGCGATGAGGCTGAAGGCGCGCAGGCTCACACCCTGACGCCCTATAATGCGCTGGGCATTGCAGTCCGCAATGAGGAGCGCGCCTTCACCTTCTATAGCTATTTGGCCGCGTTGGCCGAAGATGACACGACTCGTCTGCGCGCCGAGGCTCTAGCCCGCGAAGAATTGAAGCACGTCCATCAATTGCGAATGCTGCGCCGTCGCGCCTTCCACATGGAGCGGGAAGCGCCACGCGCCTTCCGCCGCGCCCGCGACACCACAGAGTTGGCCCGCCTCGCCCATGGCTTGGAGCACGCCGCCGCCGGTCTGGACGACGCCATGGCTGCGGTATTGGAGGCCGCTGGCGCCTCTGCCGCTGCGGTCTTGCTGTGTCAGCAGGCTGATGCTGCTCGATTGCGGGCGATGCGGTTTTCAGGTGCCCGGCCCAGCGCCGGTTCACGGGCAGCCGAGGGCGCCCGCGCATCCGGGCTGCTGGAACCCGGCGCGCTGACCGCAGACGGCGCGCTTAAACTGTCGCTTCGTAATGCGGAAGAGATCGCCGAGGCCTATATGGCGACCGCCGAACACGCCCTGGACGGTCAATTGATGCATGAAGCCCAAGAGCTGGCCGAGGCGGCGGTGGCCCGGCTGGCGGTGGTGCGGTCTTTAATCGACGACGGCGGAAAGCGGGCGTGAATTTAAAAGCAAAACCGCCGGAAGCCACGCTTTCCGGGGGGGCTTTCACCAAATCTTATGCCGTTCCCTACGGTCCAATAAGTCCCAACCGAATGGCTTTGGCAACTGCGTCAATACGCCGAATAGTGCCCAACTTCTTCTTCGCATTGGCTAGATGCAGATACACGGCTTGCTCGGAAATGCCAAGGCGTTCTCCGATCGCCGTCGTCTTTAGCCCCCTGGCCGCCCAGAGAAGGCATTCCCGCTGCCGGCTAGTCAGAGAAATTGTTGTCGTCGGCGGCGCATCCACAAGATGCTGCAGATAGGCCTGCGCACAGGCGGCGGCCATGAAAAGCCATTCCTGACGGTCCTCGATAAAGCGGGCGAATTCAACCCGCTTCATGCCGTTCGTGAATGCTAATCCCGCTCTTCGCTGATCCGGGCCGATGCGGGAAGGAAAGATGATGCCGCTGTGCAATCCGAATTCGGAAGCTTCTTGCGAAACCTGTCGCTCGATTGGGCTCAAGGTTGCGGGTGCCCATTCAATGCCCATGGGCAAGGGCTGTATCTGCGTCTGGCAGTGCAGCACGGCGTAATCATGCTGGGCATAATTGCGGTCGCTGTAGTGGGCGTTCCAGTGGGCGGGATAGTTATCTCTTATGACGATTGAGGCCTTGCCGTCATCGCCGCACGTCTCGTACCCGTATGTATTCCAATCAGCGCCCTCGCTTTCAAAAAAACGACGCACCCCAACCCATGCCTCATCGAATGTGGAGGCGGATTGCAGCGACGTGACGAAATCCAGCACACGTTTCATGGTGGCTTACCCGTGCCGTTTCTCTCAATGCATTCATATCACATTGCTGTAGCTTACTATAGGTATAGGAAGCTCTAGGTTGTCAGCGCCATAGCGACTGACGATGCTAGCAGGCGCCGATAACGTGCTGTACTCGGGACGTGGTCTTTCCAGCAAGCAAATCGCTGAGCGACTAAAGAATATCGGCTGGTGCCGTGGATGCGCATTGTTGTAAGGCAGAAAATAAGCTGTCCTTGACGGACCGTATTCAATCCGTCGTTCGTGCAATTTCAGTTGTGATCATAGAGACGTAGCTTAATGCAACATTGGAGGGGAATATGCAGCCAAAATTTGCTTTGCTGACGGGTCTTGTGCTGTGCGTCAGCCTAAGCGCGTGCCAGACCACGGGCGGGTACAAGGACGTCTCCGATAAGCTGCCCGCGCTGGACGTTAAACTCGCGTCTGCGCCCTGGAATGGTCACACGGTGCCCAATGAAGGCATTTGCGTCGACCACGGTGGAAAGGGGTTTGCGCCAGAAATAGTCGTGAACAACATTCCTGCCGAAGCAACCGCCATTATTGTTGAATTCAGCGATCGGAATTATAGCCCTATGAATGGCGGCGGTCATGGTGTCATCGGGTTCCCGGTCAAGCCTGGCGCCACGTCGGTCAAGTTGCCGAGCATTCCTGGATACACCAGCGAACTACCCGACGGCATTTGGGTCAAGTCCCACAACCGAAGCACGGGGAAGGGATACCGCGGCCCGTGCTCGGGCGGTCGCCACAATATCTATGAGGCCGACATCAAGGCTGTTCAGGAGCCCCAGAAGCAGGGCGAAGAGGGTAAGCTGTTCGCCACTGGTCGAGTTCGGCTCGGCACCTACTGAGATCAAAAGCTTATTAGGGGGTCAACCGGTACCGGCACGTTCCCTGTGTGTCGGTGGCCTCCTTATTTGCGGCCCGTTGATTAAGAGGCACCTGGGAAGTGAGCGAAGTTGCAGGCCTATTGGAAAACGTAAAGGTACTTAGGGTTGGTTCCGCAAATATGCGCGCCACCCCCCGAATTCGGTAATATCGTTGGCGCCAGCAAGACCTGCGGGCTCGCAGACGAACCCTTTGACGGCGCTGCCATCGGCGAGTGTCAGGGTGCCGATAGCCAATGGTGATGGGACCTCAGCGGTGAAGCTGCCGAAAGCCGCTGCATCCAGGGACCAGACCTCCACCTCGATACCGGACCCGGCAAAGGCTGGGTCAAGGACAAGGCCTGGTTTGGGTGGCGTGGTGTTCTTGAGTGCGAAAAGCCGGTAACCGCCAGCCGTTCGAGTGCGGGCAACCAATTGAGCATGGCGGTCCGTGAGTTGCCAATTGAGGGGCTGGCCCGTCAGGTGGGCGCCGACCACGGCCAGCAGAATCTTCCCATCCTGGGCGGGGGACTGGGCCTCGGCCGGAAGGGTGGCTTTGGTCATGCCGTGGCTGGGGTTCAGGCACCGGTGCAGGCGGTCGGCGGTTATGGCCAGATCGTCGTCGGCAAAGGCCGGGGCCACCAGGGTGACGCCGAAGGGCAAACCCGCCGGGGTGAACCCTGCCGGTACGGCCACGGCACAGCAATCCAGCAGGTTCACGAAGTTGGTGTAGTGGCCCAGATTGGCATTCAGGCGGATGGGGTCGGCCTGTACCGCCTCGACCGTATAGGTGGTCGGTGCGGTCGGCAGCAGCAGCACATCCATCTTACGCCATTGGGCATCGGTGCGCTGCTTTAGCGCCGCCAAGGCGTATTGGCCGCGAAAAGCGTCTACCGCCGAATGACCGCCGGCGCCTTCCACGATGGTCCGCACGGTGGGGTCGAAGGCATCGGCGTGGGTGGCGAGGAAATCTTCCAATGCCGCCAGCCGTTCGGCCACCCAGGGGCCGCCATACAGCAGTTTGGCGGAGTCGCGGAACGGGACGAAGTCGATCTCCACCAGTTCGGCGCCCATGGCTGCCGCCTCGGCCAGCGCACGGACGTAAAGGGCGGCGGCCTGGACATCACCGTAAAATTCCCGTTCCGCCGGGGCGGGCACGCCCACCCGCAGACCGGCCATGGGCAACCGAGTGGCCGGCTGTGCACGCGAGAACGGATCGGCGGCGTCAAAGCCTTGGGCGATGCGGCGAACCGCGCTGCCCTCGCCGCAACTGGCGGCGAAGACGGTGACGCAGTCCAGCGAGCGGCAGGCTGGAACCACCCCGCGCGTGCTCAACAACCCCTTGGTGGGCTTGATGCCGACAATATTGTTAAAGGCTGCTGGGACCCGGCCCGACCCGGCGGTATCGGTTCCTAATGCGAAGGCGACCAAGCCCCGGGCCACCGCCACCGCCGAACCGGAACTGGAGCCGCCCGAGACATAAAGGTCGTCGAAAACCGAGCGGGGCGCGCCGTGGGGCGAGCGGACGCCCACCAAACCGGTGGCGAACTGGTCCAAATTGGTTTTGCCCAGCACGATGGCCCCTGCCGCCCTTAGCCGCGCCACCACCGGCGCATCCTCGGCGGGGTCACAGGCGAAGGCCGGACAGGCCGCCGTGGTGGGCAAGCCAGCCACGTCGATATTATCCTTCACTGCGAAGGGCACGCCGCGCAGGGGCAAGTGGCCGGTGCGGTCGTCCAGGGTGCGGGCCTCGGCCAGGAGTTCCTCGCGGGGCCTCAGGGCGATCCACACCGCCGGGTCGGGGCAGGCAGCGATGCGGGTGAGGGTTTCGGTCATCACCTGTTCGGCGGTGCCACCAGCGGCCAGGAAGGCTGCGATCCCTTCCAAGGTCATTTCCAGCGCCATGCTTAGGCCTCCTCTTCGATCAACAGCAGGCGCTGGCCGGCCTGCACGGTCTTGCCGGTGCGGCACAGCACTTCGCGCACGGTTCCGGCGGTCTGGCTGCGGATTTCCATTTCCATCTTCATGGACTCGATCACCACCACCACTTGGCCGGCGGTCACCGTCATGCCCGGCTCCACCAGCACCTTCCACACATTGCCGGGGATGGGGGAGTCCACTGCGGCATGGCCTGGGGCCAAGGGCGGCTCAGCGTCTAAGGCGGCGGCAGCGCCGTCATCCTCGGCCACATAGGTTGCCAATCCCTGGTCACTCCACCTCTGCCGTTCGGCCTCGAAGGCGGTTTGCTGGCGGGTTTTGAAGGCGGCGATGGACTCGGCGTTATCGGCGAGGAAGCGGCGGTAATCGGCCAGCCGGAACACCGAGTCTTCGGTGCGCAGCTGATAGCCGCCATGGGGGAAGGCGTCGCGGGCCTCGGCCAGTTCCTGCGGCGTGACCGGGAAGAAGCGGATCTGGTCGAAGAACCGCAGCAGCCACGGCTTGCCGCCGGTGAAATTGGCGGTCTGGCGGTGGGTGTTCCACACCTGCACGGTGCGCCCGACGAACTGATAGCCGCCCGGTCCCTCCATGCCATAGATGCACATATAGGCGCCGCCGATGCCCACGGCATTTTCCGGCGTCCAGGTGCGGGCGGGGTTGTATTTGGTGGTCACCAGCCGATGGCGCGGGTCCATGGGGGTGGCGACCGGCGCGCCCAGATAGACGTCGCCCAATCCCAGCACCAGATAGCTGGCGCCGAAAACGATGTCCTTCACTGCCTGCTCGTCTTCAAGGCCGTTGATGCGGCGGATGAATTCGATGTTCGACGGGCACCAGGGCGCATCGGGGCGCACCAGTTCCTGGTATTTGCGGATGGCGAGCTGGGTGGATTCGTCGTCCCAGGACAGCGGCATATGGATGGTTCGCGTCGGCACGGCGATTTCGTCCACCGGCGGCAAATCGGTCACCGCTTCGGCCAAAATGCGGCGCATCCTGGCCAGGGGCAAACGGGCCGGGTCTACGTGGACCTGCAAGGACCGGATGCCCGGGGTCAGATCCACCAGCCCGTCCAGTTTCTCGGCCTTCAGCCGCTCCATCAAAGCGTGGGCCTGGAAGCGCAAGGTCAGGTCCAGCTCCAGCGGGCCGAATTCCACCAGCAGATTGTCGTCGCCGGCCTGACGCAGCAGGACCGCATCATTGCCCTCGCGCAATGTGCCCAGCACAGGGCTTTCATCCTTGGCCGTGCCCAAGGCGGGCTTGGCCACCGGCTGCATGGTGTGCAGCACGCGGTCCTGGGCTTCGCGCAGGCTGATGGCCTGATCCTGGTCCAGGCGATGGAAGCGGAGTTTGTCGCCGGGCTTGAGCTGGCCGATTTTCCATAGCTCGGCCATGGCGATGGTGACCGGGCAGACGAAGCCGCCCAAAGACGGCCCGTCGGGACCCAGAATGATGGGCATGTCGCCGGTGAAATCCAGCGTGCCCACCGCATAGGCGTTGTCGTGGATATTGGACGGGTGCAGTCCCGCCTCGCCGCCGTCAGTCCTTGCCCATTCCGGCTTGGGGCCGATCAGGCGCACGCCGGTGCGGGCGCTGTTGAAATGGACTTCGTATTCCGCTTCGAACAGCGTGGAGATGTCGTTCTCGGTGAAGAAATCGGGGGCGCCATGGGGGCCGACCAGCACGCCGATGCGCCACTCATGGGTGAGCTGGGGGCGCAATTCCGTGGGCAGGGCATCGGCAGCAGGGGTGCCCGCGCCGTGGCCGTTCATGCGCAGAACGTCGCCAATACGCAGGCATCCGGTGCCGTGGCCGCCAAAGCGGCCCAGGGCGAAGGTGGCGCGGCTGCCCAG
>JACMLB010000359.1 GCA_014379805.1 Rhodospirillales bacterium | reverse complement strand
GCGCCACCGGTGGCGTCCAGGGCCTCGCCCAGGGCCAAGGCGTTGCCGACAAGTAGCACCACCTTGTGGTCGATGGCGCGGATGGCTTGGCGCGGGCTTAGGGCTTTCAGCGCCACCAGCAAGGTGGCGGCGCCCAGGGCGGCGATGGCGATAGGCAGAACGGCGAAGGCGGACAGGGCGACCATGCCGAGGAAGATGACACCGGCGGTACGGGCGTGATGCACTTTGGCCAAGGTTCCGGCGGTGCCGGACACCACCACCAAATCACGCTCGGCCCGCAATTCGTCGATATCGCCCCAGCGGCCCATGACCAGCAGCACGTCACCCGCCTGCAGGCGGATTTCCGTGGTCGGGCCGCGCATCATGCGGGCGCGGCGCTCGATGCCGACCACCACCAGATTTTGCCGTTGCAGCCCCAACTGATCCACCGAGAATCCGGTGAAGCGCGAAGTGGGCGGAATCATGGCCTCGACCAGCACCTTTTCGTCGGCGGAGGCGTCGTATTCGCGCAGGCGGATGGGGCGGTCTTCGTCCTCCTCGGCCTCGTCATCGGTGCGTTCGGGCAGGGACAGCAGGCCGGGGAAATGGGCGGCGGTATCGGCCAGGGCCTTGCGCGTGCCGGCGATCATCAGCACGTCGCCGGCCATAAGCTTGACGTCGTCATAGGGCGGGAAGACCGGCTCGTCATCGCGCACGATCAGATGGACGGTGATGTCGGGCAGCGAGCGGAAGGTGCCGGCGGCAGCCCGCTCGCCCTCCAGCACCGAGCCCGCAGGCACCGTGCATTGCGACACGAATTGCTTGCCCTGGGTCAGCAGATGGCCCACATGGCCCACCGGCCCGCGCGGCAGCAGCCGGGGCATGACCAGCACCATATAGGCGAAACCCACTCCCGCCAGCAGCACGCCCATGGGGGTCTGCTCGAAGAAGCCGAGGCCCGGAACACCCTGGGCGATCAGGGACGACGATACCAACAGATTAGTGCTGGAGCCGATCAACGTGGTCATGCCGCCCAGAATGGCGGCGAAGGACAGCGGCATCATCACGCGGGATGGCGACATACCGCCGCGCATTGCCAGCGCCTGCATGACCGGCAGGAACATGACCACTACGGGCGTGTCATTGATGAAGGCGCTCAGGACACAGACCACCGTCAGCGACGCCAACACCACGGCCCAGCGCGGCAAATTCAGATGGCCGACGCGGTCGGCCAGCCGGTCCAGCGCACCAGTGCGCGACAGCGCTTCCGCCACCACCAGCAGCGCCATGACGGTCAGCAAAGCGGGATTGCCAAAGCCGCCCAGCAGCACCTCAGGCGACAGCAGGTTCTTGCCGGTGGGGCCGGTCACCGGCATCAGGTGGAAGGCCAGCATCATCACCGACAGCATGCCGATGGACACCACCTCGACCGACAGTTTCTCGCTGACATAAAGCATCAACGCCAGGGACAGCAGGCCCAGCGTTAGCCACATCTGCGGACTGGCCGTCACGGCGGCGGCTGCGTGTTCCACCCTAATCTCCCGACAAAAGGTCGGTTCTCGATACCATCATTATGGTTGGGCCACTACCCCATAAGGCGAAGGACGGGTATGATGCGCCCCATGAGCACCAACGCCTTCAACGCCGATTCCGCCCTCCACGCCTTACGTACCGCTGGCCGCAACGGCCCGCCGCCACCGCCGCTGGAGCAAGCCGCGTTCGATGCCGCCCATGCTGTGATCGCCAGCGCCAAAAGCGCCAGTACAGCCCTGGACGCGACCACCGCCGTGTGGGGCCAAGCCGACACTTTGTGGTCGGGCATCCGCGCCACCCCCGCCTTCGCCCTGGGCACCCCGCCCGCCGCCTGCCGCAAGGGCTGCGGCTGGTGCTGCCACCAGCGTGTGGGCGCGGCGGCGGTGGAAGTGCTGGCCATCTCCCGCGCCTTGACTGAGCGCCCCGAGGCCCGCGCCGCCCTAGCCGCCTGGGTGCCGGGCAAGCCCTGTGCGTTTCTGAAGGACGGCGCCTGCTCGATCTACGACAACCGCCCGCTGAAATGCCGCAGCCTGTGGCACGTGGACGAACGCCACTGCATGGCCAAATACGCCAACATGCCGACCATGGGCGGCAGCGCCAACCCGACGTTCCAGCTGGAACCCAAGATGATTTATGAGGGCGCGCTGAAGGGCCTGGCCCTGCCGCTGATCAAGTCAGGCCGCGACTGCCCCGGCATAGAACTGATGCCCGGTCTGAAGGCAGTGGTGGATCAGCCCGACGCGGCGGAACGCTGGTGGCGGGGCGAGGCGGTGTTCCCGCAAGCGGCGCGGCTGGATTGGTTTCCCAAGGTGGTGCAGAAGCGGCGGTAAGGGTTTACTGCCGCTCTCACGCCACATTATTCCTAGGGCGCCAAATTCTAAGGACCGTGACCACAGTTGCCCCCGTGCGATCCGGCTGCGTGTAATTGGCGCGGTAGTGAATGACGTGGTCCGCCACGATCGCCTTCTGAACGCCGCCCTCGATTTCCTGCCACAGATCAGGGTGTTCCGCCAAATCGGCGATCACTTGCAAAATCCGAAGAACAGTATCTTTCGCCCGTTGCCCGGAACCCGTTTGGGAATACCACGTGCGGACGGCAGCCAAGTCGCGCGAAGCGGCTCGCGTAAGGTCAAGTCTGGCCGGCATCAGATTGGGAAATCAACGCCAGCGGTCATGGGGTGGCGGCAATTCGGCTGGCGTATCCCACGACTCGACCCAGATTTTGACGTCATCAAAGGGGATAACTCGTCCAGCCCGTATGTCCTCTTCGGCTTCCAGCAAGCCAGCCTTCTCCCTCGCCGATAAATCGGGCTGTGTGGGACTGGGCTCAGAGGGAAAGGCCATGGGCCTCATCTTCATGGGGTGGACTCCAGAAGTGCATGTGGGAAGCCTAGCATGATTTTCCACCACACGCATCACACCTCCACCCAGCCCTCCAGATACGGCGCCACCGTGCCGCCGATGCGGACCCTTTCACCGCAATCCTCGACAAACAGGGTGCCGCCGCGCTTGGACACCTGCCGGGCCACCATGGCCGTCTTCCCCAACCGCTTGGCCCAAAACGGCGCCAGCACGCAATGGGCCGAGCCGGTGACCGGGTCCTCGCCCACGCCTTTCTTGGGGGCGAAGAAGCGCGAGACGAAATCCACCTCGCCCTCACCCGGTGCGGTGACGATCAGCGCCCATTTGGACAGGGACGCGATGCCTGCCAGATCGGGCGTCAAACCAACCACCGCCTCCACCGTGTCCAGCACACACAGCAGGTGATCCTTGGTCGCCAGCACCTCGCGCACCGGCTTGCCTAGGATACGTTCGATATGTTCGGGGAACATGGTGGCGCGGGGCGGATTGCTGGGGAAGTCCAGCACCAGCCGGTCCCCCTCGCGGGTTACCGGCAACAGGCCGCTACGCGAGGCGAAGATGACGCCATCGCCCGGTTCCATCTTGTTCAGCACCACCCAGGCGGAGGCCAAGGTGGCGTGGCCGCATAAATCCACTTCCACCTTGGGAGTGAACCAGCGCACCCGCCAGCCCTCGGGCTCCTTCACCAGGAAGGCGGTTTCCGACAGATTGTTCTCGGCGGCAATGGATTGCATGACTGCGTCGTCAAGCCATGCCTCCAGCACCAGAACGGCCGCCGGATTGCCGGCGAAAGGACAGTCGGTGAAGGCGTCCACCTGCCATAGGGGCGCCCTCATGGCTGGAACTCCGCGACCGTGTGAAGATGGTTGAGCGGGCCGTGACCGCTGCCCAGTCCCGGCGCCGTCTCGATGGCCTTGCGCACATAGGCCCGCGCCCGTGTTACCGCCTGAACCAGATCCAGCCCCTGGGCCAGCCCGCAGGCGATAGCCGAGGCCAAGGTGCAGCCGGTACCGTGGGTGGAACGGCTTTGGATACGGGCACCGGTAAAGGCGATCACCGTGCCGTCGGCTAGGGCCAGAACATCCACCACCTCATCGCCCTCCATATGACCGCCCTTCAGCAGCACCGCCTTGGCGCCCAGCGCCAGCAGATCGCGGGCGGCGCCGTCCATGGCGGCACGATCGGGAATGGCGCGGCCCAGCAGGACCTCGGCCTCGGGGATGTTGGGGGTGATCACGGTGGCGCGGCGCACCAGTTTGTCCACCAGGGCCAAGGCGGCGTTGCCGGCCAACAAAGCGGCGCCGCCCTTGGCGACCATGACGGGGTCCACCACCAAGGGCACATCAGGGGCGAAGCGGTCAATGGCGTCTGCTACCGCCTCGATGATGGCAACCGTCGCCAGCATGCCGGTCTTCAGGCAATCGGCGCCGATATCGGTCAGCACCAGTTCCATCTGGCGCGCCACGAAGTCCGGCGGCACGTCATGGACACCGAAGACGCCCTGGGTGTTCTGCGCGGTCAGTGCGGTGACGGCGGTGGCGGCATAGCCCCCCAGGGCCGATACCGTCTTAATGTCGGCCTGAATGCCGGCGCCGCCGCCCGAATCCGACCCGGCAACGATGAGAACGCGGCCCTTCATGGGAACTCCTTCCCCCAGGATCGTCACCTCCGCGAAAGCGGGGGTCCATGGCACCGCCAGCACGCCCCATGGGTTTACCTGCGGTGTCCGGCCCAACATGGATCCCCGCTTTCGCGGGGATGACGAAAGGAAATTACAGCCCTACCCCGCCACCACCTGAATGGCCCCGACAATATCATCCACAACATTGCCCACCAGGGTCAGGTTCTCGCCTTCCGCCATGACCCGGATCAACGGCTCGGTGCCCGACTTGCGGATCAGCACGCGACCCGAGCCGTTCAGCTTGTCCTCGCCGGCCGCGATGGCGGCCACGACCTTGGCGTTTTCCAGCACCACATTGGGGGCGCCGGCCACGCGGACATTCTTGAGGATCTGCGGGAACGGCTCGAACAAGCGCAGCATCTGCGAGGCGGTCTTGCCCGATTGGACCAACGCCGCCAGCACCTGCAACGCCGCCACCAGACCGTCGCCGGTGGTGGAATGGTCGGACAGGATGATGTGGCCGGATTGCTCGCCGCCTACGTTGAAGCCATCCTTGCGCATGCGCTCCAGCACATAGCGGTCGCCTACATTGGTGCGGTGCAGGGCGACGCCCTGGCCGGCCAGATACTTCTCCAGCCCCATGTTGGACATGACCGTGGCGACCACGGCATCGCCCTTCAACTGGCCGGATTGCTTCCAGCTGGCGCCGATCAGGCCCATAAGCTGATCGCCGTCCACGATGACGCCATGCTCGTCGCACAGCACCAAGCGGTCGGCGTCGCCATCCAGGGCGATGCCCAGATGGGCGCCGTGGGTGACTACCTGGGTGCGCAGGGCCTCGGTGTGCAGCGAGCCGCAATCCTTGTTGATATTGAAGCCGTCGGGGGTCACGGCCACCGGAATGACCTCGGCGCCCAATTCCCACAGCACGGTGGGGGCGACCTTGTAGGCGGCACCGTTGGCGCAATCCACCACAATCTTCAGCCCGTCCAGCCGAAGCCCACGCGGGAAGGAATTCTTGGCGTATTCGATATAGCGGCCCACTGCATCGTCCAGGCGCTTGGCCTTGCCCAGATGGTCCGAGCCGACCCGGAAGCTTTCCAGGCCGTTGAACATCTTGTGCTCGATGGAAAGTTCGTCCTCGTCCGACAGCTTAAAGCCGTCGGGGCCGAACAGCTTGATGCCGTTATCCTGATAGGCATTGTGCGAGGCGGAAATCATGACGCCCAGATCGGCGCGCAACGACCGCGTCAGCATGGCGACCGCCGGAGTGGGCAGCGGGCCCAGCAGCACCACGTCCATGCCCACGGCGACGAAACCGGCGGTCAGCGCGGGCTCCAGCAGATAACCCGACAGGCGGGTATCCTTGCCGATGACCACCATGTGACGGTGATTGCCGCGGGTGAAATGGGTGCCGGCGGCCATGCCCAGCTTCAGCGCCATTTCGGCGGTCATGGGGTCCACATTGGCGGTGCCACGAATGCCGTCGGTGCCGAAAAGCTTGCGAGTCATGCCGGTCATTAATCCCAATCGTCCACGAGTGGGATTGGCATAACGCGACTCCACCCGCAAAGGAAAGGAATTTGAGGTCCAGGCACCGCCATGACATTGGTCAGCGCTTGCCCACCGCCGATTGTTCACTTTGCAGCAATAAGGATATACGGCTGAAACATGGATGCCGCATCGTGCGCATTCAACCATCCGACTGGAAACCTCATGACCACGCAGAACCCCGCAGACCAAGGCTTTGACGCCATGCTGCGCAAATATGCCACCCAGGCCACCTCGGCCCTTGCCGTGGTGATCGGCGTGACCGGCGTAATGATGTTCTTCCGCATCGCCAAGGGTGAGGTCGAGGCCATGCATGAATGGCTGGGCCTAACCTTCGTCGCCGTTGCCGCCCTGCATGTGGTCCGCCACCGCCGGGGCTTCATGGCCATGTTGCGCCAGCCCCGCATGCGGGCGCTGTTCGTCGTCACCGCCGTGGCCGCCCTCGCCTTCTTGGTGCGGGGTCCGGTCAAGCAGGGCAATCCGCTGCGCCAGATCACCCAGATGACGGCCAATGCGCCGCTGAGCGCGTTGGCTCCGGTCATGGGGGTTTCCACCGAGGAATTAACAACGCGGTTGCAAGGGGCAGGTTTGACCGTCACCGGTACCGACCAATCCATCGATTCCATCGCCAAGGCTCAGGGCCGCGACCCGATCGGCGTGCTGGCAGATTTACTCAAGAAATAGACAGTCAAGGTCCGGGAGGGCACCATGGGGGCACATCCCTTAGGACGCGCCGCATGCCCCAGATGCTTCATGCCTATGACCATTACGTGCTGGCCGCCATCGCCCTGTTCGGCACCTTGGCGGCGGGCGCATTGTTGCTGTGGTTGGGGCATTCGCGCCATGCCGCGTTTATTCGGCAATTCCGCGGGGTATCGCCGCCCTTCGTCAACGTGGTCGGCGTGCTGTTCGCCCTGACCCTGGCGTTCCTGGCCAATGACACCTGGAACGCCCACGACCGCGCCACCAACACCACCTTCCAGGAAGCCGGCTCGCTACGCAGCATCCAGGCACTGTCGCGCCATCTGCCGACGATAACGCGGGACAAGGTGGACGGAGCGCTGCAACGCTATGTACGGCTGAGCGTCGAGGAAGAATGGCCTCGTCTGGCCGACCGCCAAGGCAGCTCCGACACCGGCGAGGCCCTGGCCGGTCTGCTGGAAGTGCTGTCCAGCACCGAGGTCGCCAAGGGCCTGAGCGCCACCTCGCACGCCCATCTGTTGGAACAGGCCATCCAGGTGCGCGGCGCCCGCGAACAGCGCATCGCCCTAAGCCAGACCCACGTCAACCCGCTGAAATGGCTGGGCATGGCCTTCCTGGGCCTGCTGACCATGATCTCCATCGCCATGGTCTATGTGGACCAGCCCAAGGCCGAGTTCCTGGCGGTACTGCTATTCGCCGCCGCAGCAGCCCCCACCGCCGCCATTGTGCTGGTCCAGGGGAACCCGTATTTGCAGCCTAGTGCAGTGTCGCCCGCGCCGCTGGCGGCGTTGGTGGTAAGGTAACTTTTCACGTTTACTCATACTCGAACTTCGCCCTTGCCGAGGAAGCACCGGATGACCGTATTGGAGATGTTCGTCGAGTCTGCCTTGAAAGCGCTGGACCTATGGAACGAGGATGGGCTCAACGCCTTCCAGGCCGACAGGCAGTCCAGCAGGCCGGAAAGCCTTGTGGTGTGCTAGATGGGCAGTATGTACCCCGAACTCGCCAGCTTGACGGTGGACCGGGTGTTCCTGGGTCGGCGTAGCTATAAGCTCCATAGCGGCTTGCTGTCACCAAACGTGGTGATCGGCCGTTTCTGCTCGATCTCCCATTATGTCTATATCGGCGCCAGCCGCCACCCCATGGAATTTCTGTCCACCGGATCGTTGCCCAAGAACGCCTTTCAGAGCAGCTATCCCGGCCCCGACGAGCCTGCCGCCACAATTATCCAGAACGATGTTTGGATTGGCATGAACGCCATGATCCTAGGCGCCAAGGATATCGTGATCGGTCACGGCGCTTGCATCGGCGCGGGCGCGGTGGTGACTAAATCGGTGCCACCTTACGCGGTCGTGGCCGGCAACCCGGCGCGCATCATCCGCTATCGCTTCCCCGAACTCACCATCGAGCGCCTGCTGGCAGTTCAATGGTGGCGCCTGCCCGACGAGACCATCGCCGTCCTGCCATATCACGACATCGAGGCATGCCTGGAATTGCTGGAGGACATCCGCGAAAGTCAGCTGGCGGAGCGGATGGACAGCCACACCTTGACCGCCTGAACGGTTTCGACCACGTCATGGACACGGATGATCTGGGCGCCCGCGTCGAGACCGGACAGGTGCGCGGCCAAGGTACCGGGCAGACGGTCGCCCGGCCCCTCGCCCTTGCTCATCTTGGCGATGACGCTTTTACGGCTGGCGCCCAGCAGGATGGGGCAGCCCAGGCCGTGGTACAGCGCCAGCGAGGCGAATAGCTGGGCATTGTGGTCCACGGTCTTGCCGAAGCCGATACCGGGATCGGTGGCGATCTTGGCCCGGGGGATGCCGGCGGCTTCGCAGGCGACAATGCGGGCGGCCAGAGTGTCGTAGATATCCAGGGGCGCGCACACATAAGCAGGATCGGCCTGCATGGTCTGCGGCTCGCCCTGCATGTGCATCAGGCACACCGCGGCACCGCTGCGGGCGGCGACTTCCAGCGCGCCCTCGCCTTCCAAGGCGGTCACGTCGTTGATGATGCGGGCGCCCGCTTCTACCGCCGGTCCCATGACGGCGGCGTGGCGGGTGTCGATGCTGACCACCACGTCCTTTTCCGCCAAGGCGCGGATCACCGGCAGCACACGGGCCAGTTCCTCGTCATGGGGCACCGCCGCCGCGCCCGGACGGGTGGATTCGCCGCCCACGTCGATGATGCGGGCGCCGGCTTCCACCATGGCGAAGGCGTGATCGATGGCTGTTTGCGGGTCCAAGTTCTTGCCGCCGTCTGAAAAGCTGTCGGGCGTGGTGTTGACGATGCCCATGATGACGGGCCGGTCCAGCGCCAGCCCGGCCCAATCGGGACGGCGGGCGCCCATGCGGCGGACCAGTTGGCCCATATGGCGGGCGACCTCCTCACCCTCGCTATTGGCCCAATCCACCAGTTCGGAATAGGACGCCATGGCCAGCCAGGTCTGGGCGCCGTCACGCAGCAGCACCGCCCCGGCGGTGAAGGCCAGCTGACCGTCGGCGATGGGCCAGCCATTACCCGAGATAACAGCGGCGGCGGCCTGTTCGCCCGAGACGATGCCGCTGGGCAGCAAATACAAACTGGATAGCTTGTCTTGCCATTCAAGCCCGCGAGGCAAGCCGGAGCTGCGGCGGAAGGCGGAGGTCATGGGATATCTCCAAACAACGACGGGGCGGCCCATTGGACCGCCCCGTCTCGCTTCACTCGTCACCCCCGCGAAAGCGGGGGTCCATGTCGGAGCCGGGAAACGGCAGCCATGGATTCCCGCTTTCGCGGAAATGACGCTTCCTTTGATTACTGCCCCGGCAGCGGCTCGGGATCAGTGCCGAAACCGCCCTGCTGCGGACCGGACGAAGGCACCGACGACCGGCGCGGGGCGTCCTTGGCACGGCCATAGCCACCCTCGCGCACCAGGGCTTCGCCCCGGATCAGGATGTCGATGTCGTCACGGGACAGGGTTTCGTATTCCAGCAGGCCTTTGGCGATGGCCTCCAATTCGTCCATGTGATCGGTGAGGATCTTGCGGGCGGCCTCGGCGCCCTCCTCCACGAAGCGGCGAATTTCGGAATCGATCAGGCCGGCGGTCTCGTCCGACACGTTTTTGTGCTGGGTGACGGAATGGCCGAGGAACACTTCCTCCTGATTATCGCCATAGCGCAACGGCCCCAACTTCTCCGAGAAGCCGAACTCGGTAACCATCTTGCGAGCCAGATCGGTGGCCCGGTGGATGTCGTTGGAGGCGCCGGTGGTGACCGAATCCGCGCCGAAGATCATTTCCTCGGCGATGCGGCCACCGAAGAAGGCGGCGATCAGGGCACGCAGCTGACGCAGGCTCATGGACAGCCGGTCACGCTCGGGCAGCGACATGGTCACACCCAAGGCGCGGCCGCGCGGGATGATGGTGACCTTGTGCAGGGGCTCGTGCCCCGGCGCATGCATCATCACCACGGCGTGACCGGCTTCGTGATAGGCGGTCAGGCGCTTTTCCTCGTCGCTCATGACCATGGAGCGGCGCTCGGCACCCATCATCACCTTGTCCTTGGCCGATTCGAACTCGGCCATGGTCACCACCCGCTTGCCGGCGCGCGCCGCCAGCAGTGCGGCTTCGTTGACCAGATTGGACAGATCGGCGCCCGAGAAACCGGGAGTGCCGCGCGCGATGATCTTGGGTTCCACGTCGGGGGCCAAGGGCACCTTGCGCATATGGACCTTGAGGATCTTCTCGCGGCCCAGGATGTCCGGGTTGGGCACCACCACCTGACGGTCGAAACGGCCCGGACGCAGCAGCGCCGGGTCCAGCACGTCGGGACGGTTGGTGGCGGCGATCAGGATGACGCCTTCGTTGGACTCGAAGCCGTCCATCT
>JACMLB010000358.1 GCA_014379805.1 Rhodospirillales bacterium | reverse complement strand
GCCTGGCGCTGACCGCCGATCGCGCCAGTCAGCTGCGCCTGCCGCCGATGGCCGCCGACAATCGCGAGAGCCTGAAGACCGCCTTCACCGTCTCGATCGAGGCGAAGGACGGCGTGACCACGGGCATCTCGGCCGCCGACCGCGCGCGCACCATCCAGGTCGCCACCGACCCGATGCGCGGAATGGACGACCTCGTATCGCCCGGCCACATCTTCCCGCTGGTCGCCCGTGACGGCGGTGTTCTGGTCCGCGCGGGGCATACGGAAGCGGCCGTCGACATCAGCCGGATGGCCGGTCTGAACCCGTCCGGCGTGATCTGCGAGATCATGAATGACGACGGCACCATGGCGCGCATGCCTGATTTGGTGAAGTTTGCCCAGTTCCACGGGTTGAAGATCGCCACCATCGCCGATCTGATCGCCTATCGCCGCCGCCACGACAAGATCGTCCGGCGCGAGTTGGAGGCGCCGTTCCATTCCAAATGGGGCGATGACTGGCGCATGGTCGTCTATGTGAACCAGGTGGCCTATGCCGAACACGTCGCTTTGGTGAAGGGCGATATCTCTGACGAAGGCGAACCGGTCATGGTGCGCGTGCATGCCGTCAACATCCTTGACGACGTGCTGGGCGACCAGGGCTCGGGCAAGGCCGGGCAGCTCCATTCCGCCATGGAAATGATTGCCGAGCATGGCCGTGGCGTGGTGGTTCTGGTGCGCGAGCCGCGTCCCACCAGCCTGTCCGATCGTCTGCGCGCCCAATTGGACCAGCGCCCGGCGCCGACCGAACTGCGTGATTACGGCATCGGCGCGCAAATCCTGCTGGACCTGGGCGTGCGCGACATGATCCTGTTGTCCAACACCAAGAAAACCATCATCGGCCTTGAGGGCTTCGGCCTTGAAGTGGTCGAGCAGCGGCCCATTCCGGGCGCTTGACGAGGAAGAGTCCATGACCGAAAGCCGCGTGCTGATCCTCGAAGCGCGTTTCTACGACCACATCGCCGACATGTTGCTGGCCGGTGTGACCAGTACGCTGGATGCCGCTGGCGTGGCTTGGGACAAGGTGACCCTGCCCGGCGTGCTGGAACTGCCCACGGCGTTGGAGATGTTCGCCAACGCCCCCGAGCAGAAATACGACGGCTTCGTGGTGTTGGGTACGGCCATCCGTGGCGAAAGCGACCATTACCACCACGTCTCCACCGCCTGCGTGAACGGCTGCAGCGAGGTGGCGACCCGTCATCTGCTGGCGCTGGGCAGCGGCGTGCTGACCGTGCACAACGAAGCCCAGGCCTTGAACCGGGCCGATCCCGCCCGCAAGAACCTGGGGGGGCAGGCCGCGCGGGCTTGTCTCCGCATGCTAGAACTGAAGCGCGCCTTGAAACTTTCCCGGTGAGCAAAAACCAAGTGCGTAAACCTAATCCCAACGCTACCCGCCGTTCCGCCGCCCGTCTGGCTGCCGTGCAGGCGCTTTATTCCATGGAAATCACCGGTGTTACCGCCGAGCAGGCCATGGACGAGTTCCGCCAGCGTCTGGCCGACGAGCCGCAGGCCAAGCTGGCCGAGCCCGACGCCGAACTGGTTACCATTCTGGTGCGCGGCGCCACCGTGGAGGGAGCGCTGCTGGACGAGATGATCGGCAACGCACTCGCCCGCGATTGGACCGTGGATCGCCTGGAATCCGTGCTGCGTGCCATCCTGCGCGCCGGTGCCTTCGAGATTAAGGCTCGCCCGCAAACCCCTGCACGCGTTGTGATTTCCGAGTTCGTGGATGTGGCCCACGCCTTCTATTCCGGACCCGAGCCGAAATTGGTCAACGCGGTGATGGACAAAATTGCCCGCGTGCTGCGCCCCGAGGAGTTCGAGGGGGGCGCCGCTAATGCGTCCTGAGCGGCCATATGCCAGACGAGTTCCAGGTCATCGCCCAGCTGTTCGCCCCCTTGGCGAAAAGCTTCCCGGGCGCCCTGGGCTTGACCGACGACGCCGCTTTTCTGCCGCCCGACGCCCTGGCTGAAACGGTGGTCACCGTGGACGCCATGGTGGCCGGCGTCCATTTCCTGCCCGATGATCCGCCCGATCTGGTGGCCCGCAAATTGGTGCGGGTCAATTTGTCCGACCTAGCCGCCAAGGGCGCTGTACCCTTCGGCGTGCTGCTGGCGGCTGCCTTTCCCCATGGCACCAGCCAGGATTGGCTGGAACGTTTCGCCCACGGGCTGGGGCGAGACCTCACGGAATTCAACATTGCGCTGATCGGTGGTGACACCGTGGCCACGCCGGGGCCGCTGACTCTGTCGCTGACCGCCATGGGCAAAGTGGCGGCGGGCAGGGCGATCCTGCGCTCGGGTGCGCAAGACGGTGATGTGGTGTGGGTCTCGGGCTCCATCGGCGACGGCGCGCTGGGCTTGCAAGCGGCGCGCGACCAATTGGCGTTGGCTCCGGAGCACGTTGCAGCCTTGGCCGAACGTTACCGCCTTCCGCGTCCGCGCGTCAGCCTGGGGCCGTGTCTGGTGGGCGTGGCCAGCGCCGGCATGGATGTCTCCGATGGCTTGGTCCAAGACCTCGGCCATTTGTGCCGTGCCTCTAACCTGGCCGCAACGGTGGATGCGGCGGCGGTGCCGCTGTCTCCTGCGGCACGTGCGGCGTTGGAACAAGGCCAATCGCTCCTTGCCACACTCCTGACGGGGGGCGATGATTACGAATTGCTGTTTACCGCACCGCCATCGGCCACTGCCGATTTTCTGGACTTGGCCAAACGGATCGGGGTCCCCCTGACTGCCATTGGCCGCATGCAGGCTGGTTCCGGTGTAACGGTCCACGATGCGTCTGGGCAAATCCTGTCCCTGGGGCAAGGGGGCTGGCGGCATTTCAGCGCAACAGGATCGGGGGCCGGCGCGTGATCCGTTTGATTTTCATGGTGGTCGCGTTCTTGCTGATGATGGGCGCCATTATCGGCGGCCTTTATTTCTGGGGCATCGATCCGCTGGAAAAGTTCAACGTGCTGGTGGGCAATGCCCCGGCCCCTGCCGACACCCGTGGCGCGACCAAGGTTGCCGTGGTGGCCCCGCCCAGCTTCGTGGACTTTGGTTTGCTGATTGTCCCGGTGGTCCAGGGCCGCGAGGTCAAGAAGCAGGCCGAAATGATCCTGCGTCTCGAAGTTCCTTCGGATAAGAAGGAAGTGGTGGCGCAGAATCTGCCCCGCCTTCAGAACGCCTTCCTTGCCGATATGATGGCGTTCCTGCCCTACCAATTGCGCGATAATGCTCCCCTGGACACCGTCGCCGTCCGCCGTCGTTTGACCGCGCTCAGCGACAAGGTTTTGGGGCCTGGGCTGGTCAAGGATATTTCCATCGAGCAGTCCTCGGTCAAGTGATCCTTGTGCACGAAACTTTTGCATGAGGCAGGGATAACTTGGAATTATCCCAAATAACCCCTAGGGCGAGCCGCTTAATTACCCTAAAGGCATAGTGTCGTTCGCATTTTATTGCATCGCCTCTGTTCTTCTGGCAACTTTTTCAACGCTTGCGTTGTCCTCTTTGCCAACCAGCAGTTAATGCCGGACCGAAGTGCGAGACGCGGAAGTCAATAAGTTGCTCAGGGGATCGAACCACAATGACAACTCTCTTTGTGATCGCATGCGGTCTGGTGGGGTTGCTCTACGGGGCGTACGCCACCAAATCGGTCATGGCGACATCTGCTGGCACGGCCAGAATGCAGGAAATCGCCGCGGCTGTGCAGGAGGGCGCGCGCGCCTACCTCAATCGCCAATACACCGCCATCGCCGTCGTCGGCATCGTCATCTTCGTCATCCTATTCGCCCGTTTGGGCGCATATCAGGCGATCGGCTTCCTGTTGGGCGCCATCTGCTCGGGTGCGGCCGGCTATATCGGCATGAACATCTCGGTGCGGGCCAATGTGCGCACGGCTGAGGCTGCCCGCTCCGGCGGCCTGCAGCAGGCCCTTGATGTCGCCTTCAAGTCAGGCGCCATCACCGGCATGCTGGTGGTCGGTCTGGGTCTGATTGGCGTGGCCGGCTATTACGCCGTGCTCCAGGCGTCGGGCATCGATCAGCGCAAGCTGATCGAGTCGCTGGTGGCCCTGTCGTTCGGCGCCTCGCTCATTTCTATCTTCGCCCGTCTGGGCGGCGGTATCTTCACCAAGGGCGCCGATGTGGGCGCCGATCTGGTGGGCAAGGTCGAAGCCGGTATCCCCGAGGATGACCCCCGCAACCCCGCCGTGATCGCGGACAACGTGGGCGACAATGTGGGCGATTGCGCCGGCATGGCTGCTGATCTGTTCGAAACCTATGCCGTCACCATCGTCGGCACCATGCTGCTGGGCTCCATCTTCTTCACCGGCGCCGCGCAGCAGGCCTTGATGACCTTCCCGCTGCTGGTGGGCGGCGTGTGCATTCTCGCCTCCATCGCCGGCACCTTCTTTGTCAAGCTCGACTCCTCGGGCAAGATCATGCGGGCGCTGTACAAGGGCCTCATCGTCACTGGCGTGCTGTCGGCGGCTTTGATCGCCGGCGTCATCGGCGTCTACTTCGATGGCGGCTTCGCTGCCACCTTCGACATGGCTGGTCGCACACTGACCGGCGGCGACCTGTATGTCTGCTCGCTCATCGGTCTGGTCCTTACCGGCCTGATGGTGTGGATCACCGAATATTACACGGGCACCGAATACCGCCCGGTCAAAAGTGTCGCCCAGGCTTCGACCACCGGTCACGGCACCAACGTGATCCAGGGTCTGGCCGTCTCCATGGAAGCCTGCGCGCTTCCGGTGCTGGCGATCTGCATCTCCATCCTGTGGACCTACCACGTGGCCGGCCTGTTCGGCATCTCAGTGGCTGCCACTACCATGCTGGCCCTGGCCGGCATGATCGTCGCCCTTGACGCCTATGGCCCGGTGACGGACAACGCCGGCGGCATTGCCGAAATGGCCGAACTGCCCAAGGAAGTCCGCAAGATCACCGACGCCCTGGACGCCGTGGGTAACACCACCAAGGCGGT
>JACMLB010000357.1 GCA_014379805.1 Rhodospirillales bacterium | reverse complement strand
GGAAAGGCCGACCAGGGCCAAAATGCCGGCGATGATCCAGAAGCGGATCACCACGGTGGGCTCGGCCCAGCCCTTCTTTTCGAAGTGATGATGCAGCGGCGCCATGCGGAAGACGCGCTTGCCGGTCAGCTTGAAGCTGGCGACCTGGACGATGACCGAGACGGTCTCCAGCACGAACAAGCCGCCGACGATGGCCAGCACCAGTTCGTGCTTGGTCACCACCGACACCGCACCCAGGGCGCCACCCATGGCAAGGCTGCCGGTGTCGCCCATGAACACCATGGCCGGCGGCGCGTTGAACCATAGGAAGCCCAATCCGGCACCTACCAGGGCACCGCAGAACACCGCCAACTCGCCCGAGCCGGGCACATAATGGATTTGCAGGTAGTTGGCGAACACCGCGTGGCCGACCAGATAGGCGATCAGGGCGAACACGCCCGACGCGATCATCACCGGCACGATGGCAAGGCCGTCCAGGCCGTCGGTCAGGTTCACGGCATTGGAGGCGCCGATGATGACGAAGACGGCGAAGGGAATGAAGAACCAGCCCAGCTGGATCAGTACGGATTTGAGGAACGGCACCGCCAGGGTGCCAGCCATGGGCTCGCGCTGGACCGAATAGATCCACACCGCAGCGATCAGGCCGATGGCGAACTGGGCCACCAGCTTGGTCTTACCCGACACGCCCTTGGGGTTCTTCTTGGAGACTTTCAGGAAGTCGTCGGCAAAGCCGATGGCGCCATAGCCCAGCGTGACCATCAGCACGATCCAGACGTAATGGCTGCGCAGATCGGCCCAAAGCAGGGTGGCGACCGACAGCGCGATCAGGATCATGAAGCCGCCCATGGTGGGCGTGCCCTTCTTGGTCAGCAAATGGCTTTCCGGACCATCGGCACGGATGGGCTGGCCCTGCTTCTGCCACTTGCGCAGCCATTTGATCAGGGCCGGACCGATCACGAACGACACGATAAGGGCGGTCAGCACCGCGCCTCCCGTGCGGAAGGTGAGGTATTTGAAGAGATTGAAAACCGCAATCTCGTCGGCAAGGGGATAGAGCAGATTGTAGAGCATTCCCCTAGCACCCTTCCTGCAAAGTTTTGACGACACGGTTCATGCGGCTGCCCGCCGAGCCCTTGACCACGACAACGTCACCGGCCTTCACGGCGGCCTTCACCATCGGCGCCAATTCCTCGGAATTGGCCGCATGCTCGCCGCGCTTTTCAGGCGGCAGGGCATCGCGCAGATGGGCCATCATGGGGCCGGCTGTATGGACCAGATCGATGTTCCAGGCGGTGATAGCCTCGGCAATGCCGGCGTGCAGGGCCGGGGCGTCGTCGCCCAGTTCCAGCATGTCGCCCAGCACCGCCATGCGGCGCGCACCCTTGGCCGGCTTGGCCGCTGCCAAGGTGGCGATGGCGGCTTTCATGCTGACCGGGCTGGCGTTGTAGCTTTCGTCGATGATTTCGGCGGTGCCGCCGGTGACGGCCACGCGGAAACGTTCGCCCCGGCCCATAGGCGGGTTCATGCCCGACAAGGAACGGGCGGCGGCTTCGGCATCGGCGCCCAGGGCGCCCACGGCCAGCACCACGGCCAGACTGTTCATGGCCCAATGCAGGCCCGGCACCCCGACCCGATAGGCCAAGGCGCGGTCTTTCAGCAGGGTGAATACGGCGGTTTCCTCGGGATCGACGGCGCAATCCAGCAAGCGGGCATCGGCATCGATATGGCTGCCGAAGGACAGGATGTTGGTCACCCCGACGGCCTTGGCGGCATCGGCCAAGCGGCGGAAATGGCGGTTGTCGCGGTTCAGCACGGCGACGCCGCCCTCGACCAAGCCGGTGAAGATTTCCGCCTTGGCGTCGGCGATCTCCTCGGTTGATTTGAAGAAGGCGGTGTGGACCGCTTCCACCGTGGTGACGATGGCCACGTGCGGGCGCACCATGGCCACCAGCGGGATGATCTCGCCGGGATGGTTCATGCCCAGTTCGAACACGGCGAATCGCACGTCTTCGGGCATGCGGGCCAAAGACAGCGGCACGCCCCAATGATTGTTGAAGCTGCCCACGGACCAATGGGTGGCACCCTGTTGCGACAGGGCCAAAGCCAGCATTTCCTTGGTGCCGGTCTTGCCGACCGAGCCGGTGACGGCGACGATGCGGGCGTTGGAGCGATCGCGCGACGCTTTGCCCAAAGCCTGCAAGCCGGCCATGGTGTCGGCGACCAGCAACAGCGGCAGGCCCTCGCAGCCCTCGGGGATGGTATGCACCAGGGCAGCGGCGGCGCCGGCCTCGATGGAGGCCTTCACATAGGCGTGGCCGTCATGGTTGGGGCCGGCCAGGGCGATGAACAGATCGCCCTTGGCGATCGAACGGGAATCGATGGACACGCCGGTGGCTTGCCAGGACGGCCCCATCGGGGTGCCGCCGGTGGCCGCTTGCGCTTGGGTGGAGGTCCACAGGATCATGCGACACCTCCCACAGCCTTGCGGGCCTCTTCCGCATCGTCGAAGGGCAGGGTGATGGCGCCGACGATCTGTCCGGCCTCGTGGCCCTTGCCGGCCAGCACCACCACGTCGCCGGCCTGGGCCAGACCGACGGCATGGCGGATGGCTTCTGCGCGGTCGGCAATCTCGGTGGCGGTGGGGGCGGCGGCCAGGATGGCGCGGCGGATCAGGGTGGCGTCTTCGCTGCGCGGGTTGTCGTCGGTGACGATGGCAATGTCGGCCATGCGCACGGCGATGGCGCCCATCTGCGGACGCTTGCCGGGGTCGCGGTCGCCGCCGCAGCCGAATACCAGAATCAGGCGGGCGGCGTGGGGGCGCAGGGCCGCCAGCACGGTTTCCAGGGCGTCGGGGGTGTGGGCGTAATCCACATAGACCGGAGCGCCGGTGGCGGTTTCAGCCACCTTCTGCAAGCGGCCGGGAACGCCCTCCAGGCTTTCCAGGGTGGCGGTGGCGGCAATTGGGTCGGCGCCGCAGGCGATGACCAGACCCAGAGCGGCCAGGGCATTGGCGATCTGGAAGGTGCCGGCCAGGGGCAGGTGGATGGTCACCGCGCGGCCCAGGATGTTCAGGTCCAGCGCCTGACCATGGGGTTCGGGGTGGGCATCAATCAGCTTGAGATCGGCGCCTTTGCTGCCATAGGACAGCACGGTTTGCCCACGCTTGGCGGCGATGGCGGTCAGGCGCGGGGCCATGTCGCTGTCGGCGTTGATAACCACCACACCGTCGGTCGGCAGCAATTCCGTGAACAGGCGCTGCTTGGCGACCGCATAGGTCTCCATGTCCACATGGTAGTCCAGATGGTCGCGGGTCAGATTGGTGAAGGCGGCGGCCTTCAGCGTCACACCTTCCAGGCGGTACTGGTCCAGGCCGTGGCTCGACGCTTCCATGCAGGCATGGGTCACGCCCATGTGGGCCAACTCGGCCAAGGCGGCGTGCAGGTCGGCGGGGTCGGGCGTGGTCAGGCTGCCCTTATGGGGCCAGCCATCGGCAATGATGCCCAGGGTGCCCAGGGCAGCGGATTTCAGTCCCAGCAGCGCCCACATCTGGCGGGCGAAATTGGCGGTAGAGGTTTTGCCGTTGGTGCCGGTAACGGCGGCCATGACTGCCGGTTGAACACCGTAAAACGCCGCCGCCGCCAGGGCGAAGGCCCGGCGGGGATTGGCGATGGTCACCAGCGGCACATTGCCTGTGTCAATTTCGGTACCTTGGGGCGCCAGGATGACGGCGGCACCTTTGGCAATGGCGTCAGCGATGAAGCCACGGCCATTGGCCTTGGTGCCCGGCAGGGCGGCGAACAGATACCCCGGCTGGACCTTGCGCGAATCCGCGGTCAGGCCCGAAATTTCGGGATTGGCGGCCATTTCCAGGCCGAGAAGGTCAGTCAACCGCGGCAACATTGCCTCCGCTTACTGCGACGTTTCCTTTGCCGGGGCCTTGCGCCATCGGCGCAGCCTTTGGCATCAGACCCATCAGCGGCGCGACCTGGGCGATGATACGCCCGGCCGTCGGCGCAGCCGTCCAGCCTGCGGTAATAAAACCGTAGGTTTCCTTGGTCCCCTGCGGCTCGTCGATGCTGGCGAGCACTACATAACGGGGATTATCCATGGGGAAGGCGGCGACGAAGGACGACAGTACAGCCTTCTTCTTATAGGAACCGTTTACAGCCTTCTCGGCGGTGCCGGTTTTTCCACCCACTTCATAGCCGACAGCCTCGGCCTTCTTTCCGGTGCCCTCGGTAACCACCATGCGCATGAGTTGGCGCATCTGATCCGAGGTTTTGGTCTTCATCACCCGTTCGCCGGGGATGGGGTCGTTGTCGTTTTTGGCCAGCAGGGTCATGGGACGAAACATGCCGCCATTGACCAAAGCCGAGGTGCCCTGGACCAATTGCAGCGGCGTCACCGACAGGCCATGGCCGAACGAGATGGTGACCGTGTTGATCTCGCGCCACGGATTGGGCACCAACGGCCCGCCCACTTCCGGCAGCTCGATGGCCGGGGTGTTCAGCATGCCGATGCGGCCCATGAACGTGCGCTGGAACTCGGTCCCGGCCTCAAGCGCCATGCGGGCCGAGCCGATATTGGACGAATGCACCAGGATGTCGGCCACGGACGCCCAGCGGTTCAGGGGGTGATCGTCGTGGATGGTGTGGCCGGCGAAGACCAGCGGCTTGAGGCAATCGACGCTGGAATTGATGTTGAACTTGCCCGATTCGATGGCCATGGCCGTGTTGAACAGCTTCATGGTCGAGCCCATTTCGTACGCGCCCTTGGTGGCGCGGTTGAACAGGGCTTCGCTTTGCCCGGCGGGCGGGTCGTTGGGGTCGTAATCGGGCAAGCTGACCATGGCGACCATTTCGCCGGTCTGCACGTCCAGCACCATGCCCAAGGCGCCCAGGGCGCGGAATTCGGCTACGGCACGCATCAACTCGTTGCGCACGACGGTTTGCAGGCGCACGTCGATGGACAGTTTTACCGGCGTCCTGCCGCGCAGCGCTTGATCGAAGCGCTTCTCGATGCCGGCGATGCCCTTGTTGTCGATGTCGGTCATCCCGACGATATGGGCGGCGAGGTTGCCATGGGGGTAGACCCGCCTTTCGCCCTTCTCGAAGTAGAGTCCGGGGATGCCCAACGCGTTGACGTCGTATTGCTGCCTGGGGGTCAGGGTGCGGCGCAGCCAGACGAATGGCTTGCCGCCGGTCAGCTTGGCCTGGACGTCCGCCTTATTGAGGTCGGGTAGGACCGACGTCAGCTTGGCTGCCGCCTCGGCGGGGTCAAAAATCTCATTCGCCTTGGCGTACAGGGACACGGTGGGCAGGCTGGTTGCCAGGATGACGCCGTTGCGGTCGGTGATGTCGCTGCGCTCCATCTCCAACCCTTCCATGCGGGCGGTCGGCAGGGCGCGCGGCTTGGCCGGGTTGGAATCCAGCACCGCCACGTCGATCATGCGCACGGTGACCAGGCCGAAGGCGACCAGGAACATGATGGCGGTCGCCACAAGGCGGCCACGGCTGGTCTCAAGCGCCTGGGTCCGCACGCCGTCCAGCCGCAGGGCCGCCGGGGTGTTGCCGAGATCGTCGCCGGCATGAAAGCCGGGGATGCGAGCCTTGGGCGCGAAGAAGCTCACCGAACCTCCCCGGGAAGGGCCGGCGTCGAGGCAAGCGCGGGCGATTGAATGACGATGGTGCGGGCGGGCGCCGGGGCCGGCGGTTGGGTGGCAGGGGATTGGGCGATTTTGGTGGACGGCGCCACGAACACCGGCTTGACCGGCGGGGTCGCCACCAGCTTGGGCGGCTGGGGAGCAGGTGCGGCGGCAGCGACTTTGACCGGAGCGGCGGCGGGTTTCGCGGGCTCGGCTTTGGCGAGAACAGGGGCGGCGGGGCGGTTGGCCGCCATCACCACGCCGCTGACCGGCATGCTGTTCAAAGTGGCGATCTGGGACGCGCCCATGACCTTCATGCTGAGGAACTTCTCGGACAGCGCGCGCAGACGCGCTGGGTCGTTGAGATAGCTCCACTCGGCCTTCAGCACGTGGATGACTTCCTGATTGCGCAGGACTTCCTCGTTCAGCTCGCTCAGCCGGGCTTCCTGTTCCTTTACCTCATGCTTGATGAAGAACAGGCCGATTCCGACCGCACCGGCCAGCACGGCGGACAGGATGGTGGTGGGCAGGCCGCGGATCATTGCGCCGCTCCCCAGGCCGGAGCGTCGGTACGCACAGCGACACGCAGCTTGGCAGAACGCGAGCGCGGATTACGCGACACTTCGTCGGCACCGGCGGTGATCGGCTTGCGGCCCAGCAGGGTGAAACTGGCAGCGGGGCCGGTGTGCAATTGGGGCAGGTGGCGCGACGGCGACGGCACATCGCCCGAACGTTCCTTCAGGAACGTCTTCACCACGCGGTCTTCCAGGGAATGGAAGGTCACCACGGCCAGACGGCCACCGGGGGCCAGCACCTTTTCGGCGGCGGAAAGGCCGCGTTCCAGCTCGCCCAATTCGTCGTTCACGTGGATGCGCAACGCTTGAAAAGTCCGCGTGGCGGGATGGATGCCGTCGCTGGACTTGCGGATGGTCTTGGCCACCAGACCGGCCAGTTCCAGGGTGCGCTCGAATGGCTTTTCCGTACGGGCGGCTACGATGGCGCGGGCGATGCGGCGCGACTGACGCTCCTCACCCAGGCGGTACAGGATGTTGGCGATGTCTTCTTCGTCGGCGTAGTTGACCACGTCGGCGGCAGAGGGGCCGGACTGCTCCATGCGCATGTCCAGGGGGCCGTCCTTGGCGAAGGAAAAGCCGCGCTCGGCCTGATCCAGTTGCATGGACGACACGCCGATATCCAGTGCCACGCCGTCCACCTGGGCAATACCGCGTTCCGCTAACAGCTGGTCCATGTCGCCGAAGCGGCCTTCCATCAGCACCAGCCGCCCGGCCTGGGCCTCGGGCAAGGCGCGTCCGGCGGCGGCGGCGTTGGGGTCGCGGTCGATGGCGTAAACCGTGCAGCCGGCCCGGCCCAGCATGGCAAGGGTATAGCCGCCGGCGCCGAAGGTGCCGTCCACGTAAGTGGCGCCGTCACGCAGGTCCAGCGCGGTCAGCACTTCTTCCATCAGCACGGGAACGTGGGGGGATTCCGAGTCTCGGGTGGAGCGCAGCCGGGTCATTTTCCGTCTCCGCTCGCGGGCTTCTTGAGGGGCAAAGTGGGGCGCAGCTTCAGGGCGCGGGCACGGATTTCGGCCTCGACCGCCTTATAGGCCTCGGGCTCCCAAATCTGGAAGGTCTGGCCCTTGCCGACGAAGGCGGCGGCCTCGGTGATGCCGGCATGGGCCATGACGTCTTCGGGCAGGACGATGCGGCCCTCCGGGTCCCAGGCAAGCTGGCGGGCATCGGCGAAGATCAGGGCGGACAGGTCTTCCTGTTCGGCGGAGAAGGCATCGAAGTTCTGGGTGCTGTCGGACAACCGCTCCATGAAGTCCATGCCGCAGCCTTCCATGCAGGCGGCGGTGAACGAGCGGTAGGCGATGATCCCCTGGAAGGTCTGCTGAGACAAGGTCGCGCGGAAGGTCGCAGGGACGCTGACGCGACCCTTCTTGTCGACCCTGTTCACGAATGTGGAGAGGAAGAGCCCCATGCTCGTCCGCCTTGTCAAAATTTGCCCGAACCCCGATCCCACCCTTCCAGCAGCACGCACGTATCCCGTGGACCGCTCGTTGGTGGGTGCATATGGGATATCATGGGTAAACATGGGCGTCAATGGTATCGAGTAGTAAAAGACTGGGTTTTCCAGGGTTCTATACAATTTTCTCCAAGTTGTTATTAAAGTAGACGAAGATTGTTGTGCAATACGTTGAATTTTCGCGCGTTTTCGCCTTTGTGGGTCAGAATCGGCGCAAGTACAAGGGGTGAACACAGGGGTTTGCCCATGATTTCCCATGTATGGGACAACATGGGACAGCCCACTCGGGTTCATGTCCGGGTGGCAATGGATTGCCTTGTGTGAAATTTGCGTCAGACGGCCTGTAAGCCGGGTTTTGTCCCCGTGGTTCCCCACGATGGACGGCCATTCATCTGGGATGCCCGTTACCGGACACCTCACGCAACCGACCCGGGCGACTATGCGGAAGTCCATTTCGCTTCCCCGAAGGGAAGACCGCCGCCCCTATTTGGTCTTGCTCCCGGTGGGGTTTACCGTGCCGCTTCCGTTGCCGGTCGCGCGGTGCGCTCTTACCGCACCCTTTCACCCTTACCAGCCG
>JACMLB010000356.1 GCA_014379805.1 Rhodospirillales bacterium | reverse complement strand
TTCGATTGGCACTTTGTGCCGCGCCACCGTCCCGGCCTGCATCTGCGCGACATGGAATCCGGTCAACGCCAAGCGGCCATGAGCCTGCTGCGCACCGGCCTGTCCGACAGCGGTTTCGCCGCCGCCCAAGGCATCATGGCGTTGGAGGATGTGCTGAAAACCCAGGAACCGGGACCGGATTACGACCCGGGCAATTTCGCCTTCGTCCTGTTCGGCAATCCCGAGGCCGGGGCGCCGTGGTCGTGGCGGGTGGAGGGCCATCACCTGTCCATCACCTTCACCATCGTGGACGATGAGACGGTGGTCGCTTTGCCCCATTTCATGGGCGCCAACCCTGCCGCCTTTAACCGCGTCCACACGGTTCTCGGCGCCGAGGAAGAGTTAGGCCGCGATCTGATACGGGGGTTGGACTCTACCCACCGCGCTACAGCCCTGATCGCCACGGATGCGCCCGCCGAAATCCTGACCGGGCCGGGGCGCGAGCATGCGTTGCGCCGTCCCTGCGGCTTGGCTTGGCCCGCCATGACCGATCGCCAGCACCACATGCTGCTGGAACTGGTAACGGTCTACGCTCAGCGCCTGCGCCCGGAATTGGCCCAATTCGAACTGGACCGCCTGCAAGATGCCGGCACCGAGGCGCTGCACTTTGCCTGGGCCGGCGGGCTGGAGCCGGGACAGCCGCATTACTACCGCATCCACGGCCCCACTCTGGTCATCGAGTACGACAACACCCAGAATCATGCCAACCACATCCACACGGTGTGGCACGACCCGGCCCTGGATTTCGGCAGGGATTTATTGGGCGAGCATTATGGGGAGAGGCATTAACACCCGGTCCACACCGGCGGGCGCTTGGTGATGAAGGCGTCGATGCCCTCCACCGCGTCGCGGGCCAGCATGTTGGTGGTCATGACCTCGCTGGCATGGTCGTAAGCGTCATCCAGGCCCATCTCGGCTTGGCGGTAGAACGCCTCTTTGCCCACCTTCACGGTGTACGAAGATTTGGAGGCGATGGTGGCTGCCGCGTCAGCCACCACCTGGTCCAACTGATCGGCGGCCACGGCGCGGTTGATCAGGCCCCATTTTTCGGCGGTGGCGGCATTTACCGGCGTACCCAGCAACAACAGCTCCATGGCCTGCTTGCGGCCCACCGCGCGCGACAGCGCCACCATGGGGGTCGAGCAGAACAGGCCGATATTGACGCCGGGCGTGGCGAATTGGGCATCCTCGGCGGCGAAGGCCAGATCGCACGACGCCACCAGCTGGCAGCCGGCGGCGGTGGCCATGCCGTGGACTTTGGCGATCACCGGTTGGGGCAGCCGCACGATGGCCTTCATCATGCGCGAGCACTGGCTGAACACCTCGGCCACTGCCTCGCGGCCTTGCAACGCGCTCATCTGCTTGAGGTCGTGGCCGGCGCAGAAGGCCGGACCATTGGCCGCCAGCACAACCACCTTGGCCGCCGGGTTCGTGCCCACCGCCGCCAACGCCTCTTCAAGCGCACTCATCAACTGGGTGGACAGGGCGTTACGCGCCTGGGGGCGATTCAAGGTGATGGTGGCGATGCCGTTCTCGATGTGCGTCAGCAGAATGGATTCGGACCCCGTATGCATGATGCCTCACTTGTTTTTAGAAGTGTTCTGGCCGAAGGTGACGGCCTTATCTCTCACCTTCAATAAGCTAGATCAACCATGGCCGCCATCACTGCAGACTCCTTCACCGAGCTTCTTCATAAGGTTCCCCTGGCGGTTCATATGAACATCCGCGTGGACCATATCCGCAAGGGCGCCGTGCGGCTGATCATGCCCTATGGCCTGCACCTCACGCGTCCGGTGGAAACCATCAGCGGCCCGGCCATGATGACCCTGGCCGACGTGGCCCTGTGGGGCGCGGTGCTGAGCATGGCCGGCGCCCAGGAAATGGTGGTCACCACCAATCTGAA
>JACMLB010000355.1 GCA_014379805.1 Rhodospirillales bacterium | reverse complement strand
TGACCGCCCATGTGGTCGCCACCATCGGCGCGGGGCAATGACATGATCCGCCGCCTCGCACTCTTCGTCATCGTCACCGCCCTGTTGGTCGCAGCGGCGGTGTGGCTGGCCGACCGGCCCGGCCAAGTGGTCATCCACTGGCAGGGTTGGCGCCTGGATACCACCGTGCCGGTGTTGGTGCTCGCCCTGGCGTCGCTGGCGCTGAAGCTGGTGCGCGCCATCATCGGCTTCCCCCGCCATGTGCTCGCCAACCGCCAAGCGCGCCGCACCCGCGACGGTTATCGCGCCTTGTCCGACGGTCTGGCCGCCATCGCCTCGGGCGATCCGCGCCGTGCCCGCAAACTGGCGCGGCGCGCCGACAAGCTGCTGGAAGACCGCTCGTTGACCGGCCTGCTGACTGCCCAGGCCGCCGAACTTTCGGGCGACGAGTCCGATGCCGAACGCCGCTTCACCACCATGGTGGAACGGCCCGAAACCGCCTTCCTGGGCTTGAAAGGCCTGCTGGCCCTGGCGCAAAAGCGGGGCGAGCAAGGTGCTGCCCTGGACTACGCCCACCGCGCCTGGGCCTTGGGTGGCCCCACTGACGGTATTGCCGCCACCCTGTTCGATCTGCAGGCCCGCGCCGGCCAATGGCCCGAGGCCGAAGCCACCCTGATGGAGGCCAAGAAGCGCGGCGCCATGAGCAATGGTGACGTGCTGCACGCCCGCGCCTTGGTCCTGCTGGAACGCTCGCGCGTCACCGCCGACCCCGCCGAGGCGGTGAAGCTGACCCTAAGCGCCCACAAGGCCGATTCCGGGTTCGTCCCCGCCGCCACCCAGACCGCCGCTTTGTTCCATCGCCTGGGCAAGCCGCGCAAGGCCGAGTCCGTGATCGCCACCACCTGGCGCATCAACCCCCACCCCGATCTGGTGGAGGCCTCCATGGCTTTGGCCCCGGCGGAAACCCCGTTGCAAAGGGTCAAGCGGGTGGAAAAGCTGGTGCGCGCCAACCCGGATTCGCCGGACGGCCATATGGCCCTGGCCGAAGCCGCCCTGGCCGCCAAGCTGTGGGGCCAAGCCCGCACCCATCTGCAAGCCGCTTTGGCCGAGCGTCCCACCGGTGGCCTGTACGTGTTGCTGGCAAAGCTGGAACGCGAAGAAACCCAGGACGAAGCCGCCGCGCAGGCGTGGCTGGCAAAATCCACCACGGCGCCTGCGGAACCTGCCTGGGTGTGCACCAAGTGCAACAAATCGGCGGATTCATGGTCGGTGACCTGCCCCCATTGCGGCACGGTAGACGGGCTGGTCTGGAAATAACCCTCGCCCGCTCGCGGGAGAGGGAGGGGCCCATGCGGCACGCATGGGAGGGTGAGGGAGCCGGGGACCCGGTGCCCGCCGCTCGCAAAGAAGAAGTGCGCAACACGGATAAACACGGATGCCCGCTGACGCGGGCGCACGGATGAACACGGATATTGATACAGAGACATGGGTGCTTGAGAACACTGTCAAGCCAATAAGGTATAAATCTCCTGAGACAATCGAGTTCAGATCTCGTGGAGATTGTATAGTTCCATATATAAAGTTGGCTCTAACTGAGCCAGCCTTAATGGGCGTGCAAAAAGTTTTTCTTGGCCCGCGCAATCGGACGCCAATACATATAGTTGAGACACTGCTCGCCAATGCGGGCCTTTCTCGGGACGGAAAAAAAGTGGTTGTTGAGTGTTCCGCCGCCACTTACCGCTAATCCGTGCCCATCCGTGCAGCCCGCGTAGCGGGCATCCGGGCCCATCCGTGTTGCGCACTTACCGCATCCACACGCATCCCATCCGTGTCCCCGGCCCCCTCTCCCTCCCACGCGCTATGGCGCGCGGGCTCCTCCCTCTCCCGCCACGCGGGCGAGGGGAAACCAACAAAATCCCCCTTCGCCCTTGCAATCCGCCGCCATAGCCCCGACCCTTAGGTCACCATGACTGATTACCTCAGCCGGGGGCGGGTTTCGGCTATTTTGGGGCCCACCAATACCGGCAAGACCCATTTCGCGCTCGAACGGATGCTCGGGCACGCCACCGGCATGATCGGTTTTCCGCTTCGGCTGCTGGCGCGTGAGAATTACGACCGCATCGTGCGGGTGCAGGGTGCCGCCTCGGTGGCGTTGATCACCGGCGAAGAAAAGATCATCCCGCCCCATCCGCGCTGGTTCGTCTGCACGGTGGAATCCATGCCGCTGGACCGCCGGGTCGCCTTCATGGCGGTGGATGAAATCCAGCTCTGCGCCGACCCCGAACGCGGCCACGTCTTCACCGACCGGCTGCTGCATGCGCGGGGCCAGGAAGAGACCCTGTTCCTGGGCGCCGAGACCATCAAGCCGCTGTTGCGCCGCCTGATCCCCGGTATCGAATTCATTACCCGCCCGCGCCTGTCGCAGCTGACCTATACCGGGCCGAAAAAGCTCAACCGGTTGCCGCCGCGTTCGGCGGTGGTGGCGTTCTCGGCGGCGGAAGTTTACGCCATGGCCGAGTTCGTGCGGCGTCAGCGCGGCGGGGCGGCGGTGGTGCTGGGCGCGCTGAGCCCGCGTACCCGCAACGCCCAGATCGGCATGTATCAGGCCGGCGAGGTGGATTACATCGTCGCCACCGACGCCATCGGCATGGGCCTCAACATGGACGTGGACCATGTGGCCTTTGCCCAGATGCGCAAATTCGACGGTCGGGTGCCCCGCGATCTGGCGCCGTCGGAAATCGGCCAGATCGCCGGCCGCGCCGGGCGCCACATGAATGACGGCACCTTCGGCACCACCTCGGATGTGGGCGGCATCGCGCCGGAATTGGTCGAGGCGGTGGAGGGTCACCATTTCGCCCCGCTCAAGGTGCTCTCCTGGCGCAATTCCGATCTGCGCTTCACCTCGGTGGAGGCGCTGATGGCGTCCCTGGACCGCCCCCCCGACCAGCCCGGCCTGATCCGGGCGCGCGAGGCCGACGATCAGGTAGCGCTGGCCCATTTGGCGGCTGATGCCGACATCGCGCGGCTTGCCAATCACCCCGAGCGGGTCAGGCTGCTATGGGACGTGGCGCAAGTGCCTGACTTCCGCAAGGTCATGGCCGATGCCCACACCCGTCTGCTGACCCAATTATTCCGCCACCTGACCGGGCCGGGGCGGCGGTTGCCCACGGATTGGCTTGCCGGCCATGTGGCGCGGCTGGACCGCACCGATGGCGAGCTGGACACCATCATCAACCGCATCGCCAATGTGCGCACCTGGACCTATGTGTCCCATCGCGGCGATTGGGTGGTGGACCCGCTGCACTGGCAGGGCGTCACCCGCGCCATCGAGGACAAGCTGTCCGATGCCCTGCACGACCGCCTGACCCAGCGTTTCGTGGATCGGCGCACGGCGTTGCTGGTGCAGCGCATGCGCGGCGACACCTCGCTGCTGAGTGCGGTGGCGCGTACTGGCGACGTGCTGGTGGAAGGCCATTACGTGGGCCAGTTGTTCGGTTTCCGCTTCGAGCCCGACGTGGCCGAGGGCGCCAATGCCGCCAAGGCGGTGCTGGCGGCGGCGGCCCGCGCGTTGAAATCGGAAATCGCTGGCCGGGTGGACCGGCTGGTGGGCGAGGGCGACGACGCCTTTGTGTTGGCTCCCGATGGCCAAATCCTGTGGCAGGACGAACCGGTGGCCCGCATGGTGGCGGGGGCGGAAATGCTGAAGCCGGCGGTGGAGCCGCTGCCCAGCGATCTGCTGGAACCAGCCCAGCGCGAGCGTATCCGTAAGCGTCTGGCCGATTGGCTGAGCGCCGCCATCACGGACGCCTTCCGCCCGCTGCTGGCGGCGCGCGATGCCCCGTTGAAGGGCGCGTCGCGCGGGCTGGTACATCAACTCAGCGAGGCCCTGGGGTCATTGCCGCGCTTTGGCGCCGGTGCCCAGGTGCAGGCCTTGGCCGAGGACGACCGCAAGCAATTGGCCCGCTTGGGTATTCGTTTCGGGGTGGAAAGCGTGTTCCTGCCGCCCCTGCTCAAGCCCGCCACTCAGCGCCTGCGGGCGCTGCTGTGGGCGGTGCATGAAGGCCAGCCGCCCATGGACCCGCCGGGCAACAAGGTCACCGTCACCGTAGAGGGGCCTGCGGCGTTTTATGAGGCGGTGGGGTATCGCGTGTTGGGGCCTCGGGCCATCCGGGTGGACATGCTGGAACGCTTCGCCGCCGAGGCGCGACGCTTAGCCCGCGAGGCCAAGGGCGGCTTCGCGCTGAGCTCACAAATGGTGTCGTCGCTAGGCCTGGGCGCCGACGAGGCCGGCCAAGTGCTGACCGCCTTGGGCTATCGCAAGGCAGAGAACGGCTGGGTCGCGGGCAAGCGCGGCCCGGTGGGCAAAGCGCGACCGGTCAGGCAGCAGAGCAATGCCGACAGTCCGTTCGCCGTGCTGCGCGGGCTCTAGCATGGGAGGCGGCAGGGCGGCCGCCCACAGCTTTTCAGCTTCGTTTCATCCCCACACCAAGCTTTGGAATTCCCGCTTCGAGAACCTCTGCGGCTAACCTGATTTGCTGCGGACCGGGGGCCAACGCGTTAAGCCCACCGTCTGCGGTCAGTGAGCCAGCTCGTAATTGAGAGCAACCCCAGCCGCAACTCCGGGCGATACTATGACCCGAAACCGACGTTGCGGCACTCTCACGCTAAAGCGTCACCCCCTTTAGTCCACTACCCCCTCGCGCGCTCGTACAACGCGGCCTCGGCAAGCATGATCCTCGCAATGCCCCTAATCGCGAGGTCCGGTATGGCCGTTGGTTCCGTCAATGCGCTTGTGGATGAAGTTCTGGCCTATACCTCGGATTACGAGGCGGAGACGCTTCGGGAGGAGGCCGTCAACCTTGCTTTCGATATGAAGTTGGGCGCAGATGAACTTGGCGAATTGCTTTCCGCCATTGAACTGCGGACCGGGACAAGCCTTGAACGACGCACGGGAACAAGGCCAAGCCTGATACCCAAACCGCAAGCGAAGCGTCATTAAGTCGTCGCGCTGGGCTTCCTCCCGATACCGTCGCTAAATGCGAAGCCCGACGTGAGATTTTTGATATGCAGCAGGTATTGACCAGCTTTTTGCTGGTGTTCGGCTCACTGTTCCCGATCGTCAACCCGCCGGGCAGTGCGTTCATGTTCCTGGCCCACACGCGCACCATCAGCCATGCCCAGCGGGCCGAGCTTGCGTTCCGGGTGGCGGCCTATGCCTTCTTGATCGTCAACGGCTCGCTCTATGTGGGCTCGACCGTGCTCACCCTGTTTGGCGTGTCCATTCCGGCCCTGCGGGTGGGCGGCGGATTGGTGATTGCAGTGGCTGGCTGGCGGTTGCTGAACGCCAAGACGGGTGCCACAGACCGGGACACAGAGATAGAGACCAGCCCCGAGGGTTTGAAGACAGCGGCGTTTTACCCTTTGACCATGCCGCTGACCACCGGACCAGGCACCATCGCCGTGACCATCGCGCTGGGCACCAGCCAGCCCTTTGCCGCCCACGCGCCATCCTTGGCCCTGCTTGGCGCCCTGCTGGCCGCACTGGCCATCAGTGCCTTGATCTACCTGTGCTTCCGCTTTGCCGATCGCATGGAAGGGCTGATGGGGCGCGCCTTGACCGACGCCTTGATGCGTCTGTTCGCCCTGCTTCTGCTGTGCATTGGCGTGGAAATCATCTGGCGCGGCATCGCCGAGATGGTGCACGGGTTGTAAGGCCGCCCCGTGACGGGGCGGCCTTCGTCTGACCCTATTTCGCCACCACCGACTTGTTGACGTTGACGATCTGCATCAGCCCACCGTCTTCATGGGGCAAGTAGTGGCAGTGCAGCACAAAGGTGCCGTCGAAATCCACGAAGCGGGTGCGGAAGGTGATGCTGCCATTGCGCGGGACTTCCAATGTGTCCATCCATTGCCCAGCCTCGATCACCTGCTGCGCTGGCGAGCTCACCACTTGGAACGGGTTGACGTGGATGTGGAAGGAATGGGGGAAGCCGGTGGTGTCGGTCACTGTCCATTCCTCGACCGCGCCTAAGGTGACGTTCTGCTGCGGCTGGTCGGCACCAAAGGTCACCCCATTGACGGTGAACAAATTGCCGTCATAGCCATAGACCAAGGTCCGCTTGTTGGTGATCTCGGACTCGGCGATGGGCTTCAGGATCGGAACCGACGGCAGGGGGCCCGAGAACAGGGGCATGTCCTTGGCCGGACCGGCCACCCTGACGGTTAGGACGATCTGGGTCTGCTGCGTGCCGTCTTTCGCGGTTTTGAGGTAACGCAGCTCATAAGTGCCGGCCTTGGCCGGCGCCTTCACCAGCACATCGGCGCGGTTGCCCGAGGCGAGCGCCAGATCGGTCACCGGGATGGCCTTGGTCAGCGGGTTGCCGTCCAGGCACAGCACAGTGATGGGCTGCTTGGCGTTGCTGTCCAGCGGGCTGAGCGCCAGGGTGATGGAGTCTTCAATGGACGCGTTCACCATGCGCCAGCGCTGAACCTCGCCGGGACGCATGGACAGCACCGGGCTGAGCAGACCGTTGACGGTGAAAGGGAAGCCGCCCAACTTGTCGTTGCTTTCCAATTCACCCTTGGAATCGAAGGCCAGGGTCTGCAGCACCATGATTTTTTCCGCCGCCTGGGCGATCTCGGGGATGTGGTCGATCTCGCCTTCGATGATCAGCGCGCCAGCCATGCCGCTGCCCACCTGGACGCCCACGGCACCGTGGTAATGGGGATGGTAGAAATAGGTGCCCGGCGGGTGGTCGGCGGGAATCTCATACTTGTATTGGAAATAGTCGCCCGGTTCGATTTTCATCAGCACGTAGTCGCTGGGCTGTTTGGGCGACACATGCAGGCCATGCACGTGCAGATTGGTGGTGTTGAAGGCGGCATTGGAATGCACGTGGCCGCTTTGCATGGCGGCGACCGTGGTGGTGCCGGCCTCTTTCTCCACCGTACTTTTGGTGGTGCCGGTGCCCTTGGGCAAAACGTTCAACATGTTGAAATGCAGCCGCTCGCCGGCCTTCACCCGCAAGGTCTTGCCGGTCAACTGGCCGTCGAAGCCGCGCAAACGCACCTTGTTGCCGTAAAGTTTGTTGCGGCCATATTCCACGCTGGTGGAGAAGTTCAGCACGCCGTTCACTGCGGTCAGGGCGGTGGGCTCGGCGAACGGCAGGCCGGTCACAGTCTTGGTGGCGGCGAAAGCGGCCTGCGGCAGAGCCGCGCCAGCCATGCCCAAAGCACCCAAACCCTTCAATAAAGTACGACGATCCATGATCCCCTCCCTGATTAATTGGAGAGGATCATCACCCGCTAAATAAATAGCGTCAACAATGATATTCTATTAAAAGATGTGTATGCAATCCATTCAAGCGTCCAGCAAAGCCGGCGCCGCTGTGAAGGGCGCGACCACCGGGAAGCTGAGGGTGAACGTGGTGCCCTTACCCACCTCGCTGGCCACGTCCACCTGACCATTCAGCGAGCTGGTGACCACGTTGAAGACGATGTGCAGGCCCAGGCCCGAACCGCCATTGGTACGCCGCGTGGTGAAGAACGGATCGAAAATACGGTTGAGGTTCTCGGCCGGAATACCGTTGCCGTCGTCAGCGAAGGCCAGCACCACCTTTTCGGCTTCGGATTTCACCTTGATGGTCAGGCTGCCGGATTGATGGTCGGAATAGGCATGGGTCAGGGCGTTCATCACCAGATTGGTCAGCACCTGGGACAGGATGCCGGGATAACTGTCCATCTGGATACCGTCGGGGCATTCCACGGTGATGGTGTGCTTGGTCTTCTTGATGGTTGGCGTCAGCGAGCTGAGGATTTCCTCGATATAGCTGCGCAGATCGAAGCGCCGCCGCTCGGCGCTGGTCTGGTCCACCGCCACCTGCTTGAAGCTTTGGATCAACTCGGCGGCGCGGTTCATGTTGGCCAGCAGCAGGCGGGCAGTCTCGGTGGCGACGCCCAAATAGTCCTGGAAGTCGTCCTCGGTCATGGCTTGCTCGGCGTAGAGCTTGGTGATGCGCTGGGTTTCCGAGGCCAGGGTCGAAGCGCCGGTCATGCCGATGCCGATGGGCGTATTGATCTCGTGGGCGACGCCCGCCACCAGCCCGCCCAGAGACGCCATCTTTTCCGCCTGGATCAAGCTTTGCTGCGCCTGCTGCAATGCCTGCAACGCCCCTTCCGCCTTGTCCTTGGCGCCGCGCAATTCCTCTTCCATGCGCTTGCGTTCGGTGATGGGGGTGATGGTGGTCAGCAACGCCTGCTCGCCCTGATAGCTGAGCAAACGGGCCGACATCAGCGCCCAGAACCGCTTGCCGCCGCGCGCGGTAATCTCGGTCTCGAACTCGTTGACGGCGCCGTGCAGCTTCAGCAGCTCCACCAGCCGCGCCCGGTCGTCATCGGGCAGGTAATCGTTGGCGTGGTTGTCCGCCTCGCCGTCATTGCCCAGCAGGGCCGAGGCCGGCTGGTTGACGTGCAGCAGCGCGTTGTCGGACTGTCGGGTCACGGTCAGCGGGGTGGGAATGGCCTCGACCAGATCGCGCTGAGCCTCTGCCGCACGGGTCTGCGCCGCCAGTTCCTGGCGCCGCGCACCTTCCTGTTGCAGGCGCTCCAGCATGGTGTTGAAGCTGTCCACCAATCGGCCGATTTCGTCGCGGCTGTCCCATTTGGCGCGCAGATTGTAATCGTTGGTATGGCGTACCTTTTCCGCCACCTCGGCCAACTGGCCGATGGGCACGGCGATGCGGCGCGACACCAGCAGCACCAGGGTCAGGATGATGACGAGCAAGCCGCCGGCCAGGGCGAAATGCTGCCACATGCGGTGGAAGAAGCCATCGATGCGAACCTTGACCAGCCGATCCAGCTGCCCGCTGGTCTGCACCCACATGGCGCGGGTGGCGCGCAGGGATTCGGCAATGGCCTGATCCACCGGGGCTGCGTCGATGTCACCGCCACGGTCGATGATGCTGGCGCGCAAGACGGTCACCATATTGACCATGGCGCCGTCCAGCATGGTGAAGCCCGGACTAAGCGCGCGTTCCAGCGTGCCGTCGGGATTGCCGCCATAACCGGCGGCGCGGTCGCCCTCGATGCCGCGGATGACGTTGGTCAGGCGGCCCTCCAGGATCAGGAATTCTGTGCGGTCGTCGGCGGCGATGTCACCCTTGCCGGACAAGCTGTGCATCTTGGTGCGGATTTGAACCAGCAGATCCACCAGCTCGGGAAAGCGCAACAGCACCAGCGACATGGAATAATAGCTGTCCAGATCGGGGTCCAGAATCAGATTGGACTGGTCGCCTACGCGTGAGATCACCCGGCGCGTGGCGGCGATGGCCGCCGCCGCATGCTCGGCCAACCGCTCGGGCGGCGCTTCCGCCAACCGGCGTCCTTCAGCCAAGGCGGCATCGGCGGCGGCGCGGCTGGA
>JACMLB010000354.1 GCA_014379805.1 Rhodospirillales bacterium | reverse complement strand
TTCTTGAAGGTCTGCCACTCCGCCTCGTTGGAATGGGCCAGCACGATGCCCTGGAACGGGATGGCGCCGATGTTTTCCGAGCCCGCGTAATTGCCTTCCTGCGTGGCGGTCAGCAGGGGATGCAGCATCTTGATGGGGGCCTTGAACATCTCGACGAATTCCAGCAGGCCCTGGCTGCAGCGGTTCAGCCCGCCCGAGAAGGAATAGGCGTCGGGGTCGTTCTGGCTGAACATCTCCAGCTTGCGGATGTCCACCTTGCCCACCAGGGTCGAGATATCCTGGTTGTTCTCGTCGCCCGGCTCGCATTTGGCCACGGCGATCTGCTTCAGGCGCGACGGGTAGATCTTGACCACCTTGAAGCGCGAGATGTCGCCGCCGAATTCCTCCAGCCGCTTGACCGCCCACGGGCTCATGAGCGAGGGCAAGCGGCGGCGCGGGATACCGTATTTGTCTTCCAGCACATCGCCCATGGTGTCGGGATCGAACAGCCCCAGCGGGCTTTCGAACAGGGGCGAGACCTCTTTGCCGGCCTTCAGCACATAGATCGGATGGCGCTCCATCAGCGCCTTAAGCCGTTCGGCCAAGGACGATTTACCGCCGCCCACCGGGCCCAGCAGATACAGAATCTGCTTCCGCTCCTCCAGCCCCTGGGCAGAGTGGCGGAAATAGCCGACGATGCGTTCGATGGTCTCTTCCATGCCGAAGAAATCGGCGAAGGCCGGGTACACCTTGATGGTGCGGTTCATGAAGACGCGCGACAGGCGCACGTCCTTGGCGGTGTCGATGATCTCAGGCTCACCGATGGCGGCGATCATCCGCTCGGAGGCCGAGGCGTACATCATAAGGTCGTCGCGGCAGCCCTCTAGATATTCGAGGAGGGTCATCTCGACGTCTTTACGACCCTCGTAGGTGCGCGCGTATCGGGTGAAGATATCGTCAGCGTACATCGCTCACTCCTCACAGGGCCGTTGCTTGGCATCCGGCGAAGGGCATGAAACCGCCCCTTCTATTCAGATGTTCATGGTCAACGCCCAATTCATCGGGTGGCACCAATGATTCCGCGAGAACAGTCCACTCGCCCGGATTCCCAGGTAAAGCGGAGGAGGCCGATCCGTATGGCGGGCCCCTCCTATTGATTGGGTGACCTAATCCTTGGGCGTGTGGGCTTTGCTGTCGGCTAATGCGTTTTCGTCTCGGCATGACCATCTGGGGCCTGATTGCTGGTTAGGGGCGGCAGAACGGTTGCGCCCGGCGGTGCCGGCGCATGGGAAATCGGAACCATTCTCATGGTCGCCCCTGTGGACCTGATGTTGGTCCGAAGGGACCCCGAAACAACCCACCTTCCTTGCGCGCATGTCGCTTGCCTGGGCTTTCCTCGCCGCCCCGTTGGCGATAGGCTGTTCGGCGTGTGAGAGAGGGGTTCTCAATGAATTTGAGTGTGCTGCTGGCTGAACGTGCGTCCTTGGGCCAGCCGGTTCGCGTAGGCCTGATTGGTGCCGGCAAGTTCGGCACCATGTTCCTGGCCCAGGCCCGCCATACCCCAGGCATCCATGTGGCCGCCGTGGCCGATGACGAACCCGAGCGCGGCTCCACCGCCCTGGCCCTGGCCCATTGGGCGCCAACCAAGGCGGTGGCGCGCTCGTTGGGCGACGCCCTTAATACCGGCGGCACCTGGGTCACCACCGAGGCTTTGGCGCTGACCGAGAAAGCTGGGCTAGACGTGGTAATCGAGGCCACCGGCAGCCCCGCCCAAGGCATCCGCCATGCCCTGGCAGCCATGGATTCCGGCATGCATGTCATCATGGTCAACCTTGCCGCCGATGCCCTGGCCGGACCGCTGCTGGCCGCCCGCGCCCGCGAAAAGGACGTGGTCTATTCCCTGGCCTATGGCGATCAGCCGGCGCTGATCTGCGAGTTGGTGGATTGGGCGCGCACCTGCGGTTTCGAGGTCGCCGCCGCCGGCAAGGGCGCCAAATGGCTGCCCGGGCAACAGGCGACCACGCCGGAAACCGTGTGGCAGCACTGGGGCATGACGCCCGAGCGCGCCCGTGCCGCCGGTTTAAGCGCGCGGGTATTCACCTCCCTTGTGGACGGCACCCGCTCGGCCCTGGAACTGGCGGCGGTGTGCAACGCCACCGGATTGCTGCCGCCCGCCGACGGCTTGCAGGCGCCCCCCTGCGGTGCCCACGACCTGCCCCGCATCTTCAAACCCACCTGGGATGGTGGCCGCATGGAGGCCATGGGACAGGTGGAAGTGGTGTCGTCCCTGGAACGCGACGGCCGCGCCGTTGCCAACGATCTGCGCTGGGGCGTCTATGTGACCTATCGCACTCCGGCCCATTACTCGTCCTTATGCTTTGATGAATACGGGTTGCTGACCGATGACAGCGGCGCCTATGCCGCCCGTTGGCGCGCCAACCATCTGCTGGGCATGGAGTTGGGCGTGTCGGTCGCCTCTGCCGCCTTGCTGCACACCCCCACGGGCAGCCCGCGCGACTTTTCCGCCGATGTGGTGGCGGTCGCCAAGCACGATTTGCCCGCCGGCACCGAACTGGACGGCGCGGGCGGCTTTACCGTGTGGGGCAAGCTGATGGCGGCACAGCACGCGGTGACCCAGAAGTACCTGCCCATCGGCCTTGCCCACGGCACGGTTTTGGCCCGCGCAGTGAATGCCGGTCAGATCCTAAGCTGGGCCGACATTGCGCCGTCCGGCCACAGCGATATCGTGGATATGCGCCGCGAGATGGAGCGGATGGCTAGGTTTTAGAAACGATTGACTATTCATCCGTTAAAGCCAAGATGAAGTCGGAAAGGCAGAGGTGGGAACAGCTACCCCACGCACCGGACTACTCCCGGTAATTAACCGCCGCAAGGCGGCCAAGAGATCGCGCTTTGCAACGCGCTGCTGATCCGCCGCTGGGCGCGCCCCGGTGAGCACCTGCCCTCTCACACGCACCCTTAGGTGAACCACAGAGACACAGAGGCACAGAGAGGCTTTGCCAGACGGAGCCCCGAGTCGGGTTCCGTCTGATAGATATCTCTGTGCCTCTGTGTCTCTGTGGTTCACCTAAAACGCTTGTTTCAGGGTAAGCGACTGACGCTCAAGCGAATTGTCATCTCGAACGAATGTGAGAGATCTCATCCTGGCAGGGCATTGGCCGAGTCAGACGAACAACCGGCGCGCCAGGATGGGATTTCTCGTCGCGCCGCTCCTCGGGATGACAAGCGGGGGAGTGGCTGCCGACTTGAGCTAAACCGGACACCCATGGGTCAAGCCCGGCCATGACGACTTTGGGGATCAGGCTTCGTGCCCCCCACACATCCGGCTAACCGCCAACACCAAACAGCCCGCCCCGGTTTTTACGCGCCCTCCCCACGCCGGTACGCTTATACTCCCACCGTCCCCCGCCGGAGTTACCCCATGGCCACCACGCCCACCTTCGCCCTGCCGCCCAGCTTTCTGGGCACCAGCAACCGCGACCCCAATTCCCGCTTTACGGTGGCGGGGGTGCCGTTCGATTTGGGCACCACCAACCGGCCCGGTGCGCGGCTTGCCCCCAACGCCATCCGCGCCGCCAGCCGCATGCTGGTGGACGGCGAGAACCCTGCCAATTGGCGCGATCCCTCGGCCATGGGCGTGGCCGATATGGGCGATTTCGCCATTGCCCTGGGCGACATCCCAGCGTCGCTGGAACTGATCGAGGCCCAGGCGGCGGCGTTCAATCACCTCATCACCTTGGGCGGCGACCACACCATCACCCTGCCCTTGCTGCGCGCCCTGACCAAGCGCTTGGGCGGGCCGGTGGGGCTGGTGCATTTCGATGCCCATGTGGACACGTGGCCCGATAATTTCGGCCAAGTCCTGGCCCATGGCTCGGTGCTGTGGCATGTGCTGGAGGAAGGCTTGGTGGACCCGGCCTGCATGGTCCAAATCGGCATCCGCAGCCCGGTTCAGCGCGCCATCTCGGACTGGGCGCCGGCCAAGGGCGTCACCGTCATCACCGCCGAGGACGTCCATCTGTCCTCGCCCGCCGCTGTGGCCGATCGCATCAAAAGTATCGTCGGCGGTGGCCCGACCTATCTGTCCTTCGACATCGACGCCCTGGACCCGTCCTGCGCGCCCGGCACCGGCACGCCCGAGGTGGGCGGGCTGTTCACCTGGCAGAGCATGGGCATCCTGAAACGTCTGGGCGGCATCAACTGGGCCGGCATGGACGTGGTCGAAGTAGCACCGCCCTTCGACCACGCTGAAGTTACCGCCTTGGCCGCAGCCTCGGTGGCGTGGACGTATCTGTCGCTGATGACCTAAGCCGCCCGCATCCCCGCCAGGAACTTGTCCACCTCGGCCAACAGCACTTCCGATTGCTGAGACAACTGGCCCGACGCGCCCAGCACCTGCGTGGCCACATGGCCGACCTCGCCGGTGCTTTGGTTCACCGCGCCGATATTGGTGGTGACCTCTTGGGTGCCACGGGCGGCTTCTTCCACATTGCGTGAGATTTCGCGGGTGGCGGCGGATTGCTGTTCCACCGCCGAGGCGATGGTGGACGAGATTTCGTTGATGGAATGGATGGTGCCGGAAATCTGGTTGATGGCCGCACCGGCCTCGCGGGCGACGGATTGGACGGCGTTGATCTGGTCCTGAATCTCGCCGGTGGCCCGAGCGGTCTGGGTCGCCAGAGACTTCACCTCATTGGCAACCACGGCAAAGCCCTTGCCTGCTTCACCGGCCCTAGCGGCCTCAATCGTGGCGTTCAGGGCCAGCAGATTGGTCTGGCTGGCGATGGAGTTGATCAGCGTGACCACCTCGTTGATGCGCTGAGCGCTCTCCACCAGGCTGGCGACGATATTGGCGGTGTGGGTGGATTGCTCCACCGCCTTGGCGGTGATCCCTGCGGCCTGGGACACCTGACGGCCGATCTCCTGGATCGAGGCGCTGAGTTCTTCCGACGCCGACGCCACGGTCTGCACATTGGCAGAAGCCTGTTCCGCCGCCGCTGCCACAGTGGCAGAGCGGTGGCTGGATTCGTCGGCGAGACCGGTCATCACCCGGGAATTGGATTGCATCTGGCTGGCGGCGGCGCTGACCTCATGGACAACCGCCTTGACGCTAGCTTCGAAGCTATTGGCGACCTTTTGCAGGCCGGCACGGCGTTCCAATTCCGACGCCTCTTTCTGGCGTTCGTTGTCACCGCGCAACTGATCCATCTCAGTAGCATTGCGCTTGAAGATACCAAGAGCTTGGTTCAGCCGCCCGATCTCGTCGGCGCGGTCGCTTTCCGGGATAGCCACGGACAGGTCGCCCCGCGACAGCGCGTCCACCGACACCAGCGCCGCCGCCAGCGGACGGCCAATCAGCGAGCGGCCGATCCAGGCCACCGCGCCGCCGACCAAAGCCAGCAACAGGGCGCCGGCCATGATGGTCCATTGGCGCAGGTTCACAGCCGGGGCAAGCATCTTGTCCATGGGCAGCGCCACCAGCAGCGACCACGACGTACCCGTCTCGCCAATCTTCACCGGCAGGAAATAACGCCGCACGTCGGTTTGCAGCACCTTGGCAAAGCCCACCGAGGTGAATTCCGTGCCAGCCTTCACGGCCTCCAGGCCGCTCGCCAGTTCGGCATTGCTGTCCACGATGGGCTTGGTCAGTTCCTCGGGCTTGGCAAAGGCCGCCCAATTGCCCTGATTGGAAACCAGATACAGTGAGCCGGTTCCGAACGGGCGGTTAGCCTTCAACACCTCCCACATCTGGTCGAGGCCAAGATCCACACCGGCCACACCAACAACCTTGCCGTCCACCACGATGGGCACCGCAAGGCTGGTCATCAGCACGTTCTTGCCGTTGACGGGATAGGAATAGGGTTCGGTGATGACTTCGCGCCCGGCGCGCTTGGGCTGTTGGTAATAGGCGCCGTTGACCGCGTCCTCGTAATCCACCAGGGCATCCAGACCGATGGCCCCGTTCTGGCCGCTGCGCGCCCAATACGACAGGAACCGGCCCGTGGCGTCGCTGCCCGGCTTGCCGGAGAAATCCGCGTCGCGGCCATCAAGAGCATCGGGTTCGAACCCCGCCCAGGCGCCGAACAGACTGGGGTTATGGGCAAGCGCGTCCTTGAGCATGGCATCGAACGCGGCACGATCGGTGATGCCCGTGCTTTTCAACGAGGCCATGGCGTGGGACAGACCGCGCGCCACCTGCAGCGACACCTGCAACCGGGCCTCCATTTCAGTGGCATAGCGCAGGCCGGTCTGGCGACCTTCGTTGGTGGCCAGCTCTTCCACATCCTTGCCGTTCCGCCACGAGATTGCGCCAATGCCCAAGGCAAGGAAGGCGGAAATCACCAGCATGAGGACGGACAACAATTTAATGGTCAGCGAGGCCCGCCAAGCGGAGGTGATATTGCGCATGCCATAAATCCCGATTGCTTAACGTAGTTTAGCAGATCCTAACCCATGGCAGGGCCTTAGACCATTCGTCTAATGGGGTTATTGGGGAGCGCAGGTTATCGTCCATTGGAACTACTGTGCGTAAAACTGCACATCATGAAACGCTTGGACAGCATCGGCTGACGGTCAGACTGGGAACCCCGCCCGCTCCAATTTCTTGACCATGGCGTCCTCGGCCTCAATGGTCAGATCCACCAGCGGGGGCCGGGTGATGCGCCAGTGCTGGTCGCCGGTGGCCCGCGCCATCAGCGCCTTCAATGCGGCAATCAGGGGGAAGTCCTGGGTGGCGACGCGGAAGGCGGTCAACGCCTCTTGCAGGCCTTCGGCATCGGGTTCGCGCCAGCGCTTGACCAACTCGACCATGGCGGCGCCGTTGACGTTGGCATTGGCCGAGATGACGCCCGCGCCGCCCATGCGCATCATTTTCAACAGATGAGCCTCGCTGCCGGTGAACACGTCGAAGCCGGGGAAGGCCTTGCGCATGGCCGCCATATTGGCGAAATCGCCCGAGCTGTCCTTGATGCCCACCACGGTGCCGGGATAGGCCTTCAGCAGACGCTCGATCAACGGCAGGGACAACGGCACCTGGCTCTGGCGCGGGAAGTGGTACAGATAGATTTTCAGCGCGTCGTCACCCACCCGCTGGATTACGTCGGAAAATGCGCGGAACAGGCCCTCGTCGGTGACGCCCTTATAATAGAACGGCGGCAGCATCAGCACACCGCCGCAGCCCAGCCTTGTGGCGTGGGCGGACAGCCGCGCCGTCTCGGTGATGGCGCAGGTGCCGGTGCCCGGCATGACGCGGCTCATGTCGATGCCGCCAGCGGCCAGGGCGTCCAGCAGCATGATGCGCTCGTCCACCGACAGGGAATTGCCTTCGCTGGTGGTGCCGAACGGCGCCAAACCAATGCCCAGACTGAGCAACACCCGTGAAAAGGCCACGAAGCCTTTGGCATCGGGCAGCAGATCCCGGTCGAACGGGGTCAGCACGGGAGCGAGAACACCTCTAATACGATTGTCCCTGATCGTGGCGGCCATTGCCCAAGCGCTCCTTCCGAGTCACCATCTCTCAGCTCTTACCCTAACCAAAACAGGTGGATATGCCCAGGCTCGCTGCCAACCTGTCGATGCTGTTTACCGAAGCGCCCCTGCTTGACCGCTTCGGTCTGGCGGCGCAGGCCGGTTTCATGGGCGTCGAAATGCAATTTCCCTATGGGGAACCCGCCGCCGCCATTGCCGCGCGCCTGCACGATACAGGCTTGGAAATGGTCATGTTCAACCTGCCCGCCGGCAATTTCGCCAAAGGCGAGCGCGGCATCGCCTGCCTGCCCGGCCGCGAGCAGGAATTCCGCGAGGGCGTGGAGCAGGCACTGGACTATGCCCGCACGCTGGGCGTCCGCCAGATGAACTGTCTGGCCGGCATCGCGCCCCCAAACGGCCACCGCGCCGTGCGCGAAACACTGGTCGCCAATCTGGGCTTTGCCGCCAAAAGGCTGGCGGATGAGGGCATGGTGCTGCTGGTGGAGGCGCTCAACACCCATGAGCTGCCGGGCTTCTACATCTCACGCACCCGCCAAGCGTTGGACGTGATTGCCGATGTGGGACTTACAAACATCAAGCTGCAATACGATTTCTATCATATGCATCTGATGGAGGGAGACTTGGCCGGAACCCTGACGCGCCAACTGCCCCGCATCGGCCACATCCAAATCGCCAACCCGCCCAACCGCCATGAACCCGGCGAGGGCGAGTTGAACATCGACTTCCTGCTGGAACATTTGGACCAATTGGGTTACGCCGGCTGGGTCGGCTGCGAATACCGCCCCAGCAAGGGCACCGCCGCCAGCCTGGGCTGGGCCAAGCGCTGGCTGGCGAGATGACCCCGCGCCAGCTTCTGCTGCGCATGTTCGAGGCCGCCACCGCCGCCGCATCGCCATCGGTCTGCCTACCGCTGCACCTGCCGCCCCGGCCCAAGGGCCGCATGGTGGTGGTGGGTGCGGGCAAGGCCGCAGCCGCCATGGCCCGCGTGGTCGAGGACCATGTGGATAGCCCGCTGGATGGTCTGGTGGTGACCCGCTACGGCCATTCGGTGCCGTGCAACCGCATCCGGGTGGTGGAAGCCGGCCACCCCATGCCCGACCAAGCCGGTACCGACGCCGCCCAACGCATCTTGGACATGGTCGGAAATTTGACTGCTGACGACATGGTGCTGTTCCTGGCCTCGGGCGGCGCTTCGGCCCTGCTGCCGCTGCCGGCGTCGGGCATCAGTCTGGAGGAAAAGCGAGCGGTAACCGCCGAACTGCTGCGATGCGGTGCCTCCATTTCCGAGATCAACACCGTGCGCAAGCATCTGTCGGCCATCAAGGGCGGACGCCTTGCCGCCGCCGCAGCCCCGGCCCAAATGGTGACGCTGGCCATTTCCGACGTCCCCGGCGACGATCTGTCGGTCATCGGTTCCGGCCCTTGCGTGCCCGATCCCTCCACCTTCGCCCAAGCCCGCGAGGTGCTGGCCCGTTACCGCATTGCTCCGCCCGAAGCGGTGGCGCGTCTGCTGGCCGAACAAGTGGATGAGACGCCCAAGCCCGGCGATCCCCGTCTGGCCCATGCCAGCGCCACCATCGTCGCCACGGCCCAAGAGGCCCTGGAAGCCGCCGCCATGGTCGCCATTTCCCATGGCTGGCTGCCCCTGGTGCTGGGCGATGCCATCGAGGGCGAGGCCCGCGAAGTGGCTCGCGTCATGGCCAGTATCGCGCGCTCAATCCAGCGCCACCAGCAGCCGGTGCCCTGCCCGGCGGTGCTGATCTCGGGCGGCGAGACCACGGTCACGGTAAACGGCCAGGGGCGCGGCGGGCGCAATGCGGAATTCCTGCTGTCCCTGGCCGTCGCTTTGGACGGCACTGCGGGCATCCACGCCATCGCCTGCGACACTGACGGCATCGACGGGTCCGAGGACAATGCGGGCGCCATCATCGGCCCCAATACCCTGGCCCGCGCCCGTACCAAGGGCATGGATGCCAAGGCCATGCTGGCCGCCCATGATTCCTACGGCTTCTTCCAGGCATTGGGCGATCTGGTCGTCACCGGCCCCACGCGCACAAATGTGAACGATTTCCGGGCGATCCTAATCGAGTAGGCGTGTACGATCACGCCTATGCCGTTCGATACCGCGCTCGCCCTCAAACTCGTGCCGCTTTACCTGCTGGTTGCCATCGGCTTCGCCATGGGCAAGTTCCTGCATGTGAAAAGCGCCGAGATCGGCAAGCTGACCCTGTTCGTGCTGTCGCCCGCCGTGGTGTTCAAGGGCTTCTACAGCGCCAAGCTGGAAGGCGCCATGCTGGCCCTGCCCTTCGCCGTTATGGCCGCAGCCTGCGTGGTGGCCTTGTTGGCTCAACCCGTGGCGGCACGGTTATGGCGGGACGGGCGCGAACGCATCGCCAGCTTCACCGCCGCCACCGGCAATACCGGCTTTTTCGGCATCCCCGCCTGCTTGGCGCTGATCGGACCGGAAAGCCTGCCCTATGTGGTGCTGGTCTCGTTCGGCTTCACCGCCTACGAAAACTCGCTGGGCTTCTTCGTGGTGGCCCGCGCCGAGGCCAGTTGGGGCGGCGCCCTGCTGCGGGTGCTGCGCTATCCCGGCCTGCACGCCTGCTGGATCGGGCTGCTGCTCAACGCCACCCAGGTGAAGCTGCCCGCCTATGTGCCGCAGACGGTGGATTTGCTGGCCGGTGGCTTCTCGGCATTGGGCATGATGATCGTCGGACTGGGACTAGCCGGCATCACCCGCCTGCGCCTGGATATGGGCTTCATCGCCTTTACCTTCGCCTGGAAATTCCTGGTCTGGCCGGCCCTGGCGGTTGGCTTCATCGCCCTGGACCGGGCATGGCTGCATGCCTTTTCCACGGTCGGCCACAAGGTTCTGCTGGTGGAAAGCCTGGTGCCGATGGCCGCCGTCACCGTGGTTCACGCCAGCTTACGCAACATCCACCCCGACCGCGCCGCCCTGGCCGTCGCCGCCAGCACCCTGTTCGCGCTGGTGTGGCTGCCCGTGGTGTTCGGGGTGTTCTAGGCCATTCGATGGCCCCACTACCCCCTATTCGCGCTAACACCCACCCCGCCCCGCCGCCATATGCCTGGACGAACGCCCCTCGTCGGAGGCCTCCATGCAGCGCGCGGTCTTTGCTTTGGTCTTGCTTGTCCCCACCATGGCGCAAGCCCAGGACTATGACGGGGTCCTGACCGGACTAATGGTGCGCCCCGAACATCCCGTGGACGGCACCCGCATGGAGGCCGAGAGCGACCCCAAACCCATGGGCGCGCTGGTGGATTGGTATCCCGGCCTGGGCGGGTTCCGCCTGTCGGGCGGTCTGCGCGTCAACAACAACAGCGTGGACCTTGGCGCCAATCCGACCCAACCGGTCAATGTGGGCGGAACCACCTATACGCCGACGCAAGTCGGGCGGCTGTCGGGCTCGGTCGGGTTCAACCGGTTCGCCCCCTATCTGGGCATCGGCTGGCAAGGGGCGATGATGGGCGGGCGCATGCTGATAGGGTTGGACTTCGGCGCGCTGTATCAGGGCAAACCCGACGTGCAACTGACCGCCACCGGGGTTAGTCCGGGTTTGGCCGACGATCTGGCCCGCGAAAGCAATGCCATTGCCGACAAATATAGCGGTTTCAAACTGTCCCCGGTCATCAGTTTAAGCTTCACATATCGCTTCTAAGGCCAGACTGGGGTAAACCCCTGTCATGACCAAAACCAAGACAGCGATCATCATCGGCGCCGGCCCCGCAGGGCTGATGGCCGCCGAGCAATTATGCGCCGCCGGTTTCTC
>JACMLB010000353.1 GCA_014379805.1 Rhodospirillales bacterium | reverse complement strand
GGGCATCAGATGTTCGATATTGGGCTTGCGCGCCGGCGAGACGTATTCAGGCACGATTTCAAGCTGGCCGACATCCAGGCTGATGGCCCGCTTGTCGGCAAAGCTGATATCGGGAAGCTTCTGGATGGGCGGCTTGCTTTGGCAACCGGAAAGCGCCAGGGCGGCGGCCAGCGCCATCACCACGCGAGAGGGGCGGAAGGTCATCGGGGGGCTTCCCATTTCTTTGGTGGAGGTCGTTGGCGCCATTTTGGCACTTAACCCGCAGCCGTCAAGGCGCGTAAACCCGCTCCAGCGCTTCGTCGTCGAAGGCATAGACGGTTCGGCAGAATTCGCAGGTGATGGTGACCTCGCCGCGCTCGTCCTTGAGCGAGGCGATTTCGTGGCGCGGAATCCCCTGCAACGCGCTGGTGATCTTGGGCAGAGAGCACCGGCACTTGAAGCCCAACGCCTTGGGCTCCCAGGCCTGCAAGCCTTCGCCATGGAACAGGCGATAGGCAATACTCTCAGCCGGCAAGGCGTAGTCCAGCAATTCCGCATGGGTCAGGCTGCCCAGCAGGATCGTGGCAGTGCGCCAATGTTCCAGGGAATCGTCGGCGGTCAGGATGGGCGCGCCCGGCTGGCTGCCCGGCATGCGCTGGATCATCACCGCGGCAGCTTTCCAGCCCGCACCATCCATGGGGGGCTGCGACGCCAGCACCACTTCGGTGTCCAACTGCTCGGATTGGGCGAAGTATTCCTTGGCACAATCGGCCAAGCTTGCCCCGGTCAGTTCGACGATGCCCTGATAACGCTCGGTCTTGGGTCCTTGGTCCACGGTGAAGGCCAGATAACCGGTGCCCAGCAGTGTCGGCACCGCATCGCCCGCAGGCGCAGCAGCCACCTTATCTGCGTCATAACGAGCATAGCCGCGAATCTCGCCGCTGCTGGTGACGTCGGCCATAACCAAAGCGACCGGGCCATTGCCCTGAGCCTGCAAGGTAAACACGCCGTCATATTTCAGCGAGCCCGCCAGCACCCCGGCCATGGCCAGGGTCTCGGCCAGCAGCTTGCCCACGGAATCGGGATAGTCGTGGCCGGCCAGGACGGCATCCACCGCCGGGCCAAGGCGCACCAACCGGCCGCGCACGGCGCCGCCGGAAAGCTGGAACGGAAGGATCAGGTCATTCACGGGTGCATTCACAACAGGCACCACGTAAGAATGCCCTTCTGCACATGCAAGCGGTTTTCCGCCTCGTCCCACACCACCGATTGCGGGCCGTCCATGACGGAATCGGTGACCTCTTCATTACGATGGGCCGGCAGGCAATGCATGAACAGGGCATCGGGCTGAGCCAATGCCATCAGTGCGTCATTGACCTGATACGGCGCCAGCAAATTGGCGCGGTTGGTGTCCTGGCAGCCCATGGAGACCCAGGTGTCGGTCAGCACCAGATGGGCGCCGGCCACGGCGGCCTTGGGATCGGTGCCAATGGTTACCTGTGCACCCTGCTTGCGCGCCCAATCCACCACGTTGGTGTTGGGACACAGTTCGGGCGGGCAGGCCAGCCGCATTTCGCAGCCGAAATGGGCGGCGGCTTGAATCCAGCTGGCGGCCACATTGTTGCCGTCGCCGACCCACGCCACCACCTTGCCGTCCAACGGGCCGCGATGCTCCTCGAAGGTCATGATGTCGGCCATGACCTGGCACGGATGGGTCAAATCGGTCAGACCGTTGACCACCGGAACCGAGGCGTATTCCGCCAATTGAGCCAGCTTGTCGGGGTCGTCGGTGCGGATCATGATGGCGTCCACATAGCGCGACAGCACGCGGGCGGTGTCGGCGATGGTCTCGCCCCGGCCCAGCTGGGTGTCGCCCTTGCTCAGCACGATACAATCGCCGCCCAGTTGCTTCATGCCGGTTTCGAACGACACGCGGGTGCGGGTGGACGGCTTCTCGAAGATCATGGCGAGCATACGGCCAGCCAGAGGCTTGTCCTTGCCGAAAGGCTTGTCGCCGCGCTTATAGGCGGCGCCCAGATCCAAGATACGGCGCAGGGTCTCGGTGTCGAAGCGGTCCAGATCCAGGAAGTGCCTGATCTGTCCGGTCCGGGTGCGGCCCGGATTGACGGTCATTTGTTCACCTCGGAAAGAGTCCGCGTCAGGATGTCGAGGGCTTCCTCGATTTCCGCGTCGCGGATAATCAACGGCGGCAGCAGCCGCACCACATTGTCGCCGGCACCGACGGTCAGCAGACCATTGGCCATCAGCTTGGCTTGCAGTTCGGTATTGGGGATCAGGCATTTCAGCCCGATCAGCATGCCGACACCGCGCACCTGTTCGATCACCTTGGGGAACTGGCCGCACACGGCCTCGACTCCCTGGCGCAGTTTGGCCGCCATGGCCTTGGCACCGTCAAGGAAACCCGGCTCCAGCATGACGTCCAGCACGGCATCCGCCGCCGCCATGGCCAGCGGATTGCCGCCGAAGGTCGAGCCATGGGCGCCGGCAGACAGGCCCTTAGCCGCCGCGGCGGTCGCAAGGCAAGCGCCCACGGGGAAGCCGCCGCCCAAGCCCTTGGCCACAGGCATGATATCGGGAGTGACGCAGGTCCATTCATAAGCGAATAGCGGGCCGGTGCGGCCCATGCCGGTCTGAACCTCGTCGAAGATCAGCAGCACGCCGAACTCGTCCGCGGTGGCGCGCAAGCGCTTCAGGTAATCGGGATCGCCCGCCACCACGCCGCCCTCGCCCTGAACCGGCTCCACCAGAATGGCGGCGGTTTGGGGCGTGATGGCGGCGCGCAATTCGTTCAGATTGCCGAACGGCACATGGACGAAGCCCGGCATGACCGGGGCGAAGCCCTTGAGGTGCTTTTCCTGCCCGCCGGCGGCGATGGTGCCCAGGGTGCGGCCATGAAAGGCGCCGGTGGCGCAGATGATCTCTACCTTCTCGGGATTGCCCGAATCGTAGTGATACTTGCGCGCCATCTTGATGGCACATTCATTGGCTTCCGCGCCGGAATTGCAGAAGAAAACCGTGTCGGCGAAGGTGTTGGCGACCAGCTTGGCGGCAACCTTTTCCTGGCCGGGGACCCGGTACAGGTTCGAGGTATGCCACAGCTTGCCGGCCTGCGCTTGCAGGGCGCTGACCAAATGGGGATGGCAATGGCCCAGCGACGTGACCGCCACGCCCGAGCCGAAATCCAGAAAACGTCGCCCATCGGTCGACCACAGATAAGCGCCCTCGCCCCTCTCGAAGGCGACATCGGCACGCGCATAGGTCGGCATAACGACAGGAAACACGTTTGGGCCCTCCCCCGACTGCAAAGCCGGAAGCCCTCGCCCCCAACGGACGAATAGGACCGGCTCGCTGAAAAGGAAAGGCGGGAATATCCTCGCCTTTGCCGCGAAAGTCAACCGTCGCGCCGGACTGCCTAAAAAGATGACAGGGGAAGCGAGCGCCGCGAGGGACTGGGGGCCATCACGCCTTCAACTTGTAGCCCGTCGCCAGCATGCGCCAAGTGATGAACAGCAAAGCGGCATCAGCCAGACCGACGATAGCCAGCCCCCACCATACCGGGCCGTCGGCATGGCCGATGAAGCCATAGCGGAAGCCGTCGATCATGTAGAAGAACGGGTTTGCCAGGGCGAAGGCGTGGAAGCCCTCGGGCAGGCGTTCGATGGAATAGAAAGTGCCCGACAGGAAGGACAGCGGGGTGACGATGAAGTTGGTCACCGCCGCCATGTGGTCGAACTTGTCGGCCCAGATGCCGCCCATCATGCCCAGCAGCGACAGCAGCAGCGAGCCGCCCACGGCGTGGAACACGATGAAGCCCACCGAGTGGATGTGGACGGGCACGAACGCCGCCATGGCCAGCGTGACGGCAACACCCACCACCAGCCCACGGGCCACGCCACCCAGGGCGACCGCCAGGGTCTGCTCGGCGGCGGACAAAGGCGGCATCAGCATATCGACGATGTTGCCCTGGACCTTGGCGATGATCAGCGAGGACGAGGTGTTGGCGAAGGCGTTCTGGACCATGGCCATCATGATCAGGCCGGGCGCCAGGAACTCGACGAAGGGCACGCCGCTCACGTCCGCCGCCACCCGGCCCAGAGCCAAGGCGAACACTGCCAGGAACAGCAAGGTGGTCACCACCGGAGCCAACACGGTCTGGAAATACACCTTGAGGAAGCGCCGCACCTCTTTCAGCAGCAGCGTCCAAAAGCCCAGCCAATTGACCGCGCCATAGCTGCGGGGCTCGGGCGGCAGGATGGTGGTTTGGTCTCTCATGGCGCCTTCACCTCGTTCACGCTAATCTCGGGACCATGGCAAAGAAGGTCCCCACCAAGATTACCCCATCCTACCTGGAGAATGCGGCGTTGCATTACCTGGAACGCTACTCGTCGTCCAGCAGCAACCTGAAACGGGTGATGATGCGCAAAATCGACCGCTCCCTCGCCCATTGGGGTGGCGACCGCGAAACCTGTGCTGCCCAATTGGACACCGTCATCGCCAAGCTGGCCCGGCTGCACTATCTGGACGACGCCGCCTATGCGGAACAGAAGACCCGCTCGCTGCATCGCCAGGGCAAAGGCTTGCGCACCATCCGCGCCTCGCTGGCGACCAAGGGCATCGATGCCGAAATCGCCGCCGCCGCGCTGAACTCCCTGGCCGACGAGGTCGCCGAGCCCGACTTCGCCGCCGCCATCAAACTGGCCCGCAAACGCAAGCTGGGCCCGTTCCGTACGGCTGAGCGTGAAGAGATGCGCAACAAGGATCTGGCCGTCCTGTCCCGCGCGGGTTTCGACTTTGGTACGGCGAGACGGGTGATCGAGGCGGAGAGTGCGGAGGAGTTGGAGGAATAAAAGCCGGGAAACTGGCAAATTTTCAACCACCGCAGCGCCTTAGCCCTGCACATGGGTAGTTCCGCCCGCACTAAAAAAGTGCTATCGAATTTAACCTGAACGTTGTTCATTGAATTCGTTGGATACCAAATGCCTAACTTAAAGGCGCTTCTTGACGACCCATCGGCCCTTCGGGCTTTGGTCGAAGAGATGTCGCATCCAGACCCAATCCGTGAAGAGCCGCGGCTCAATCACGGGATCAAGAGCTTCGAAGAGCTTGAGTTGGTCGTGTGTCAGGCTCCGTTCGATGAAGGACGATGAGCGCGAACTCACGCAGGTCTATGCCGCCGCAAAGGTCATGACCAGCCGATGAATTCGGACATTCCGGTTTCCCTGGCGAATATCCGCCGGGAAATCACCTCCAATTACACCGACAGCTTGGCCCGCGTTGTCCGCCATTTTCAGGTGGATCTGGCTGCTGTCGATTTCTCGAAACGCGAATTAAGGCTGGCGCTCGAAGAAGCTGAAATCGACGTTGAAGCGTTGCTGCGGCGGCGCAGCCCTCGTGATGGCGTCTCACTGGGCAAAGTGGCGGGAGTCTATGCCTACCGGCTGAGTCGCTTTGATATCGTTCACATGGCCGAAAGTGCGTACGAACAATCGACAAGCTTTCTCATCCAACACGTAGTCGCCCTCAATCTGGTCAAGCGCCGCATTCTGCGCATAAAGATCGGGGCTGACCGAATGCTGGAGCTTGGCTATCAGAGTCCCGCCGCCATGCTAACCAAGAGACATTGGGACTGTGCTTCGATGTCCTCATGGATGCGACCCAAGTGCCACCCTCAGCGCACTGATTACCCAGCCAACAAACGTTCGCCCAGCACCGATTTACCCTGACCATCCTCACCCAGTACCAGCGTGGTGTGCCCCGACGGCCTTTCGATGCCCAATTCATCGAAGCGCATCTTCATGCGGCGATTGAACTCGCGCAGCACGCAGCCCTGCTTCTGCGGCAGCGTCTTGAAGCGCCCGGCGATAACGAAGGCCTGCGCCTCGAACCGCTCCAGGCCAAAGATTTCCAGGGGATCGACGATCAGCGGGCCCACCACCGGATCGGCCTTCAGCTCGGCCCCCAAATCCTTCAGCACCGCCATCACCCCGTCGGCATCCTCGCCATAGTCCACCGCCACCTCGATATTGGCGAAGGCGTATTCGCGGCTCATGTTGACCACCGATGTCACCGAGCTGAACGGGATGGTGTGCATGCTGCCGGTGCCATCACGCAAACGGATGGCGCGGATGCTCATGGCTTCCACCGTGCCGGCATTGCCGTTCACCTTGACCGAATCGCCCACGGAAATGGTGTCTTCGAACAGGATGAAGGCGCCGGTGATGACGTCCTTGACCAGAGTCTGCGAGCCGAAGCCGATGGCGACGCCGACCACGCCGGCGCCGGCCAGCAGGGGCGCGATGTTGACGCCCAGTTCCGCCAGCACGATCAGGCTGACCATGACCACCAGCACGATGAACAGGGCATTGCGGATCAGCGGCAACAAGGTGCGCGCACGGGCCGAGCGGGCGACGGCATTGCCGTCATGATCGGTGGCGGCGAGGTAACGCTCGATGGTGCCCGAGACCAGCTCCCACACCACCAATGCGCCCAACAGGACCGCCGAGATACTGATACCGGAGGCCATCACCCGCCGCCCCATATCCGACGACAGCACGCCCAGCGTATCCAAGCCCCACGCTTGCGCCAGCGCCAGCACGGTGCCCAACGCCACAGCGCCACGCAGCACCACATGCAACACCGGCAGATAGCGGTTGGCCCGGCCCTCCAGCAGGGGGAACGCCGCCTTGGCGTCCTGGCTGACGGCGAAACCGCGCTCGATCAGACGTCGCAGGGCCGTGGACACCATAGCCGCCACCACCAGGATGAGGATGGTAAGCAAACTGGCGCGCAGCATGAAGTCGAAGCCGCCCTTCAGCCGCACCGCCCACACCCCGTAGCCGGCCACCACATAGATGCCGGCCAGCACGTGCCAGACATCGGCCAGCCGGTTCTGCAAGCCCTGGACCCGGCGCCCAAAGGACGAACTGCCCGGACCGCGCAGCCAGCTCGCCACTGCGGCGCGGTTCTGCAGGATAAAGATCACCAGCATGGTGGTGATGGCGAGACCCAGGGACTTCATAACGAACACATGGCCACCCTTAGGCAGGCCCAACAGGCGCGCCGCTTCGGTGGCGAAATAGCCGAACACGCCCACGCCGGCCAGACGCCGCACCCAGATCACCAGATATTCAGCAGTCTCGTCGCCCACCGGCGCCAACCGCAGCATCGGTGTGCGCGGGGCGAAGGCAAAGCGGGCCAGCACCATCAGCCCCCGCACCGAGGCATAGGCGGTCACCACCATCAACGCGGCGATGCGGGTATTGCCCGCCAGCGCGAACAGCGACAGCACGCCATAGGCGCTAGCCGCGAAACCGGCCACCGGCACCAGCCGCATGAGCGCGCGGGCCAACCCCAACGGCACCCGCATGAGCGACGGAATGGCCTGGGCGGGCTCCATCGCCCGTTCGGGCCGGCGCAACAGCCAGCCCAGCACATGGTCGGCCACAATACCAGCGGCCATAAGCGCCGCCAGTTTCCACAGCGTGTCGCCCCAGCGGGCGCGGGCGGCGGGATCGGCCAATTGGGTGCCCACCCAATCCATCAGCTTGGGCACGTCCTTCAGGGCGCCCACGGCGTCCATGACCTCTTCGCCGAACACCTCCAGCCGCTCGGAAATGGTGCCCAGCACGCCGTCATCGGCGGTCACATCCGCCTTGCGCTGGGCGGAAACCAAGCCCTTCAACTGCTCCACCAGCCGCTTGCGATCGCCGTCGCTTTCCAGCGTATTCACCAAACGCTGCAATTCCTCAACCCGCACCCCATTGTCCTTGGGCGGGTGGTCTTGCGCGAAGGCGGGAACGGCGATGGTCAGCACCAGCATAAAAGCGGCGCAGGCGTGAGCGAGCGATTGGGTCATGGTTCTCATGGTGGGGACCTTATGGACCGCGACTTTGACGAAAGTGCGGCGGGCGCCTAACCTGCAGCGGAACGGCATCCACATCAAGGGGGCGTCCATGGCCCAGGTCACCATCTATCACAACCCCCGCTGCAGCAAATCGCGCGAGACGCTGAAGCTGATCGAGGATAAGGGCATCGCCCCGGTCATCGTCGATTACCTGAAGACACCCCCGTCTGCGGCCGAACTGACCCGCATTCTAGCCCTGCTGGACAAAGGCCCGCGCGACATCTTGCGCAAGAAGGAAGCAACCGAGGCCGGCCTTGACCCTGCCGCGCTGTCGGATACCCAACTGATCGACGCCATGGTCGCCAACCCGGCGGTGATCGAGCGGCCCATCGTCGTGGCCGGCGACAAGGCGGCTTTGGGCCGTCCGCCGGAAAGCGTGCTGGCGGTCCTTTAACCCGCGCCGAAGCACCCCCACATTGCCTCCTTTGGGGGTGTTCTATCCCCATTGCATGCTTGCACCGAACGGGCGGGGAAGCGCAGCCTTTTCGCAGTCCCCCGGGGCAAGTGGAGAGGAGCGAATGGGCAGAGAAGGCTATCAGGCCGGCATGGAGCAGCGGGTTCGCGATCTTTCGCTACAAATCGACAGCGT
>JACMLB010000352.1 GCA_014379805.1 Rhodospirillales bacterium | reverse complement strand
TGCCCCCTTCCTGAAGCCCGAGCATCTGGCCGTGTTCGATTGCGCCAATGCCTGCGGCAAGATCGGCAAGCGTTTCCCGTCGGTGGACAGCCATATCCGCATGATGGCGGCGGCCCAGCCCTTCATCTCGGGCGCCATTTCCAAGACCATCAACATGGCGAACTCGTCCTCGGTCGAGGATTGCAAGGACGCCTACATGCTGTCGTGGCGCCTGGGTCTGAAGGCCAACGCGCTGTACCGTGACGGTTCCAAGCTGAGCCAGCCCCTGCAATCGGCCCTGCTGGACGATGCCGGCGCGCTGGAAGAGGAACTGGCCGACGCCCCCATGGCCGCCCGTGCCGAGATCGTCGCCGAGCGCGTGGTCGAACGCATGATCGCCGCCGCCCGCCGCAAGCTGCCCGACCGCCGCAAGGGTTACACCCAGAAGGCCATCGTCGGCGGCCACAAGGTCTATCTGCGTACCGGCGAATACGAAGACGGCAAGTTGGGCGAGATCTTCTTGGACATGCACAAGGAAGGCGCCGCCTTCCGTGCCATGATGAACAACTTCGCCATCGCCATCTCCATCGGCTTGCAATACGGCGTGCCGCTGGAGGAGTTCGTCGAAGCCTTCACCTTCACCCGCTTCGAGCCGTCGGGCATGGTCGAGGGCAACGAAACCATCAAGATGTCCACCTCCATCCTGGACTACATCTTCCGCGAACTGGCGATTTCCTACCTGTCGCGCAACGATCTGGCCCATGTTGAGCCCGCCGATCTGACCCCGGATACCCTGGGCCGCGGCAACTCAGCCGAAAGCCAGGGCGAGCCGTCGGCCCATCTGGGCGCGGTGGTGGAGCGCGTCGCCTCGAAGGGCTATGTGCGGTCGAAATTCCTGGTGGTCAAGGGCGGCCATAACAGCAACGAGTCGGCAGAGCTTACCAGCACCCAGGTTCAGCTGACCCAATCGGTCATGGCCATGGCGGTTGGCGCCGAAACCGCCATCCAGGAATTTGACGCCCGCGCCGAACAAATCCGCCACGCCCGCATGAAGGGCTATGAGGGCGACGCCTGCCCCGAATGCGGCAACTTCACCCTGCTGCGCAACGGCACCTGCATGAAGTGCGACACCTGCGGCGGAACCACCGGGTGTTCGTGATACGCACCGCCCGTTTATGCCGCGCACCAAAGTTTGGCCGGTGCGCGGCATAGTGTGGCCCAAACGAAGCAACAGCGTGCCGCAGCCAATTTTTGAGGGGCCGTTCTTTCCTCTCTTGGGTCCCTCCGCGAAGGGCCGGTTCTCGATAGAGAATCGGCCTCAAGCAGCAAGAACAAATGAGGATCATAGACCGCCACCGCAGCATTTCGGTGCGTATAACCGCAACACCCAATCGTAGTGAGCCGTCGATGACCGAAAAATCTCCGTCGATCAACGCCCCTACGTTCGAGGAGATTGCGGAGGTGCCAGTTCAGGCCGTTAACACCTACGCGCGGCTCTGGCAATTCGAGACCTGGCTTCGGGCTATGGTCTATGTCGAGTTGCGCGCCCTGCTTGGCGACGACTGGGCACGAGACCTCAACAGCAACTCCAGCGCGTTCAAGGCCGACAAGTCGCTAACCCACATGCCGACGCCGGAGATGAACGCCCTAAGCTATGCGCAGCTGTCCACGCTCACCAAACTTATCGACGCGAACTGGGATTGCTTCTCGGCTTATTTCCCACCCAAGGCGATATGGGACGCGAAACTTCAGGAAGTCTCACAAATTCGCCATCGGGTCGCCCATTTCCGGGTCGGCCATGAGGATGATCTGGCTCGGCTGAAGCAGTTCTTGCGCGATATCGATACGGGATTCTGGCGTTTCTGCACCAGCTATAATGCCGCGGCCCCAATCCTTCCACAGGACAACAATCTCGTCGCCAAACAATTTCTGCCGTTGGATCCGCTTCCATGGGCGGAGATCGAGCCAGGGAAATGGGCGCAGGTTGTCGCCTGCCATACCTCAACGCCTTCCCCAGGAAACCGGCTCGGGACTGCTTAAAGCTGCCGGCAGCCCGGCGTCACCAAATATCGCGGCGACGGCGGCACGGGCACCTTCAACGTGGAACTTCCGCGCCGCCTACACCGTGGACGACCAAGCCATAGCCATGTCCCAACGACTTTCTTTGGTGGTTCTTGCGGCCGCGCTGCTTGCGGTCGCGCCGTCCGCCATTGCCCAGCAGTCGGAAAGCCTGGGTGAGCAAGCCGCCCGTCAATTGCTGCAAGGGCAATCGGGAGCAAATCAAGAGGAGCAGACGGTCCGGCAGGTTCTGCAGGATCAGGGCTATACGGGTGTCGGGAAGGTCCAGCGGGTCTATCGCACCACAGCCACGCGAGACGGGCGCCAGGTAGCCGTGACCGTTGATCCGGAAAGCGGGCAAATCAAGACCGACAGCGGCAAACGGCAAACCACTGCTTCAGAGGACCGGCGCAGCCGCTCGGGCGCCTTAAACAGTGCAAACGACGTCCGGGACCTCTTGAACGATCAAGGCTGCTCGCGAGTTTCAAATATACGGCGCCAGGGGAACGAGATCCTCGCCGACGCGGAGCGCGACGGACAGCAAATGTCGCTCGCTATCGATAGTCAAACTGGGCAGATACAGGAACTTAACTGAGGTTAGGCGGGCTCACCGCCTAGGCGAGCACACCGCCGGCTACTTAATGACCGGCGCTGGACCTGTAGGTCTGAAAGCGGGCAACAATATTGCCCACTTCTGCGCGTCCGCAGCAGCTAAGATGCGCAAAAGCAGGTGCAAGCGAGCATGTGATTGACTGACTCAACGAGGGTGGTCGAGTCGGCGCATGGTCGGCGTGACGGAGATGCCGTGGCCGATTATCGACGCGAGGACGATGAAGCCGGTGATTGCCCACAAGAAGTCGGCACCCGCAAACGCGGCTTCATTGAGCGCATGAGACAGATAGTAGAACGAACCAATCCCCCGGATCCCGAAGAACCCGATAACTAAGCGTTCCTCTCGCGGCGCCTTGGTGCCGACAAGGCCCATAAGGCCGGTCAATGGGCGCACCACGCACAGCACCAATAAGCCCACGGCAGCCGCTTTCCAGGTTAGCGGCGCCAGTAATCCACCGGCGATGGCCCCGCCGAAGAGCACCAGGAGCAACATCATCAACAGGCGCTCGATCTCCTCGGCGAACCCGTGCAGCTTTTCATGATAGGCGTGCGAGCGCTCGACCTTGCGCAGTGCCAGCGCGGCGACGAACACCGCCAGGAAGCCGTAGCCGTGGGCCATCTCCGTCACGCCGTACGCGATCGCCGTCATGCCTAGAACGACGAAGCCGTCACCGGTCCGCGATAGCTTGGCGCGGTTGGGCAGCCGGAACGTCAACAGGCCCAATCCGCGACCAATTGCCCAGCCAATGACGATGCCGGCGGCGATCTTCCACACCACGTCAACCGCGAACCATTCCCACGTCGGTACAGCGGGCTCAGCCAAGGCCATGGCAAGCGCGAGGTTGACGAAGGGGAAGGCTAGGCCATCATTGAGACCGGCTTCCGATGTCAGGCTGAACCGAACCTCGTCCTCATTCTCCGAGCCGGGCGGGCCGACCTGGACATCGGAGGCCAGCACGGGGTCTGTCGGCGCCAGCAGCGCGCCCAGAAGTACGGCGGTTGCCAGCGGAAGGCCCAACAGCTCCCAGCCAAGCAGGGTGATGAAGAGGATAGACAGCGGCATGGTCACCGCGAGCAGGCGCCAAGTGATCATCCACGAGCGCCATCCCAGCGGGCGGTCGAGTTTCAGCCCCGCCCCCATGAGCGAGATGATCACCACTAATTCTGTGAGCCTTTCCGCGTATTGAGGATGAGCAAGCGGGTCCGGATACCACCCTTCGCCTGAGAACGCGAAAATGCCCGTCCCCAGGCCTACGCAGACAATTGGCAAGGACAGGGGCAGGTTCTTCAGCACCATCGGCAGCCAAGCCGTCAACAGCACAATGACACCGCCGCCGGTGAGCAGAAGGATGTAGAAATCCATGGTTAAACCGCCGCCCTTCCTGCCTGGAGCTTCTTCGCCTAACTCTGCTTACCCAGAGGAAGCGTCGATGTTCCGGGGGAGGACGTTCCCCCCTCCCCCCAAGGGCGCCGCGTCGGCCGGCGATGAAAAGCTTATCGGGCCGGGGATCAATAGGATGTTGGTTAAGGGGCGTTCACCCGGGTGCTCACTCACTTGAGGCAAACACGCCCTTCGTAATCGGTCACGGGGGGCTTTCGCACAGCTGCATTCTGCATGTTTGCCGCATCGCCAATCGCCTTTGCCACTTCCTCGGGGACGGCGTAATGGACCATATGGCCGACGTCCGGTATCAATCTCAACCTGCTCTGGGCGACTTCTCTGTGCAGGCGGATGGCATGGCGTTCGACGTCAACGATGCGGTCCTGGGTGCCCGCTACGATCACGACAGGTAAGTTGAGGTCCTGATAGCGATGCTGCATCTCAAAGGCGGCCGGGATCATGAAGCGCTGTCCTGCGCTTCTGCCCTGATCTGAGAGGGGCGAACTGAAAGGCTGGTCGGGAAACCGCGTGTAAACCTCTCGGGGGTGCGACCGGGGCTAAACATCAGCTTTACAACAGCAGGCATGGCGGCGGCGGTGACGAGAGGCGAAAACGTGTAACGCAGGACATCACCCACCACCGGAATGGCGGCGATCGAAGCGAGCGGCACGTCGGCGCGGATGGTTGGATAATAATAACCGGACAGCAGCACGACGCCACCTATCGCTTCTGGCGCATTGAGCGCAAGCGCTAGGGCGACTTGCGATCCCAAGGAATGGCCGACGACGATCGGGCGCTCGATCCCGAGTCGAACAAACGCCTCACGGAGGGTGGCAGCTTGCGCGCCCGGCGTGGCGCCGCTGCCCCGAGGCCGATCACTGTGACCAAAGCCCGGTCTGTCGAATGCGATGACGCGATAGCCGTCGTCGGCGAGCAGATCGAAAAGGCCGCTGATCCGGAAGTCCTCGGCCGTGACGATGTTGCCGTGTATGAGGACGACCGGGTGGCCCTGACCGCGTTCGAGATAATGCAATCGAACGTTCCCAACGGTCACGAAGCGGCCCATCGGGGGATGTTCTCGCTCGGCTTTCCGTGCTCGAGCAGCGTTCCATAATGCCAGCCCGCCAAGAGCAGCCGCTCCAGCGACAACGACGCCGATCCTTGAGCGTGTCTTAGCCGCAGGACTGGTGTGGGGGCTGATTTTTCGCGCTGCTGGATGGTGGCGCGCTTGGGTGCCAGCTGTCATAGGGGGGCCTCTGTGCTAATGCTGCAATGCAACGAGAACCGTTGGATGGCTATTTAGTTCCAGACGTGCTGCTGAAATCGCGCGCTTCTCATGGTATTGTTCGATGGCCATGCGTGGAGAACACTGCCTAGGCACAAGTGGTTCACCCCCATTCGAGGCGGCGTATAGGCACTGGCCTGCCGCTTCGTGCGCCAGCGGGCGGGCGATATTGTCATGTCACCGGGTCAGTTGGGCGACGGTGTCCATTTGGTAATCGAGGGTGCCTACGAGCAGGTGGTCCCAGGCGGCCAAGGCCGCATCTTTCTTCCCGGCGACACCTTCGGCGATGATGAAATCGCCGCTGGGCAGCCCCACCAACGATTTCTTCGCGCAAGCGAAACATCGCGCTGCTTCATTCTGATCCGCGAAGAGTACATGCGCATCCACTCCGCCATGCAGCAAGCGAGGCAACGGGCGGTGACCGACGGAGAGGACGGTCGAGCAATTTCTGCTGGGGGCTAAGACGAATAAGCCCACGGGCCGTAATGGGCAGACCTCGGCTACGACCAGGCCGAGGGCGGCTATCGCCGGACGGGCGCTGCGATGCGCTGCTCACCGAGGAGCAATGGGCGTGGGTGGCAAAGTCATTCAAGGCCGAGCATAAGCCCATGCCGGAGCGGACCAAGGCGGTGCTGCGGTTTGCGCGGCTGTGACGACCCAAAGAGAACAGCAGGGTCCAAAATGGGTTCACCACCACAGACCAACCGCACGGAGGTGAGCCATGGCACGCACGCTCGTTAAAGCGCTGGAGGGGCTCAATTTCCCCTGCGACCGTGCCCGCATCATGGAATATGCCAGCCATAACGACATTGCCCCGCGCGCCATGGATTTCCTTCAGAGGCTCCCGGAGCAGCAATACGCAAGCATGGCCGAACTGTTCACTGCGCTACCGTCCAAGGGCTCTTTGCGCAAGCCACGGCCACAGTTGATCGTGGTCGAGCCCCCAGAAAATCTGCCTGTTGATGAGCACGAGGAACCCGCGGTGCAGCGCGCTCAAGAGGACCAGACGCAGCCAGATGAAAAGGCTGAAGCTGCAGCGGCGGACGAGAATAAGGAGCAGGACGAGGATGAGGGGCAGGACCAGCGCAGCGAGCCATTCCGCACACCGACCGGCGACCAGGGCCAGGGCCAGGATTGGCGTCCGCCCAATCTGACGGCTGCAGCAACACGGACGGACCCGTTCGGTGCGGCTGGTCAATGGCAGCAGCTGTGGCTGGATTTGTTCCGCAAGAGTGCCGAGGACTACATCCGGCTTTTCATGCCCTGGCTCCGCCGGTAGGGAAGGTTGCGCCGGACTGCTGTCATTGCGGAAGGAACCCTCGGCACGGTTAGAGCTTGAGGCGCCATCGACGACTCAATGCTGGCGGCGGAAGTACGGCAGGCTCAGCAGGAGAGTGAGGCAATGGGCGCGCTCGCTACGCATGCGGCAACAGCCGGCATAACCTTGCAGATGGGACTCCCCGAGCTCCAGCGCGCATAAAAGCGGCGGTAAGTCCCCCTTCTGCCACTCAGGGAAATCATCACTCCTTCCATTCCCCCAAAGGCCGGCACGCCCCCGGTAACAATGTTTATCCCCGACAGGACATGGTGGTCACCGTCAGGAGCCTCGACGATCCAACAGTTCTCCATGCGCCCGACCAATGATGAATGCATTACATTTCCTTCCTTGTTACCTCTCCAACGATAAGGTGAATTACCCCAGACGGTGAGTGCCCGGAGGTGTCACCTGCCTTATGGACATATCCGATCGGAATATCTGGGATGAAACGGATGATCCCTTCGAACCCGGCCTCGCCCTACCGACCTATGGGATGAGCCCAGACGGACAACCGCCCACTCCGTGCCGCCGGCAATCCGGCCGTTCCGTGGCGCGCCTCGCCCCCCCCTCATTGGATGCATTCCAGGTGCCTGGGCTCCTATGCATGGAATGCCAGTTTTTGGAGAGCCCATGGCAACTACCATTTCTCCGGCCGCGCCTATCGGCACGGCAAGCACTGTGGAGACGACCCCCGCCTTGGCGGGCGGCGGTTCCCATACTCACCGGCGCATCTCGTGGTCGGCCATCTTCGGCGGCGTGATCTTGATCGTCGCCATCCAGCTTTTGTTCGCCCTGCTCGGCATGGGGTTCGGGCTGGACACCATCAGCACCCATGAAGGAACCACCCCGAGCGCTCAAAGCCTGGGGATCGGCGCCGGCATCTGGTGGATTGTCAGCTCATGCCTAGCCCTGGCCCTGGGCGGCTTCGTCGCCGCCTGGCTGGCAGGCGTGGAGATCCGGCTCGACGGAGTTCTGCACGGGCTCGTTAGCTGGGGAGCCGCGACAATCCTCACCCTTTGGATATTGACTTCGGCCATCGGCGGGTTCATCGGCGGTGGGTTCTCCGTCCTGGGTAGCCTCACCTCGGCCGCCGGAAGCAGCATTGCCGACGCGGCCAAGCCGATCGCCCAGGCAGCGGGCGTCTCACCCGATTTGGTGCAACAGCAAGCACAGGCCTACCTGCAACCGCCCAATCCCGACCCGGCGACCATGAGCCCCGAAGAGGCGCAAAAGCAGATCGCCTCCGATCTGGTCACCTATGCCAAGGGCGGCAACGACGCCGAGGCTGCCAAGCAGCACGTCATCGCCATCATGGCCGCCCAGTTGCAGATCAGCCCCGACGAGGCGGCCAGGAAGTTCGACGAGGCCCAGGCCAAGGTTCAGCAGGCCAAAGCCCAGGCGATCGAGACCGCCAAGAATGCCGCGGATGCCAGTGCCGACGCCGCCTCGAAGACGTCTTTTGCCGGCTTCACCGTTCTGCTGCTTGGCGCCATTGCGGCGGCCCTCGGCGGTTCCCTGGCCGTCCAGCGCCGGCAGCAGGTGATTAGACGGGTAAGCCCCTAATTCCCATCCAGCATATCGATCCCCTGGAGGTTCCCATGCAGTTCACTTCCGCCGAAGAACTGTTCAACAACGAAATCCTGGCCATCTACAGCGCCGAGCAGCAGCTTTCCAGCGTCCTGCCGCGCCTGTCCTAATCCACCAACGCCGATAGCGTTCGTCAGCGGTTGGAGGAACGGGTCCCAACAGGGCAAGGATCTGCTGCTGCAAATCGACCAGATCGTGGACCAGTTCCAAATTCCCAAAGAGCAATACATCAATGAGGCGGTGGAAGGGCTGATCGACGATGCGCAGCAGCTCGTCCAGTCAATCCAGTCTGACGCGGTCAAGGACACGGCTCTGATCGGTGCAATCCAGAAGATCGAACATTACTGCATCGCCGCCTGGGGGACCGCCGCCGCGCTGAGCCGCACCCTGGGCCGCCAGCCGGCGGCGCAGGCGTTCGAGCAGGCACTGGATCAGGGTAAAAAGTTCGACCAGGACATGACCGATTTAGCGGAGAACCAAATTAATCCCGCAGCGGCGAAGCCTCATTGATTGGGCCCGGGGGGAACGGCTCCCCCCCGAACCGGCATGCGACTATGTTGGCACGCCTACGAAGTCCCATCCCCTGGGGTTTCACTTGGGCCTGCTAGCTGGCGCGGGCACCTCGGTGCCCCGCCTAAGCCTGCACTGACCACTCACTGATCCACCGCGAAGTAGAGGATGCGTGCGCCTGTCAGATGGCATTGTCGTCATCGTCACCGGAGCCTCCAGTGGCGCTTCGGCCTTTGCCCGGTATACGCCAGGATCACCGGCCCACAGGCCAGCGATGGCGAAGGCTCCCGGCAGGGCACAGCGCCACGATGGCAATTGGTGGATGATTGGCCGTATGGCTGACCCTAGCGCTCCGGCGCCAAGGTTTCGGACACGGCGGAAGGTAGTCGCTTATCCCGCGTTGAACGGTTGTAACCGTGCCAATGCACCGCCGCGTAACCTTGCTACGGAGTTGGCCCGCCCGCCTTCTCCGAAGGCAGTTCGATGGCAAACATCGACCCTCGGCCGAGCTGAGATGAAACGCGAACCGTCAGCCCCAGCAGTGCTGCTGTCTTGCTGACGATGGCCAAGCCGAGGCCGGTCCCCCTCTCGCTGTTGCGTTCCTGGTTCCCGAGTTGTCTGAACTCCTCGAAAATTTCGGCGGTCTTATCCTCGGGAATGCCGATGCCGGAGTCCCAGACCTCGACCCACGCCTTGCCCTGCCGATGCCGGCAGCCGATTACCACCCCGCCATGCTCGGTGTAGCGGACGGCGTTGGCGACCAGGTTGCCGATGATTCGTTCCAACAACACCGAGTCGGCTTGCACGATCACTCTGGTCGCCACCATGCGCAGACGCAATCCCTTCATCTCGGCCACCGGAGCGTGGGCGGACACCACCGAGGTCTGCAGGTCCATGATGGCGACCTTGCCCAGGTTCATCGTCACCACCCCGGCTTCAAGCTTACTCACATCCAGCAGATCGGTGAGCAACCGGCTCAAGCCGGAGTGGCAACTTTCGATGCGGGTCATAATCGGTGCGTCGTCAGGCGAAAGCCTCCCCCTGAGCACATCGAGATAAAGGCCGAGAGCCTGGAGCGGTTGACGAAGGTCGTGGCTGGCGGCGGCGAGAAAGCGGGATTTGGCGGCGTTCGCCTGCTCGGCTTCGGCCTTGGCCAAAGCCAACTCCCCCTCCATCCGCTTTTGTTCCGCGATATCCGTGTTTGTGCCGAACCACTGAATTGCGCGCCCCATCGGATCCAACAGCGGCACGCCTCGCGTCAGGAAGAGGCGAAATTGTCCGTCTGCCCGGCGCAGGGGAAAGACCATCTCGAAGGGCGTGGCCGTAGCGATAGACATCTTCCACCGCTCCAGCACTTTGGGCAGCATCTCGGGATCGTGCACACTCTGCCAGCCCCAGCCTTGCATATCCTCCGCAGTGGTGCCGGTATATTCGTACCACTTGTCGTTAAACCAAGTGATGTCCCCATCGGCCTGGGCGATCCAGGCAAGCTGCGGCATGGCGTTGACCATCACCCGGAAGCGCGCCTCGCTTTCGCGTTGCCGCAGCACTTCTTCCGCCTGCTTGCGCACGGTGATGTCCTGCACCACCAGTTTGCAGGTCTGCCACGAATCGTCGGCGATGCCGGTGATATGGACATGACGCTGTGGAAACTGGCCGGCGGGACACAGCACCAACTCGCAGGATGCGGCGATTCGGCTGGCAAAGGTCTGGCTCAGGAAGGCGTTGAAGGCGGGCAGAAATTCCGGGGAAATGAAGGCGCCAAGACGTTGACGCTTGAGCTGCGAGCGGGCCAGTCCCAGCAGGCCGACGCCGGCAAGGTTGGCCTGACGGATGGTGCCGTCGCGTTCGAGGGTGAGGTATCCGATAGGGGCAAAATCGTAGAGTTCGGTATAACGCTCCAGCCCCGCCTCGACCTCGGCGCGCGCCGCGCACAGTTCGTCATTTTGCATTTCCAGTTCGATCTGGTGGACTTGCAATTCGTGCAGTAATTTCTGTATGTCCGCTGCGGTCTCGGGCACCGGAACCGGCCGCCGCATCAGTTCCGCCTCCGCTTTGCGCCGCACATGCGCATCGGACGAGTGCTGCTGGTCCCTATTCATTGGGGCACCCCCTCAGGCCGCACCGATGCCCGAAGGTTCAGGAGTTCCGCTTCCAGCCTCTTGGTTTCACCGATGTCAACGAAGGTGATCACCACGCCGTTGATGACGTTGTCATGGGTACGGTACGGCATGATGCGGACCTTGAACCAGCGCCCGTCATGGGTGGCGATCTGCTTTTCCCCAAACACCAACGTGTTCAATACGCTCTGCGTATCCTCTCGCAGTTGCACATAATCCAGATCGCTGGCGATATCGGTAAGGGGGCGCCCCACGTCGCTCGGTATCAATTTGAAGAGTTGGGTTGCTCCAGGGGTAAAGCGGCGGATGCGCAACTCGGCGTCGAGGAACACCGTGACAATTTCCGTGCTGTTGAGCAAATTGCTCATGTCGTTGTTGACCCACAGCAGGTCGTCCACCTTGGATTGCATTTCCGCATTGACCGCATGCAATTCTTCGTTCATGGACTGCATTTCTTCCTTCGAGGTAGTCAGCTCTTCGTTGGTGGCCTGCAATTCTTCATTCGTGGACTGAAGCTCTTCGTTGGTAGACTTCAACTCTTCCTGCGAGGTTTGCATTTCATCGCGGGTCATCTGCAGTTCTTCGCGGAGGTGCTGCACTTCCTCGGTCAACGCGCTGTTCGCGACCTCCGTGGACGTCTTGCGCGAGGCTTTGACGGCAGGCGGTGTCGCGACGTCATTGAACACGATGATCACTTTCCCGCTCAGCCCAGCCGGTTGCTCCACCGCCCGAACCGTGACATTGACGATCTGCGTCCCGCCGTTGGTCCCCACCTGCAAATTATTCAGGTGTATCGCGGTTTTCTGCCGCAACGCCCGCCTCACCAAGCCGGTCAGGGCTTGGCGCAGCCCCTCGCGCGCCATGGAATGAATGTTTAAGTTGGCCTTGCCGGCGGCCGGTTCCAGATATTTGCCGGTGCGCCCGCTGAAATAAAGGATGTCGCCTCGGTCATTGACCACCACGGCAGGCGGGGCATAACACTGCAGCAGCAACTGTTCGACCATAAGCTGCATATTGTCCGACTGACCTTCTTCTTGCGGATCCTCGGCAACGCTGGACGCCTCGTGAGAGATTTTTTTGGGGAACGCCACCTCGGCCAGCGTCAGGGCATGGTCAATACGGCGATAAAGCCGCATTTTGTCATCCTGGGGCGCGAACAGGTGGGTAAAGTTGCCGACCGTTTCCGAATTGCCGAGCAGCAATATGCCTTCGCGGTTCAGGCAGAAGTGGAACAGCGGAATGAGTTTTTTCTGCAGTTCAGGGGAGAAGTAAATCAGCAAATTGCGACAGCTCAGGATATCAATTTTGGTAAATGGCGCGTCTGTGGTGATGTTTTGCGGGGCAAAATTCACCATATCCCGAATTTCTTTGCTTATCCGGTAACCGTTTCCTTCGGCGGTGAAGTACCGGGCCAATCGCTCAGGCGAGACATCCGCAGCAATGTTCTCTGGGTAGCCCCCCTGGCGGGCCTTTACAATGGCGTCCTTGTCCAAATCGGTCGCGTAGATCTGCAGTGAAAAGCGCCCATTGGGTTTGACCAGATCGAGCGCATCCTTGAAGGCGATGGCCAAAGAATAGGCTTCCTCGCCGGTCGAGCAAGCGGGCACCCAAGCCCGCAGCCCTTTACCGGCCGGGTGTGCCGCCAGTATCGCGGGAATGGCCTTGGCCGTCAGATACTCCCACACCGCCGGATCGCGGAAGAAATTGGTGACACCGATCAGCAATTCCTTGAAAAGTAGGTCAATCTCTTCCGGGTTTGTGCGCAAATAACGGGCATAGTTGGCCAGCGTGTCAATTTTATGCAGGCCCATGCGCCTTTCGATGCGGCGATTTAAAGTGTTCTTCTTATAAAGCAAAAAGTCATTTCCTGTACTTTCGCGTAGCAGGATCGTGATTTTCTCAAGAGCGGTCTGGGACGGTAGGTCCGATTCGGCAATGGCCGTCGGCGCGGGTACGTGCTGGAGATAAGCGAGAATTCGCTCCGCCAATTCCTCCGCCGGGCCGACGATGTCGGCCACTCCGGCGGTGATGGCACTCCTCGGCATACTGTCGAATTTGGCATTGGCGGGGTCCTGCACGACCGTCAAACCGGTTTTTTCCTTGATGGCGCGCAGACCTTGCGAGCCGTCGCTGCCCATGCCCGACAGGATGACGCCGATGGCGTGCTCATTCTGATCTGCAGCCAATGAGCGGAAAAACAAATCTATCGGCAGGTGCCGGCTGCGCGGCGTCACCAAATCCATCAGGTGCAGCGCGCCTTTGACGATGGTCAGATCCTTGTTCGGCGGAACCACATAAACGGTATTCGGCTTCACCTTCATGTGGCTTCTGATTTCGTGAACCGTCATGGGGGTGATGCGCTGAAGCAACTCGCACATGGCGCTATCGCGGGTCGGATCAAGGTGCTGGACGATGACAAAGGCCATGCCGCTGCCCGCCGGAACATGCGCCAAGAAATTTTCCAGCGCCTCCAGACCACCCGCTGAAGCGCCGACCCCGACGACGGGAAACAGGCCGCCACCGCGCGCAGGCAGCGCGGCCACGGGAGTATCCACGACAGATTTCGGGGGAGACTTGGGGGGCTTTACCATGGTTGACCTTTTCTAATAGATGGCGTCGACCCTGGAATATTCAGCACCCCAACGGCGCGATGCGGATGGCTTCCAGGAAATGGTGCAGAAATGACGCCATTCCCGTGGCTTCCGTACTCTCAGACAACGGTTCAGGCTGCACCCACACGCGGCGGCCAATTGGGATCATCGCTGAATGCAGTGCCGCCGACCAGCGGCATGTGGTGGCACCAATCTCGGGTAGCGAGCCAAACGCCAGCCTCGCTGGAAAGATGCTGGTCCTCGATCCCCTGGCCCGACTTCTTCCCTGCCTTGCCGAATGGCAGCAATGGGTCAGTAACTGCCGAAGCAGCTACTCGGACAGCGTCCGGTTTGCCCGTTTCTCGCCCAAAAGCAGACCGGCTGCTCGCGGCCCAATTCGGTCGTTCCGGATCACAGGCACGGCGACTGCTCTTGGCCCACAGGGGCCATTAATCGATGGATGAACCAACGCAACAAGACGCCGTCATACACCACTAGTTGGGACGGAATCCCGGTGGTGCGGGCGTGAGGGGACGATCACCCTCGGGCGTTGAAAGGGAGGATGACCAAGCGTCCGCGTCTTAACCGAATTCGTCTTGGAGAATTTGGGTACGCTTTCGGTTATTGGGACCTCCAGTTCGCAACTATCTGCCCCCCGTGGACTGTCTGTGCACATTGCGGCAAGTCGCTATGCGCCGGCCCCAGGGCGTTGTCGGCAATTCTCCGCCGGACAATACCTTCATCCGCCTTGGCAGCGTGGATCCATCCGAGCCGCACCACGCCGCCGGAAATCACACACGGCCAAACGACGCTGATCCATCTGATGAACGATGCTGGGGTTTGACTGCCCGCCAGATATGCTGGCAGAGCTTGGCGCATACGACTGCAATTACCTTGGTGCGGCCCCCCATAAGCTTGCAAAAGCGCACCTGTTAGCACTAGGAGATCAAGATTGCGCTATGTGCAACTCCATACGACGCGAAGAAGAGCCGGCTCTGAATGACATCAGGGCCGGCCCCCGTTTGAGCTATCGGCCGGACAAAAGGCCATCAAACGGGTTTCAATGGCTTCCACATGCCATAGTCAGGCGTGTCTATCGTCAGGTCCTGATAGGCAAACAGCCAGTTGGTACTCTCAACGGGATACCGGCACCCCATAACAACAGCGCGGGGTACAACAACTGGGCGGGAAATACCGCGTTCCGCGCCGTAAACTGCCGTAACGTGCTCATGCACCGGCTGCTTATAAGGTGCCAGAACGTACCGCTCGTTTGTGTCCTTGTCAGCGTCCTCGCCCCATTCCGTCAGCTCTTTCCAAGCACTATTGATCGGGTCATCTGTGTATCCAGCAGCGGTATGCATGACCATGTTTTTGCAACCGATAAAATAGCAGCCGCTGAATTCGCTGGTCAGGAATATCGTGGCCGCACTTTTATTCAAGACGGATATGGCGGCAAACGCGTTTTGCCCCCAAGGCAACCAATAAACCATTTGAACAGCCCCAGGACCGCCATCTGTTATTGTATAGGTGTTGTCGTCATTGCTGTCGGGTGATCGCACACTGTACAGAGGACGAGCACCTGCTAAAGGAGCGTCTACCGTCACTAAGTCGCCATCCAGCCTCACGGCGGCACCTTTTGTTGGCCCCACGGTGTGTGCAGAGCGGATGGCATAAGTCATGGCTTCCCATGGATCAATCGGCATGAAAGCACCTTTCCATCTGGATGTTCAGCTGTCTGATAGCTGAACATACTCTGAATGGTGGTGCAATTCTGCTATTTATGCCCGTCGAGATGGCTGCGCCTGCGCCTTAATCAATCGTCGTCGTAAAGCCCTTGCTCGGCGCCCTGATGACAAGCCGGGCAGTTGGATTTGGTCACCACCTCGGGGCGCTTCCACACAGGGGCAGGAAAATCATGTTCGTGGGTGAACCAGCGCGCCTCGGTGATGCGGGACGGCGTGCCACCCCGGCGGTCTCGGCCAGCATTGGCGGTCAGGTAGGCGCGGATGGCCGCGCCCTTCTCTGCCGACACCGCGGCGTTGTCGCCGTAATGGTCAGCCAATTTGTCCATCATCCGCTCCCATGACGCAGCGGGCAGCAGGCCCGGTTGGAACGTCATATGACATTGACCGCATTCCTTCTGGACCAGGGCATCGCGGACCGGAGCCACCCGGTGGTCACCGGCCAAAGCCGGCAGCGCGGCAATGGTCAAACCAGCAGCAAAAATCAGAGTACGCATGGGGTTCTCTCCTAGCGCGAAGCCATGAAGGTGACGTAATCGCCCTTCTCGGTGGCCGAGCAGGCTCGCCCGAGGATGCTTTTGCAGTCGCGGACGAAACGTTCCTCGACCTTCTCCGCATCGGTGAAGCGCTTGGGATTGGCGGACACCGCCACCGGCTCGATCACGCGCCCGGTCTTGACGTGACGCCCGGCGCGGGTAGGGTCGTCAGTGTGGCAGGCGGCGCAGGACGCCGCGTCGGGGTTCACGCTGTTTTTCGCCCTGTACAGCGCCTCGCCACGCTGGGCGGAGAAGCCTGCGAAGGCGGGGTTCTCGGCCTTGGCCTGCCCGGCATAGGTGGCCAGGATGGCGTCGCGGGCGGCATCGGCAGCCAAAGCGGTCTGCGAGGCCGCCAGCAGCAGAACCAGCGCCCCCACCACCGCCGTAGGCTTCAGCCGGGCCAGCCATTTGCGGCCCTTGAACACCACCAGCGCGGCGGCCACATGGGCCAAGGCCACCCACAGGGACATTTCGGCAAGGCCTTCATGCAAGTCCTCCAGCCAGGGCAGCACATCGGCGCCGACGCCACTTACCGCAGCCGCACCGGCCATGCCCAAGGCGGCCAGGATACTCCAGGTAAAATAGCGTGGCCGGTTGGGCCGGTTCAGCTTGAGCGGAAGAATGAACCGCAAGGCCACCAACCCCACCACCAACCAACCGGAGAACAGGTGCATGGCATAGGTGTCCTCGTCGCCGGTAAGGTAGGCGACAGCGAAACCGCCCACCAAAGCGGCGTGCCACAGGCGCACCAGCCGCATTTGAGTTTTCGGCTGCATGTCAGGCCACCATGGCGGCATAAAGACCGGCGGCGACGGCCACCAGCACAGTGGACATCAGGCCGTGAATGAACATCTTGCCCAGCATGGTTTGCTCCTTGTCGGCGGCGATGATTGGGGAAACACTATCCACCCATGGCTGAACCCAGCTTGACGCGCTGGTTCATGCACGGTTCATGGATGGGGGCAGATGCTCGGCGGCATGAAGACAGTTTTTTCCCTCGCGCTGGCCGCGTCATTGGCCCTCTCCGCCCCGGCCATGGCTGGGGATCACGACCGTGCGCGCCGTGCCGTGCAGGCGGGTGAAGTCTTGCCCCTGCGGACCATCCTCGACAAGGCAGCAGCGCAATTCCCCGGCGACCTGATCGAGGCCGAGCTGGAGGATGAGCGCGGCCAAATGGTCTATGAAATCAAGCTGATCTCGCCCGAGGGCAACGTCATCAAGCTGCATTACGACGCCCGCGACGGCCGCCTGCTCTCGGCCAAGGGACGCGGCGTGGAGAACCGGCCATGAGAGTTCTTGTGGTCGAGGACGAACCCCAACTGGCCTTGCGCCTGGAACAGGCGCTGGAGGCGGCGGGCTTTGTGGTGGATTTGGCCTATGACGGCGAGGAAGCGTGGTTCCTGGGCGACACCGAACCTTACGACGCGGTGGTGTTGGACCTTGGCCTGCCCCGGCTGGACGGTGTCTCGGTGCTGCGGCGCTGGCGTGATGCCAAGCGGCTGTTCCCCGTGCTGGTGCTGACGGCGCGCTCGCGCTGGGCGGAAAAGGCTCAGGCCTTCGATGCCGGCGCCGACGACTATCTGACCAAGCCGTTCGAGATGGACGAGGTGGTCTACCGCGTGCGCGCCCTGATCCGCCGAGCCTGCGGCCATGCCAGCCCGGAAATCATCTGCGGCCCCATCCGCATGGACACGGGCTCGGCCAAAGTGTGGGTGGACGGCCAGCCGGTTCAACTGACCGCCCAGGAATTCCGCATCCTGTCCTATCTGGCCCATCACCAGGGCCGCGTGGTGGGGCGCACCGAGTTGGTGGAACACGTCTATGACCGCGATGACGACCGCGAGTCCAATGTCATCGACGTGCTGATCGGGCGCATCCGCAAGAAACTGAAGGTGGACGCCATCCACACCCTGCGCGGCCAGGGCTGGCGGCTGGAGGCCCCCGGCCATGGCGAAGCCTAGCTCTTCCCTCAAGCGCCGGTTGATCGGCGCCGCCATGGCCTGGCTGATGCTGGCCCTGGCGGCCAGCGGCACCTTGCTGCGGGTGGCGTTCGAAGACAGCGTGGAGCGCGCCTTCCAGCTTCGCCTCGCCACCGCCGTGCGCAGTCTGGCCGCTGTCTTGGACGTGATGCCCGACGGTTCCGTCAGCTTGACCCGACCCGTGGGCGATCCCCGCTTCGAACAACCCTATTCCGGTTGGTATTGGCAGATGGCCGATCAGGGCGGCGTGCTGTTGCGCTCGCGTTCACTGTGGGACACCACCCTGCCCGTTCTGCCGCCGTCCGAGCCCGGCGCCGTCGCTTTCGGCCGTGCCGCCGGCCCCAAGGGCGAGCCTTTGCTGACCGCCGAACGCGACCTCAGCTTCCCCGAGCGCGCCCATCCCGTTCATGTGGCCGTGGCCGCCTCGCGCCATGACGTGGACCGGGAATTGGCTCGCTTCGACCGTCTGTTGCTGGCCTCATTCGTGCTGCTGGCGGCGGGGCTGGCGGCGGCCATGGCGGTACAGGTGAGTTATGGCCTGAGGCCCCTGTCACGGCTGACCGCCGAATTGGAGGCGCTGAAGCGACACGCGGGCCAGCGCCTGTCGGGCGGCTATCCCGCCGAGATCGCCCCCTTGGCGGAAGCGTTCAATACCGTGCTGGATCACGATGCCGAACTGGTGGCGCGCGCCCGCACCCATGTGGGAAATCTGGCCCACGGCCTGAAGACGCCGCTGTCGGTGCTGCGGGCCGAACTGTCCAGCGGGACCGGCGACCCATTGGTGCTGGCCCAACAGATCGACCGCATGGACCGGCTGATCGAGCATCAATTGACCCGCGCCCGCGCCGAGGCCTCGTCGGCCCGTGCCCTGGGCACCCAGGCCCCGGTGGCGGAGGTTGCCGCCGAAATCGCCGCCATGCTGACGAAGATCCACGCCGACCGCACTATTGCCATCCACAATCGCTGCGACCCGGCGGCGCGCTTCGCCGGCGACCGCGAGGATCTGGCGGAGTTACTGGGCAATCTGCTGGAAAACGCCTGCAAATGGGCGCGGACCCAAGTGGTAGTGCGCACCGATGGCCCAACCATCTGGGTTGAAGACGACGGCCCCGGCCTGTCGGAACGGGACCATGCGGAAGCCACCCGCCGGGGTGTCCGCCTGGACGAAAGCGCACCAGGTCACGGCCTGGGGCTCGCCATCGTCCGCGATCTGGCGGGATTGTATGGCGGGCGGCTGGAATTGGACCGGTCGGAACTGGGCGGGTTGGCCGCGCGGCTGGTGTTTGTTTAGGGCGCACGCCCCACCCACCTCGTCACCCCCGCGAAAGCGGGGGTCCATGGCAGGAACAAAGTCAGTGCCAGAGGGCACCATGGATTCCCGCTTTCGCGGGAATGACGATAAAAAATGCAGCCTTTTCTAAAGCTTAGCCATGGCCTGATCATAGGCCTCCAGCCCGCTGCCCAGGGGCAATGCCTCAAGCCAATCAAGGAAGCGGCCCACCTGTTCGCCCTTGAAGAACAGGCCGTGCTGGGGCGCCAGCACCTCCACGTCCAGGCGGCGCACCATGGCGACCCATTTGTCGCGGGCCATGCGGGCGCCCATCCAGCGGCGGTGGAAGGCATCCATGTAGTGGATGTGTTCGTCGAAATCGGTGACGTAAATGTCGCCCGCACGCTCACGCGGGACCAAGGCGGCGCCGATATCGCCCGAGAACAGCACCTTGGCCTTGGGGTCGTAGACCGAGAAGCAACCCGGCGAGTGCAGGTAATGGGCCGGCAGCAGGCGCACCAGCACATTGGGCGCCAACGCAATCTCGGTCCCCGCATCGGGAATGGTGGCGAAGGTGGCATGGCTGTCGAAATGGCTGACGAAGCCCGCCCACATCCATGAGATATGGACGGTCAGATCGTCGCCGCAGACCTGACGCCATAGAGGCAGCGCCGAGGCCACGTCGGGGTCTTGGTGCGACAGGAACAGATGCTTGATGCGGCTGACCGGCACTTCCTGGGTCAAGGCCGCCATCATGGCCGGAAACAGCTCGCCCCCGCCCGGGTCCAGCAGCATGGCGCAGTCACCCGCGACCACCGCCAGCTGGTTGGTGTCGATGACGTTGTCGGGACGCTCGGGGTCCTGGGCGAAGGCGAGCCAGCGATGGTCGCCGTTTTGCCAAATCGTATAGCATTTCATGGCGTTCTGCCTTCGGCTCAGCGACCCGCCGCGCCAAAGGCGGCCAGGGCTTGGTTGGATTCTGCTGCGTCGCGCAGCGCGCGGGAGGCACCATCGATCATGGCCCGCAACTCATCCACCCGGCCACGCATGGTGTCGGCGATGGCGCGCAACTCGGGCTCGAACGGGCCGGCAGAGGTGGATTCGATGGCGATGTTGGCCGAGATGATCTCGGTCTGCAGCATGACTTCGCGGGCCGCCTTGGCGATGGCCACCAGCCCCTCATGGGTGCGGGCCAGTTGGACCACGGACGCGGCCAATTCCGCCAGCCGCGCGCGCCACGCGCCGTCCAGCACCATCAACGATTCCTTGGCATTGCCCAAAGTTGCCATGCGCGCACCGGCAGCTTCCAACTTGGCGATGTCCGAGGCGGCGCGCAGAATTCCGCCGGCCACGCCATAGGTGCGCTTCTTCAGGCCCACCAGCTCCGGCACCAGCCCCATCAGCCGGGTCACGCATTCCACCGCGAATTGGGTCAACACCCGAACCGCGCGGCCATGATCGCCGGCCCGCGCCGAGGCCAGTTCCGCATTGACCGCCAGAATGCGCAGGTGATCCACCAGCTTGGGCAAGCCGTCGAACGCATGGTAGGCAGCCTGACAACGCTCATAAAGCGTGTTCACGGTTCCGCCATGAACCCGCGCGCTGTCATGCCAGACAGTTCCTTGGTATCCGATCACCGTTTTCCCATACTTTTGTTTTTTTGGGCTATAGCAGCCATATGTAATTTTATCGAAGCCAATGTATTTTCCGCCAGCGAAATGTACATGGACCACGCTGGCCCGGCCCGGCATTTCCCGCTACCCTGCCCGCTTCAATTCAGAAGGAGGACGGCATGAGCGTGGTGGAGCAACGCCTGAAGGATTTGGGCATCGAACTTCCGGTGCCTGCCGCAGCGGTCGCCAATTACGTGCCGT
>JACMLB010000351.1 GCA_014379805.1 Rhodospirillales bacterium | reverse complement strand
GGCTTGGCGCAAGGTCGGCTCACCCGAGTAATCGGTCGAGATGAACACGTTGCCGGTCAGGCTTTGCATGCCGTTGGGATTGACGAAAGTGGACACCGGGATCTGGAACACCGGGCGGGTCACGCCGTTGTCGAACAAGGCGGTGACGATGCCGTCCGAGCCGACGGACACGCCGGCGAAATTACCGAACTTGGCGCCGTTCTGGTTCCAATAGGCCAACTGGTAATCGCCGTTCAGCTGGGTCATGCCGTCACGGATGCCGGTGTTGCCCAGGAACAGGCCGATGGTGTCCGAGCCCGACATGTCGGTGGAACCGTTGGCCCAATCCACGTCGATGAAGCCCACATTGATGGTCTTCGGGGTGCCGTCACCGTTGAAGACGATGGCCGACTCGATGCTGTCGGGGGCCGCCGAAAGGGTGAAGGTATCGGGAAGGGTCAGGTCTTGGCCCTGCATGGTGGCCGGGTTGCCGTTGGTCAGCTCCAGGGTGCTCAGGCCGGAGACCACGACGTCGTCGGCGGTGTCGTATTGGCGGAACACCAAGGAGTTGGTGCCGGCAAGTTGTTCGGCGTAGGTGATGCCATTTGTCGTCATGGTGGTAACGGACGCTGTGCCGCTGCCGTTGTGCCAGCTTGCAACAGTACCAAACGAGCCCACGGGCGTACTGCCGGCGGTGTTGATTTGGAACGTCATCTGGTCTTCGCTGTAGATGACCACGTCGCCACCGTTATTGACGGCCTTCAGGCCGTTTCCTGCAGTGCTGAACAACGTATTCAGCGCCTCGGCAGTGGCGTCGGTGTCTGCGGTGGCGCCTAAGATGGTGTAGTTGGTCGGCGCGGTGTCGCCGTTAAGGTAAATGCTCAATACACTATTGGCGGCGACGCCGCCGACGGTGACGCCCAACGAGTTGTATTCGATGTTGAACGCCGTGTTGATGTCGGCGGCGAGGTTGCCGACGAAGGTGCCGGTCGATACTGCACTGGGGTCGGTGTGGAAGACGTCGGCGGTGGCGCCGTCATCGGCAGTGCCGTTGGTGTTGAAGGTGTAATCAGTGCCGTTGATGCTCATCTCCAGCGCGCCCGTGGTCACGGGCAGGCCTTGGAAGTCCAAGCGTCCCATAGCGCCGTAGACATTGCCGGCATTGCCCGAGGCGTTGGTGTTGCGCAGCGTCATGGACTTGGCACCCAGCGGCGGGATGGCTTCCACGTCCCAGTTGTTCTGGCCCATCTTTTTCCAGTTGAACTGGACCGTGGCGTCGCCGCCCAAGCTGTCATAGATGGTGACCGGCTGTTTGTGGGTTTTGCCGATGGCATCGCCGTTGGGCAGGTTGGCGCCCATGCGCAGATTGCGGGTCTGCGAGGCGGTGCCGCCCACTTCGTTCAGGTTCAGCGGGCGCAGGTGGGTCGACGACACGATGTTGTCGTTGACGTAGACCTGATTGCCCAGCTCGTCCTTATAGCCCTTCATGTAGGTGGTATTGCCGACACTGACGGTGGACGCCTGCAGCGAGTTGTCCCATGCCATCAGCGGCCAGCCCTGCATGTACCAGCCCGACACGTTCTGCAGATAGCCTTCCTTGTCCACCTTGAACGAGCCGGCGCGGGTATAGGCGAACATGTCGCCGTCGCCCGGATTGGCGGCTTCGTTGACCACGAAGAAGCCCTGGCCCGACATGGCCATGTCGGTGGACGAATTGGTGGCCTGCAGCAGGCCTTGCACGTCGATGCTGGCGCGCGGCTTGGACTGCACACCGCCCGGCGAGTAGTTGGTCAACGACACCTGCTTGGTGACCAGGGTGTTGAAGTTGACCTTCGACCCCTTATAACCAGTGGTGTTGACGTTGGCAATGTTGTCCGAGATCGCGCCCATAGCCGAAGACTGGGCCGCAAGACCAGAGACACCCGAGAACAAAGCGCCATATAAGCTCATGCTATCCTCCTATCCGCTTTCGCCCAGCCGTTAGTTTGAAACGGAAGCGGCGTCTCTTACGGTCAAAACTTGTTCGATGCCCGCAACCACCTTGCCCATGGCCAGCAGAGTTCCCTCGCTGTCCGAAGAAATGTCGGTGACTTTGCCGTAGGCGGTGGTCACGAATTCCACCGTCTCGCCGTCCGCATCCAGGGCGGCGACACTGACGGTGTAGCTGCCGTCGGGCAGATCCTTGCCGTTGGTGTCCTTGCCGTCCCAGGTCATCTCGTGGCGGCCGGCGGTGCCGGGCGCGGTGAGGTTGCGGACAATGTTGCCGGCGGAATTCTTGATGACCACCGCGCAGGTGACTGCGTCGCTGCCCAAGGTGTAGCTGAAGGCCGCGCTGCCGGTGCGCTTGGTCGTGCTGATGGTGGTCGCCACTGCAGCGCCCGAACCGGTGGTCGAGGTCGCCGTCACCGTATAGGCGCCATCGGGCACCTTAGTGTTGGTGTTGTCCAGGCCGTCCCAGCTGAATTCGTGGGCGCCCGAGCTGGGGTCGCCGGCGATGGTGCGGATCAGGGTGCCCGAGGCATCCTTGATCTGGATCTGGGTGGTGGCTGCGGTACCGGCCAGCGTGTACTTGAAGGTGGCCTTGCCGCCGATCAGGTTGACCGTGTCGGTGACCGTGTCCGCGCCGCCCTGCAGCGGGACCTGATTGGTGTCGGCCTCGATGTAATGGCCGATATAGCCCAGGGCCTGAGACTTGGTGTTCAGGTTGGTTGAGCTGATCAGCTTTTCCAAATTCGAGTTGGCATTGATCTGCTGCTCGACGCCGGCGAATTGGACCAGCTGGTTGGTGAACTGGGTCGAGTCCATGGGCGACAGCGGGTCCTGGTGCTTCAACTGAACGGTCAGCATGGTCAGGAAGGTGTCGAAGTTCTTCGCCAGGGACTTGCCGCCGCTCAGGGCTTTCGAGGCATTGGCGGCAGAGGTGTCGGCGACGTTGCTGATGGTCATGGCTCGGCTCCCCCTTAGACCTTGATGTCCACGCCGGCACGGCCGGTATTCCAGCGTGCCTGGGCCTGCGCGGCCTGGACATTGGCGGCGGCATCGGCGGCGGCGGCAGCCGACAGGCGCGAGCGGCGGCGGCCAGAGCCGTCATTGCCATTCTGCTGCGCCTGCTGGTGGCCTTCGCGCAGATTGAAGGTCATGGAATTGCTGTCGGTCTTGAGGCCGGCATCTTCCAGCGCCTTTTGCAGGTTGCTGGAGTCTTTCTGCAACATGGCCAGGGTGTCCTTGTTGTCGGCGGTCACCACTGCGGAAACCGTGCCATCCTTGGCCACTTCAAGCTTGATCTCGATGGCGCCCAGTTCGACCGGCTTCAACTGCACCTTGATGCTGTCGCTGCCGTTCTTGGCCTGCTTCAGGATCTGGATGCTGACCTGATTCATCACTTCTTCCTGCTTGGGCAGTTGGAAGCGGGGCGCCTGGGCGGCCTGGGGGGGCGCGGCCTTCTGCGCCGCCGGAGTACCGGCCGCATTGCCCAAGCCGGCAACAGGCTGGGTATTGGTCTGGGTGGCAGGGGCGTCGGCCTGGTTACTGGCTTCCAACTGGGCCAGCAGGGCCGGGTCCATGGCCTTGGCCTGGACCAGCTTGCTCTGCTGGGCGGCGGCTTCGGCGGCATTGGCTGCGGCGGCCTGCTGGGCGGCAGCGGCAACGCCGGGGGCCTGGGTGTCGGTCTGGGGTGCCGTCTGGACCGGCGCCGCCTTGGCGCTCATGTCTTGGGCGACGACCGGCGTGTCGGCGGCGGCGGTCATGGTGCCGGTGCTCTCGGCCTGGGCCGAACCGACCTGAACCTGGACCTTCAACTGGGCGCCGGTGCCGTCCAGGCGCTGGGCCAGATCGTCCGACTGGGCCTGGGCCAGATCGTCGGCCTTGGTGTTCTGTTCGGTCTTGGCCGCTTCATGGTTGCCCGAGCGCAACGCGGCCTGAGCGGCGTCGGCGGTCTGGGTGTCCAAAGCGTCGGTGGCAGCCGCATCGGCGGACGCGTCGGTGGTGGCCTGGGCAGCCTTGCCCTGCTGGGCATCGGCGGCTTCGGTCTCGACCGGCTTGGTCTCTTCGACCACTTCGGCGCCCTTCTGGGTGGCGGCGGTGTCTTCGGCGACGGTCACTTCGGCCTGCTGCTGCACCTGGACCGGGGCGACCACGATCTGCGGGTCGATTGCCACCTGCTCGACGGCGGCGGTCTGCTCGGTCTGGGCGACAACGGTCGTGGTGTCGTCAGCTTGCTTGGCGGTGGTCTCGGGGGCGGCCTCAGAGGCTTCGGCCTTGACCGGCGCCTGATCGGCATCGGTCTTCTTGACCGGGGCGTCGGCGGCTTCGGCCTTGACCGGGGCCTGATCGTCACGGCTGTCCTTGGTCTTCACCTTCTCGGTGCGGCCAGTGGATTTGTCGTCACGGCTGCGATCGCGGGCGGCGGGCTTGGCCTCGGCCTTTTCAGCCTTCGCGGCGGCCTTGGCCGAGCGGTTGTCGTCGGCGGGGCGGTCGAAATGGGACTGCAAGGCGGCTTCGGCGGAAGGTCCCCGGGCACCGGCGGTGAAGATCGAGGCCTGCTGCAACGCGCTGACGAATTCCTGAGCGGCGTCAGACGTGGTCTTGGCGTTGGCGGCGGGCGTCACATTGTTCGCCTGCTCGATAACCCGCTTATTGATCGAATAAACCGTCATTTCCGGTTCCCCATGATGGAGCCTCTTGCACGTCCTACTGTTGCAGGAGGCGTGCCAAACCGGAGAATTGAGGTTTTACAAAGGGTTGGTCCGTGGCGTGCCAGTGATTGCCGGGGCGGAACGGGCAAAAAGTGCCGGGCGACGGTAAAGCTTGCCGGGTTGGCCGGCTATTCCGACTCTTAATCCTCGTCCCGGGCTAGGCTCATGATGCCGACGCCCATGCCGACGCTGCCGAAGGTGACGAACAGGCCGAAGAAGAACAGCGCCAGCACCGAAATGGGCTGGGACGAGTCCAGGGCCAGGGTGCGCAGATTGCCCAGATTGGTCACCAGCACGGCAATGCCGAAGGTCAGCGCCGCCGCCATGCCATAAATCAGATGGACGCCCAAGAATTTGAGCGCTTCGCGTTCCTTGCTGTTCAACGCCATGACCTTATCCCTCCGACGCGCGTATCTTACATGGTGCGTGGAGCCGGCTTTGAAGGCATCGCCGTTCAGGGTATGGCGATTTAGAGCCAGTCGCGCAGCAGTGCCACCAAAGGAATGTCGGCGGGCGGCATGGGCAGGTCGGTCATGCGGGACGCGCGCACCCATTTCAGCTCCTGGCCCTCGCGCGCCGTGACGGTGCCCTTCCACTGGCGCACGGCGTAAAGCGGCATCAGCAAATGGAAGGTGTCGTAATCGTGCGAGGCAAAGGCCAGCGGCGCCAGACAGCTTTGGCCCACATCGATGCCCAGTTCCTCGGCCAGTTCGCGCACCAGGGCGGCTTCCGGCGTTTCGCCCGCATGGATTTTACCGCCGGGGAATTCCCACAGGCCCGACATCATCTTGCCCGGCGGACGGCTTGCCATGAGCACGCGCCCGTCCACATCGATCAGCGCCGCCGCCACCACCAGCAAAGTGGGGCGAGCGCCGTGGTCGCGGCGCCAATCTTCGGCGGTCATGGCATAGACCGGCATTTCCACCGATTGGCCGCGCGCCGGCATGCCCACGCGGTCGAAGCGTGCCCGCAGCATGCCCATCCGGGTCATGACGGTGCGCGAGGCCATGTTGTCGGGATGGGCCGTGGCCCACGCAGTCTCGAAGCCCAGATCGGCGAACAGGTGGCGCACCATGCGCCGCGCCGCCTCGGTGGCATAGCCCTGGCCCCAATAGTCGCGGCCCACCCACCAGCCCAGTTCGGGGGTGCCATCGGTCTCGGTGCCGAAACCGATGACGCCGATCAGGGCGCCGTCCAGGGTCCGCTCCATGCCCAGCGCCGCACCGATGCGGGCGCGGCGCTTTTCGTCCATCATGCGCACGAAGGACAGGCCGTCGGCCTCGCTGTAGGGATGGGGAATTTGGGCGGTCATCTTGACCATCTCCCAATCATCCAGCAACTCGGCCATCCGGGGGGCGTCGGATTCCACCAGCGGGCGCAGGCGCAGGCGTGCGCTCAGCAGCGGATGCCCGCGCCAGACCGTGCCGGTGGACCAGCAGCCAAGTTCTTCGTCGGCCATCAGGTGCGGTACGACCCGTTGATGTCGATGTAAGCGTGGGTCAGATCGCAGGTCCACACCGTGGCCTTGCCCTTGCCGATGCCCACATCCACCTCGATGACGATGTTGTGGCCCTTCATATGGGCGGTCACCGGGGCTTCGTCGTAGCCCGGCACCACTTGGCCGTTCTTCGCCACTTCCACGCCGCCGATCTTGATGCTCAGCTTGTCGCGGTCGGCCTTTTCGCCGGCCTTGCCCACGGCCATCACGACCCGGCCCCAATTGGCGTCCTCGCCGGCGATGGCGGTCTTGACCAAGGGCGAGTTGGCGATGGCCAAGCCGATGGTCTTGGCCGCCTTGCCGCCGGCGGCACCGGTCACGGTGATCTCGACGAATTTGGTGGCGCCTTCGCCGTCCTTGACCACCTGATGGGACAGGTCTTTGAGCAGATCGTTCAGCTTGGCCTTGAAGTCGGCCAGCCGGCGATCCTTGGCATCGGTGACCTTGTCGTGCGGGGCCTTGTGGGTGGCGAACAGCAGCAGGGTGTCCGACGTCGAGGTGTCGCTGTCCACGGTGATGCAGTTGAACGACTTGTCGGTCCCCTTGGCCAGCAGTTCTTGCAGCACGTTGTGGGACAGATTGGCGTCGGTGAACACGAAGGACAGCATGGTCGCCATGTCCGGCGCGATCATGCCCGCACCCTTGGCGAAGCCGTTGATGGTGACGGTGACGCCGTCGATCGTCGCCGTGCGGGTCGCGCCCTTGGGGAAGGTGTCGGTGGTCATGATGGCGCTGGCGGCCTCAAGCCACGCGTCGTCCTTCAGCGTGGCCCGCGCCGCATCCAGATTGTCGGTGATCTTGTCGTCGGGCAACGGCACGCCGATGGTGCCGGTGGAGGCGATGAACACCTCGGACTTCTTGCAATCCAGCAGCTGGGCGGCCTTCGCCACCGTGCGTTCCACCGAATCCACGCCGGCCTGGCCGGTGAAGGCGTTGGCGTTGCCGGAATTGACCACCAACAGCCGGGCCTTGCCCTTGGCCGAGGCCGCCTTGCACCAATCCACCGGGGCCGAGCAGGTCAGCGAGCGGGTATAGACGCCGGCCACCGAGGTGCCGGCATCCAGTTCCACCAGCAACAGATCGGGACGGCCTTGGTAACGGATGCCGCATTCATGGCCCGTGAGGCGCACGCCGGCCAGCTTGGGCATGGTCGGAAAGGCGCTGGGCGCGAGGGGCGAAAGCGCGGTCATGACTGGAGGCTCCGTTACATAGTCGTCGATAGGAAGGTTATACCGGCGAATTCCCATCCGCCGGCATGACCGTTTTAGTTACTTGGCGTCAGGCAGCGGCTTGCCTTCGGGGTCGAAGCGCTTGACCTTGGCCTTGGCGCGCACGTCGGTCACCACCTTCTGGGCGGTTTCCTCGGCCAGCTGCTCGCGGATCACCGGCTTGGCCTGATCGAAGGCGGGCGGGGCGGCCATGCGGCGGTCTTCCAGTCTGATGACATGATAGCCGAACTGGCTTTTCACCGGGACGGTGGACAACTCGCCCGGCTTCATGGCGAAGGCGGCTTCGGCGAATTGCGGGACCATTTCGTCCTTGGTGAAATAGCCCAGATCGCCGCCATTCTGCTTGGCCGACGGGTCCTTGGACTTGGTCTTGGCGGTCTCCTGGAAATCGGCGCCCTTCTTCAGCTCGGCGATCACCGCCTTGGCCTGGTCCTCGGTCTCGGTCAGGATGTGGCGGGCGCGCACTTCTTCCACCGGCTTGAACTCGGCCACGAACTTGTCATAGGACTTCTGCACCGCCGCATCGGTGATCTCGGATTTGAGCTTCTTGCCCATCCATGCCTTGACCACCACCTGCTGCTCAAGCTGCTTCAGGGCCTGCTTGACCTCGGGGTCCTTCTCGGCGCCTTCCTTCTTGGCCTGATCATAGATCAGCTGATTGTTGATCAGGCTTTCCAGCAGCGCCTCATAAGGAACCTGCGCGGCCATCTGGGGCGGCAGCGAGCGCTGATAGGCGGCAACGCTGGACGCGTGCAGCTCGGTGCCGTTGACCACGGCGACCACGGGGTCCTTATCGGCGGCGAAGGCAGGCGCGGCGGCGAGGCCGGCGACCACACCCATGAGCAGGGCGGCGCGGCGGGCGGTAAGGCTCTTCATCGGTGGGTGGTTCCTTCGGGTAAATATGGGCAGTTGTGCTTGCCACCGGTTGAAGCACAACAATCCGGCCCGCACAAGAGCATGCTCGCGCATCGCCCGATTGCGTAGCGGTTCTGACGGAAACGATGTTATTCTTCTCATGTTTGGGGCCGTCTCGGGCCTTGGGGGTCGCGTATGGGTTTTGGCCTCACCAACCGGCGTGTGTCGTTCGCCGCCATCCTCGCCTTGGTCTATGCGGCGTTCGGCATCATTTGGATCGCCGCGTCCGACACCGTGCTTGCCGCATTGGTCAGCGATCCCATCCATCTTACCGCCATCCAGACCTGGAAGGGCTGGGTCTTCGTGGCCGCCAGCGCCGTGCTGATCTATGGCGTGGGCGCCCGCCTGCTGCGCGTCATCGAGGATTCCGAGAAGCGCTACCGCATGCTGTTCGCCGACAGCCCCGAGGCGCTGGCGCTGTACGATCCCGCCGCCCTGCGCATGGTCGAGGCAAACGCCGCCTTTGGGCGCATGTTCGGTTACGAGCCGGCGGAAGCGTGCGGCTTGCATCTGAGCGAGCTGATGCCGCCCGAGACCCTGCAGGCGCTGGAGCGTGAAATCCCGCGTCTGATTTCCGGCCAAAAGGCGGGCGGCGTCTGGCGCATGCGCTGCAAGGATGGCCGCCCGCTGGATATCTCGACCCATGGGCAGATGGTGGATGTGGAGGGGCGCAATCTGCGGCTGGTGCAGGTCACCGACGTCACCGCCCGGCTGCGCGCCGAATATGAATTGCTGCGCACCATGGAAGGCCTGGCCACCGCCAATGCCCGCATGCGCGATCTCAGCCATGCGCTTTCCCACGATTTGCAGGAGCCGTTGCGCCAGGTCAGCGGTTTCGTCCAATTGCTGGCCAAGCGCTATCATGGCCAGTTGGACGGCGAGGCCCATCAATTCATCGCCTTTGCGGTCGAGGGCATCCACCGGCTGAAGACCCTGATCGACGACGTGGAAAGTTTCGCCCTCAGCTCTGCCTTCATTCCCGCTTCGGTCGCCGCCGGTCAGGTGGTGGGCGAAGTGCTGGAGGGCCTGCGCGCCGTCATGGACGCCGCCAATGCCACGGTGACCGTGGGCAACATGCCCCGTGTGCTGGCCGATCCGGGCAAGCTGGCGGTGATCTTCCACGCCTTGTTGGACAATGCCATCAAGTTCCATCATGCCGCTCGCCCGCCGGTGGTCTTGGTGGATTGCGAGCGCAAGGACGGCGTTTGGCTGTTCCGCGTCAGCGATAACGGTATCGGCATCGAACCGGAATTCCGCGAGGGCGTGTTCTCGCTGTTTTCGCGCCTGCACACCCGTGACCGCATTCCCGGCAACGGCGCCGGTCTGGCCCTGGCCCGCAAATTGGTGGAAGCCCATGGCGGCCGCATCTGGGTAGAGGCCGGCACCACTGAAGGCGCCACCTTCTGCTTTACCCTGCCCGAGGACGTATTGACAGCGGACGGGCCGGCAAAGGGCGTGCCCGTCCAGGAAGCGGCCAGCCAACATTGACACAGGCCCGCTCGGGCTCTATCTGTTGCGCGTCGAAAAAGGCCCTCCGCGTCCCGCGGCTGCCACAGAATTCCCGAGGTCTCAACGCATGTTCGGCGCCATTGCCCGGCGGCTCTTCGGAACCGCGAATGACCGTATCATCAAAAGCCTGAAGTCCCACGTCGAGGCGATCAACGCCCTTGAGCCCCAGTTCGTGGTGCTTACCGACGATCAGCTTCGCGGCAAGACCGAGGAATTCCGGCAGCGTCTGGCCGAAGGCATCGACCTTGACGATCTGATGGACGAGGCCTTCGCCACCGTGCGCGAAGCCGCCAAGCGTGCCCTGGGACAGCGCCATTTCGATGTGCAGCTGCTGGGCGGCATGGTGCTGCACTCGGGCAAGATCGCCGAGATGAAGACCGGTGAAGGCAAGACCCTGGTCGCCACCCTGCCGGTCTACCTGAACGCGCTGTCGGGCATGGGCGCCCATGTGGTCACCGTCAACGACTACCTGGCCCGCCGCGACGCCGAGTGGATGGCCAAGGTCTATAACTTCCTGGGCCTGAGCGTGGGCATCATCGTCCACGGCATGGATGACGACGAGCGCCGCGCGGCCTATGCCTGCGACGTGACCTACGCCACCAATAACGAGCTGGGCTTCGACTATCTGCGCGACAACATGAAGTTCCGCCTGGAAGAGATGGTCCACCGGCCCTTCAACTTCGCCATCGTGGACGAGGTCGATTCCATCCTGGTGGACGAGGCGCGCACGCCGCTGATCATCTCGGGTCCCACCGAGGACAATTCCGACCTGTATCGCCAAGTCGATCTGCTGATGCCCCATTTCGTGGAAGCGGATTTTGAGAAGGACGAAAAGGTCCGCGCGGTCACCATGACCGAGCAGGGCGTCGAGCATGTGGAGGCCTTGCTGACCGAAGCGGGGCTGCTGAAGCAGGGCGGCAATCTGTATGATCTGGGCAATGTCAGCCTGGTGCACCACGTCAATCAGGCGCTGCGGGCCCATAAGCTGTTCACCCGCGACGTGGACTACATCGTCAAGAACGACAAGGTCATCATCATCGACGAGTTCACCGGCCGCATGATGGAGGGCCGCCGATTCTCGGAAGGCCTGCATCAGGCGCTGGAGGCCAAGGAACACGTCACCATCGAGAACGAGAACCAGACCCTCGCCTCGATCACCTTCCAGAACTACTTTCGCCTGTACCCCAAGCTGGCCGGCATGACCGGCACGGCCATGACCGAGGCCGGCGAGTTCCAGGAAATCTACAATCTCGAAGTGGTCGAGATGCCGACCAACGTTCCGGTCAGCCGCAAGGATGCCGATGACGAGGTCTATCGCACCGCCCGCGAGAAGTACGAAGCCATCGTCACCTTGATCGAGGAAGCCCGTGTCCGGCAGCAGCCGGTGCTGGTGGGCACCACCTCCATCGAGAAGTCTGAACTGATCGCCGATCTGCTGAAAAAGAAGAAGATTCCGCATCACGTGCTGAACGCCCGTTACCATGAGCAGGAGGCGTTCATCGTCTCCCAGGGCGGCTACCCCGGTGCGGTGACCATCGCCACCAACATGGCGGGCCGTGGCACCGATATCCAGTTGGGCGGCAATGCGGACATGCGCATCAAGCTCGAGCTGAGCGAGGTCACCGTTCCCGCCGAGCATGCCAAGAAGGCCGACGCTATCCGCGCCGAAGTGGCAGCCAACAAGGCTACGGTGCTGGAGGCCGGCGGTCTGTACGTGGTGGGCACCGAACGCCACGAAAGCCGCCGCATCGACAATCAGCTGCGCGGCCGCTCGGGCCGTCAGGGCGATCCGGGCGCGTCCAAGTTCTTCCTGTCCCTGGAAGACGATCTGATGCGCATCTTCGGCTCCCAGCGCATGGACGGCATGCTGCAGAAGTTGGGCCTGAAGGAAGGCGAGGCCATCGTCCATCCGTGGATCAACAAGGCCCTGGAAAAGGCCCAGCAGAAGGTGGAAGCGCGCAACTTCGATGTGCGCAAGAACCTGCTGAAGTTCGATGACGTGATGAACGACCAGCGCAAGGTCATCTACGAACAGCGTAAAGAGCTGATGCAGGTGGACGACGTGTCCGACGACATCGTCGGCATGCGCCATGAGGTCATCGACGAATTGATCGCGCGGACTATCCCCGAGCGCGCCTATGCCGATCAGTGGGACGTGGCCGGCCTGCATGAGGAAGTGCTGCGCGTCTTCAACCTGGACCTTCCCATCGCCGATTGGGCCAAGGAAGAAGGCATCGCCGATCAGGAGATCAAGCACCGCGTCACCGACGCCGCCGACCGCAAAATGGCGTCCAAGGCCGCCGATTACGGCCCCGAAGTCATGCGCATGGTGGAAAAAAGCCTGTTGCTGCAGATTTTGGATCAGGCGTGGAAGGAGCATCTGCTCCAGCTCGACCATCTGCGCCAGGGTATCGGCCTGCGTGCCTATGGTCAGCGCGATCCGCTGAACGAATACAAGCGTGAAGCCTTCAATCTGTTCGAGCAGATGCTGCACGATTTGCGTCAGCGCGTGACCAGCACCTTGGCTCATGTGGAACTGCGCGTCGGTCCCGCCGAGTCCGAAATGGAGCAGGCTTTGACCCCGCGCGGCCCGGCGGAAATGCACGAAACCCGCACCGACCCGGCCTTCGCCCACGACGCAGAGGCCGCCGGGATTGCGGTGGCTGCCGCCGATTCCGCCACCTGGGCGTCCACGCCGCGTAACGCCCCGTGCCCGTGCGGTTCGGGCAAGAAGTACAAGCACTGCCACGGCGCGGCGGCGTAGCTGAGTTTCCAAGTTTTTTAATAACACGCGCCGCCAGCGGAGATAACCTCCCCTGGCGGCAAGTTCTTATCTAGCGGCCATTAATTCTTCTGGGTTCAGTTGGATGCCTCGACGGACTTGATTGATGTCGCCAAGCTTTGGAGCTTGCTTGCCATCCACCCAAACTTCTAAAGCGCCTGCATCGCCCACCATCAGTGCCAGTCCCTGGCGGTTAGGCACTATGTAGACGTCACCGCGCCGAAGAAGGCGTGATATTATAATCTGTCCATCGCGCTCGCGCACTTGAATCCAGCAATTGTCCAAGCACCTAAGGCGAATACGGGAGTCTGGGCTTTCTTCCCCGATAGTTTTTCCACCTTCAAACGGCGTTGGGGAGGCGGCTGGCGGAGTTGGAAGGCTGGGTTTCGAGGGTAAGCTTGTCGGCGTATCCTCGGTTAAAAGCAACACGTCAACGCGGTCAGTGGGACCAGCGCCCTCTCGTTTGTTGCCAAAAGCATGAACCTTTATTCGGGCCGACCGCACGCCCCGATCAATCAGATATTCTCGCACTTCCATGGTGCGGGAAAGCGACAGCAGGCGCGCCTCAGAAGCATGGGCTTCGTCACCGTCAGCATAGCCTCGCAATTCCAATTGAAGCGTCTCATTCCCCTCTAGGCGCTTTGCCAACTTGTCCAAATTAGGGCCAATGGCATCGGGCATGCGAGCGCTATGGGTGCTGAATATAATTGTAAGGGGGGTGTCTGCGCTCGCGTCTGAAGGTTTTTTCGTTTGCGGGTTACTGTCAACCAAGGCTTCAGGCGTCAAAGATGGGAGGGCGGCCGGAGGAGTTGGAAGAGTGGGTTTCGGGGGTGAACTTGTCGGCGCGTTTTCGCTTAAAAGCAGCAAGTCAACGCGGTCAGCGGGTCCAGCGCCCTCTCGTTTGTCGCCAAACGCATGAACCTCTATGCGGGAGGAATGCACGCCCCGGTCCATCAAATAGTTTCGCACCTCCAAGCTGCGGATAAGCGACAGGCGGCGCGCCTTGGAAGCATCGGCTGGATCGCCGTCAGCATAGCCCCGCACTTCCAACCGAAGTGCCTTATTGCCCTCTAAACGTTTGGCTAAATTGTCCAAATCTTGTTCAATGGCTTTGGGTATGGCAACGCCATATGTGTCAAATACTAACGTAATTTTAGTAGGGTTTATTGTGTTTGATTGTTGTTCTGTCGGATTGTTGCTAGTGCTAATTTTAGGGATAAATAATGACAAGGCCGCAAGGATGATTCCAATCCCAATTCCAACAGCGATGGCCTTCGTCCTGTTCTCTTTTGAGAGGTGGAACAGGGGGGGTGTCTCAATATCCGCCTGTTTGGCTTGACGGCTCTGCACCGCATCTGCTTCCGCTTCCGCTGCTGGATTGGCAACAAAGGCGCTGTTCGCAAAAATTGGCAGGGAGGCGACGTCCACGCCGATTTGGCGAGGGGAGTGTACCTGTGGCAGGACTGCGCGATATCCGTGTTTCGCCTTGATGTACTCGCGGATGGCGCGGCCAAGCTGTGCCAGTGATAAGCGGTCGCCAGCCCAAGAAACACCAGTTTCCAGAATCTGTACTAACCCCTCGGTGAACATAGTGAGGTCGGCCCCGAGGAGTGCTAAAGCCGGTTCATCTTTGGATGCCGCAACTAATAACGCGGTCCCCGCTTCCGGAAAGGCAGAGTAAACTTTTGATTTAATTACATCGGTGATGGGGCTCATAAAGCTTGCAGCTGCTTCCCCAGAGAAGCAACAATCCAGAACGATAATGAGCTGCTTGCCACCGAAAAAATTTTCAAAAACATGTGCCAAAGACTTGACGCGAATAGACGTAAACAATTCTTGCCGCTCACGCGTTCGCCTGAGCGTAAGGTAATAGTCTCTGTCACCCCCAAAAATTCCGTGCCCTACATAGTAGAATATGGCCCGCTCCGCTTCAGAGCGTTGTTCGAGAAATTCAGTAATTTCTTCAATCTGCTGGAGAACATCTGCTTCGCTATCGACTAAATAGAGGACATCTTCAGCAATGATATCAACGGTCTTCTGAATAAGGTCGCGCGCCCGCATCGCTGATGCTGCGAATGCGACATTGCTGTTCAGGGCAGGATGACGCGGAAACAGTGACGCGCCACAGAAAATCGCCAAAGTCCTCATTTAGTATGGAGTTCCAAGGCAGCGACGGTGGCAGCCACGTCGATGTTCTTGGATGCATCCCCCACCGCAATTACGCGTCCGCGTTCAGTTAGGATCTCCACCTTATTGCCCCGCTTGGCAATAAAATCGTGAAGGCCCTTGGCCACAGCAAGGCAGGCAGGGGTTCCCAGAACAAGAGCCAAAGTGGCGCCTAAATCTTGGTACTCCGGCTTTTCCTGTATGCGCTCGGTGGATTGGACGGCCGGATTGAGCACGCGGGCGAGTTCGCCGGTCAGTTGGGCCGACGCCGCTGGCGTCGGCCCGGACACGCGGATATGGATCTTCATAGAGCCCTCCTTCCATATGGATAAATAGTAGAGAAAGTAGCACTGATCGGCAATCGCATCCCCATCTGTCCAGCGTCTAAGGTCTGCCATTGGGTGTATCTCTTCTGGCCGAGCCGTTTCGACCTCTGGCCTTCTGTTCGACTCCCTGCCCAAGGGTCCATCTTCCGGCTCCCAGATGGACCAACGGGAGGATCCCATGCAGACCAAGGAAGTCGTCATTCTGTCCGGCGTGCGTACGGCCATCGGCGATTACGGTGGGGCGCTTAAGGACGTCGCCCCGACGGCGCTGGCGGCGGCCTGCGTGCGCGAGGCCATGGCCCGTTCGGGGCTGGCCCCCGATCAGATCGGCCATGCCGTGTTCGGCAACGTCATCCACACCGAAGCCCGCGACATGTACATCTCGCGCGTTGCCGCCCTGGACGGCGGCCTGCCCGATACCGTGCCGGCGCTGACCCTGAACCGCCTGTGCGGCTCGGCCATGCAGGCCATCATCTCGTCCGCGCAGATGATCATGCTGGGCGACATCGACACTGCCATCGCCGGCGGCGCCGAAAGCATGAGCCGCGCCGGCTATCAGCTGCCCAATTTGCGCTGGGGCCAGCGCATGGGTGACGGCGGCACCGTCGATATGATGGTGGGCGCGCTGACCGATCCCTTCGGCCACGGCCATATGGGCGTCACCGCCGAAAACGTCGCCAAGCGCTTCGGCATCAGCCGCGAGGACCAAGACGCCTTCGCCGCCGAAAGCCATCGCCGCGCCGCTGCCGCCATCGAAGCGGGCCGCTTCAAGGAACAGATCGTCCCCATCGAGGTGAAAAGCCGCAAGGACATCATCCAGGTCACCCTGGATGAGCACGTGCGGGCCGACGTCAACGCCGCCAGCCTTGCCAAGCTGCGCCCCGCCTTCGACAAAGCCGGCAGCGTGACCGCCGGCAATGCCTCGGGCCTGAACGACGGCGGTGCCGCCGTGGTGCTGATGGAACGCGAAGCCGCCGCCAAGAAGGGCCTGAAGCCCCTGGCCCGCATCGTGTCCTACGCCTTCTCGGCGGTGGAGCCGGAAGTCATGGGCATCGGCCCCATCCAGGCCGTGCGCACCGCTTTGGCCCGCGCCAAACTGTCCCTGGCCGACATGGACGTCATCGAGTCCAACGAAGCCTTCGCCGCCCAGGCCCTGGCCGTGGGCCGCGAACTGGACCTGCCCGCTGACCGCACCAACCCCAATGGCGGTGCCATCGCCCTGGGGCATCCCATTGGTGCCACCGGCGCCATCATCACGGTGAAAGCCGCGTATGAGTTGCAGCGCATCAAGGGCAAATACGCGCTGGCCACCATGTGCATCGGCGGCGGCCAGGGCATCGCCCTGGTGCTTGCCCGCGACTAGGGCGGGGAACGGGCGAGGGGAAACATCCTCGCCCCGCTAACGACTTCGGCGGGACGCCCCAGGGTGCCCCGCCGGTTTTCTTCCCGCCGCCCGTATCAGGCCCGGCGGAAAATCCAGTTGGTGTTGGAGCTGTCTTTCGCGGACCGGAACAGCCCGCATGCTTCCATGCCAAGGCGAAGGGCGTCCACCTGTTCGGGCGTGCGGTCACAGACTTCCAGCAGAACGGATTTGACCCGGTTGTCTGACAGCACGGCCTTGCCGCCCGCCAAAACCAGATCCTCGATCCCGTCCACGTCGATCTTGATGTGGTTGGGGAAGGGGATGTTGTTCAACTCCACCAGATTGTCCAAGCGCGTGACCATGGTCATCACCTGGGTGCGGCCATCGCCAAGCTGGGCCAGGGTGCTGCCCACTGCGCCGGACTGATCGCTGACCATGCCCAGGCCGAACAACCCCCTTTCGTCACCCAGCGCCAGGCACAGCGCGGTGATCTTGTCTTCCAAGCCGTTCAGCAGGGTGTTGCGCACCAAGCCGTCGAACGAAAACGGATTGGGCTCCAACGCGACGCAGCGGCATTGGCGGGCGGTGGCGGCGTACAGGCTGTACAGGCCGATGTTCGCGCCAACGTCATACAGGACGTCGTTGGCGGCAAAGCTTTCAATCCAGCGCTGGGTTTCGGGCTCGCTAGAGCTTCCGTCCTGCGCCCAGTAAGCGCCCCGGCGGTCAAGCACCGCCAACTGCACCATGTGGCCGCCGATGTTTACGCGCTGCTGGGCGATCAGCAGATAGCGGACGTGGCCCAGCACCTTCAGTGCCTTGCTGCGCCCCAACAGGGCGGCGACCGCGCGGACGGAAATGCTGAGCGCTTTGGCGAGTGAACGGGTCGAGGATATTTTCATAACGGTTCCGGCAAAAGAGGCATCGCTTTGGTCCGCGAGACAACTTAGCCACCGATCTCCCGCTCCCCAAAAGACATATACCTTGATGGACGGCGTTCTGCCATCGGTTGCCGTAGGGGTTTTCACTAATTCAGCAAAATGCATGCGTTGGCCGGCGCGTTCTCGAACGGAAAAGCCGGATTTAGAACAAAAATAATGTGTTGGAGCAGAAATGTGGCTTCTCATTCCCCCGTCGAGGTGATTACCCTATTCATTCATGCGGTTTATCAGTTCTCGGACGCGGGTATGCCCTTGGGGGGCGGGGCCGTGCTTCGTGGTTAAGGAGTGGAATGGACCGGATCGAGGGTAAAATCACCGGGGGAGGGGAGCTGGCGCTGGCCGAAGGGCTGGATTGCGTCAAGGCCGCCGTGTTGCTGCTTGACGATAACCTGCACGTGGTTTTCGCCAACCGAGCCTATCTGCAATTCTACAATCTCGACGTCGAGATATGCCGGCCGGGCGCCAATTTCGTCGATATCGTCTGGATATTGGTGGATAGCGGCGAATACGGCGTGGGTGAGATCGGGGAACTGGTGGAAAGCCGGTTGGCGCCGGTGCGTGCCCGCCAGGAAATCAGCCGCGTCCGCGTGCGCCCCAACGGTCAGGTCCTGTCCACTCAGGGCGTGCCGCTGCCCAGCGGCGGTTACATCTACACCGTCACCGATGTTACCGCCGAACACCACGCCGCCGAACACGCCAAGACCGTCCACAAGGCCACCGTGATCGCCCTGGCCGATCTGGCCGAGTATCGCGACACCGAAACCGGCGACCACGTCATTCGAGTCTCGCGCCTGATCTACGAAATCGCCCGCGAGATGCGTCGCCGCGGCACCTTGGCAACCGACAACCCCGAAGCATTCTGTGCCGAGGTCGGCATCGCCAGCATCCTGCACGACGTGGGCAAGGTCGCCATTCCCGACCAGATCCTGCACAAGCCCGGCTTCCTGGAGCCGGTGGAGCGGGTCGCCATGCAGCAACACGCGGCGCTGGGTGCCCGGGTGCTGGCCAAGGCGGCGTCCATGGCGTCGGACAGCGGCTATCTGCGCCTGGGCGTGGAAATCGCCCGCCATCACCATGAACGCTATGACGGCGCCGGTTATCCCGACCAATTGGCCGGGGCCGACATTCCCCTGTCCGCCCGCATCACCGCCGTGGCCGACGTCTATGACGCCCTGATCAGCGAACGGCCCTACAAGGCCGCCTGGACCGAGGAAAAGGCCATCGGCTTCGTGCGTGAGCAGGCCGGCGCCCATTTCGACCCCGACGTGGCCGACGCCTTCGAGGCGGTCATGGCCGAACGCAGCAAGACCCCGCTGATCCAGTGGACCCCCGCCATGAGCGTCGGCAACGAGGTGCTGGACCGCGACCACAAGATGCTGGTCGGCCTGATCAACCATCTGGCCCTGGACAGCAACCGCGACGACCGCACGGTGCTGGAACTGGTGCTGGACGAATTGGTCGGCTACGCCGCAGCCCATTTCAGCCGCGAGGAAGGATACCTTGAGGTGATGGGCTATCCCCATCTGGCCGCCCACCGCGCCATCCACCGCCGCTTGACCGGTGAGCTGAAAACCATCCGCGCCCGCTTCGTGGACGGCACCCACGCCATCGGCGACGAAATCCGCGAGTTCCTTGCCAACTGGCTGACCCGTCACATCATGGACGAGGACATGCGGTATGCCCGGCACGCCGAACGGGGCCCCGAGGGTGGGCAGTAAGTTAAGGGGGCGAGGGGACGCGTCCCCTCGCGCTCCCCATTGGTAGCCCCACAAAATATTAATGTCGCGTCTGCACGTCACCCTGCTGTTGGTGGATGGCAGAGGAGGGGGAGGAGATTACCATCTCGCAGTCCTTTGGCTCTTTACGGCGGCGACACCTGCTTACGCTCAGGAGCAAGCTGGCGAGCACAAACGCGTCGCTGGAGCTAAAGCTGGCTGTTATCGACCCGTCTAATGATGCGGTGGCTGTTAAATAAATCAACGTGATCTCCTGAGGTAATTGAGCAGCATTCCTAATGCTGGTCCTGTGCTTGCGTTTAGTAATAGTGGCGGGCTAAACATATTTTCTTTGCGCATCTTATGTGGGTTGATGCTTGCCGTCGCGACGACGCTCGATAAAGGCAATCTTGCGGACTGCCCAGCCATCCGACGCGCTCAGTCAAAGGTTTTCACCACGAAGGAACGAGGGAAGCGAAGCGACCTCACAGACGGGCTGGCTTCATGCCCTTCTCTTCCTTCGTGGTGAATTATGCGTAATACCAAGTCCCATTGATCCTCACCCATGCGCCCATTGGCGCAGCCCGATGGACATGATGGTCCAAGGCTGATCGACAAGCTTGTTCCAGGCGTAGCAACAGTGGTCCACGATGTTGTCGTATGACGTGAAGACCCGGT
>JACMLB010000350.1 GCA_014379805.1 Rhodospirillales bacterium | reverse complement strand
GTGGGCTTCCTCGGTGCGTTCGCGCACGGTTTCTTCCAGCCCGCGCAACAGCGCTTCCTCGCGTGCCATGCCGGCGAAGGTCATCCGCACCAGGGCGCCCAGCAGCAGGGTCAGCAGGCTGCCCACCCCGGCGGCGATCCACACCGCACGCCACCAGGGCGCCAGCACGTCGTCCAGGGCTTCGGCCACCACCACCACAACGCCGAATTCCGAAATCAGGCGATAGGACGCCAGACGCTCCACGTTGTCCAAGGGCGAGGGGCCGATCAGCACGCCTGAAGCATCGCCTTGCTTCAGGTGCTCCATCAACGGCCCGCCGGTGACCAGGCTCCCGGCCCACAGATCGTGGTCGGGCTGGTGCAGGATGACGTAACCGTCCGGGTCGAGAACGCTGACGCTCGCCATCTTCCCCAGTGGCAAGGTCTGGTAGAAATTGGTGAAGGTGGCGGCGTTGAAGCCGGCGGCGGCCACCCCCAGGAAGGTGCCTTGGGGGTCTTCGATCCGGCGGCTGAGGTGGAAGGCGAACCGGTCGCTGGATTTGGTGGTCAGCAGCGGCCCGATGACGATGTCGCGCCGTCCGTTGCGATGGGCATGGAAATAGCGGCGGTCGGCAACGCTGGTGGGGGTGGCAGGAAATTGAAGCGTGCCCAGGCGGACGGTGCCCAAGGCATCGACGATCCACAGGGTGCCGGGTTCTGGCAATCCCTGGCTTAAGGCAAGCAGTTCGCGCCACGCCCAATCATCGGTGGCAAGCCGTTCCATGGGCCACATGCGTCCCAGGCCAGCCGCCCGGCCAACGATGAAGTCCGACGTCCGGAACATGCGGACGATGTGTTCTTCCATCAGGCGGGTGGCGTCCGTGGTGCGGGCGCGCGATTCGTCCAGGGCGTTTTCACGGGCATAGGTCAGAAACGCGGTGGTGGCGAGCATGGCCAGGACCGCCACGAACGCCACCAATATCCGCAATTTCTGCCGTGGGTTGCCGGCGGCATTGCGCCACGGACGATGGATGCTGTCGCTCACGAAACTCACTCGGCTGGACCTAATTGGTACCACCCTAGCGGGATGTCTCTTTTTCGCAAGCGTAATAGGCGTTACGCCTGGGCTTGCTCCAACTCGTCATTGGCGCCCATCCAGATGGCCTCCATCTCGGCGATGGCCTTGTCCACGTCGCCGCGTTCTTTCTGCAGGGCGGTCACCTTGTCGGCGGGTTCCTGATACAGCTTGGGGTCGGCCAGCCGGGCATCGACCATGGATTTGGTCATTTGAAGCCGTTCCAGCGCCTTCTCGGCGTCGGACACCTTCTTGCGCAGGGGGGCCAGCTGAGCGCGGTTGGCTGCGGCGGCTTTGCGGTCTTCCTTGCTGCGCGGGCCCTTTTCGACCTTGTCGCCGCCCTTGCCGCCGCCACGGCGGGCTTCGCGCGCCTTGTCCATCAGCAGCTTGCGGTAATCGTTTAAATCGCCGTCGTAATTGACCACCTTGCCGTCGCCCACCAGCCACAGGCGGTCGGCCACCAGTTCCACCAAATGGGGGTCATGGCTGACCAGCACCACGGCGCCCTCATAGGCGTTCAGCGCGTTGACCAGAGCTTCGCGGGAGTCGATGTCCAGATGGTTGGTCGGTTCGTCCAGGATCATCAGATGGGGCGCATCGCGGCTCATGAGTGCGAACAGCAACCGGGCCTTCTCGCCGCCCGACAGTTTTTCAACGTTCACGTCGGCACGGTCCTGACCAAAGCCGAAGCGGCCCAGCTGGGCACGCACCTTGGACGGCGGCGCGTCGCGCATCAGTTCGGCCATGTGGTCAAACGGCGTGCGCCCGGCGGTCAGCTCATCGGTCTGGTGCTGGGCGAAATAGCCGATTTTCAGCTTGCCCGAGCAATTCAGCCGGCCTTCCATCAGATCCATGCGGCCCGACAGGATTTTGGACAGGGTGGATTTGCCGTTGCCGTTGGCACCCAACAGGGCGATGCGGTCGTCCATGTCCACGCGGATATTGAGGTCGCGCAGAATGGCCTTGCCGTCATAACCGGCGATGCCGCCTTCCACCGAGATGATGGGCGGGGCCAATTGCTCGGGGTTGGGGAAGTCGAAGCTTACCGTGCGGTCGTCGACCACGGCGATTGGCGGCCCCATGCGTTCCAGCATCTTGACGCGGCTTTGCGCCTGGGCGGCCTTGGACGCCTTGGCCTTGAAGCGGTCGATGAAGGCCTGGATCTTCTTGCGTTCGTCGGCCTGCTTGGCGTTGGCTTTGGTGGCCAGCTCCATCTTCTCGCGGCGGATACGGACGAAATCGTCGTAATTGCCGGTATAGGCCACCAGCTTGGTGGCCTCCAGATGGACGATGCGCGTGCACACGTCGTTCAGCAATTCGCGGTCATGGCTGATGACGATCAGGGTGCCGGTATTGCTGGCCAGATAGGATTGCAGCCACAGCGTGGCTTCCAGATCCAGATGGTTGGTGGGTTCGTCCAGCAGCAGCAGATCGGGCCGCGCGAACAGCACGCCCGCCAGGGCCACGCGCATGCGCCAGCCGCCCGAGAACGACGACAGCGGACGCAATTGCTGTTCGGCGTCAAAGCCCAGGCCGGCCAGGATGGTGGCGCCGCGCGACGGCGCCGAATGGGCGTCGATGGCGTTCAGGCGTTCGTGGATTTCGGCGATGCGGTGGGCATCGTGGCAATCGTCGGCCTCGTCGAACAAGGCGGCGCGCTCTTGGTCGCACGCCAGCACATAGTCGATCAGGGCGGTGGGGCCGTCGGGCGCATCCTGCGGCAGGCAGCCGATGCGCGAGCGCGGACGGATGTTGATGTCGCCGCCGTCGGGGGCATATTCGCCCTGGAGCAGCTTGAACAGGGTGGATTTTCCGGTGCCGTTGCGACCGACCAGACCCACGCGCGCGCCGGCAGGCACGTGAACGGTGGCAAGGTCGAAGATGGAACGGCCGCCGAAGCGGAAGATGAGGTCATTGATATGGAGCATGGCGGGGGTGGGAATAGCACGGCTGTCGCCCGCGCGCCACCTCTTGAGGTCGGCTTCACGACTCCGTTGCCCTTCGCGGGGGATAAATGTATAAACCGCCGGCCCCTGGACCGCCGGCCGGACCGGGGTCAATCGTGCGCGCCCGCCTTGGATCCGATGGGAAGGATGGCTGCGGCGCGCTCAACCGCCGAAAAGGATTCGATCAACATGGCTACCGAACGCACCCTCTCGATCATCAAGCCGGACGC
>JACMLB010000349.1 GCA_014379805.1 Rhodospirillales bacterium | reverse complement strand
GGCCAGCAGGGCAATGATCAGCATACGGCGCATGGACGGGCTCACTTTTTGGCGGCGGGGAAATAGCCACGATCGGACATGCATAGATTGGCATAGCCGCTGATCTGGCTTTTGGCGCGGGCGCGGTCGTATTCGCGGAACTGGCTGGACGAGGAGTCGTCTTCGCGGAAACCCGCTTGGGATTCGGCCCAGCGGCGGCAGGAACTCCAGTCTCGGCTCCACTGCTCCTTGGGCACATCGGGGTTCTGCCACGGTACGGATGATGCAGCGCAGGCGGAGACTATGACCAGTAGGCCAAGGGCAAGCAAACGGATGGGCACAGAAACCTCCCGAATTGGGGCCGCCATTCGGCCATAGCGGAGAGCATGTTGCAACACCGTGTAATCGGTCCGGGTCGGGTTGTGGGACGACCGGCGGCTGTCTATACTGCGCTGCACACTTCGCGTCGCGCGATGCGGTCAACCCACCAAAGGAGCGTGGAATGAGCGGCGAGTCCCTGAACGGCTATTATTTCGAAGAGCTCTCCGTCGGCCAGTCGGCCGTCTTCGGCAAGACCGTGACCGAGGCCGACATCGCGGCCTTCGCCGGCGTGTCGGGCGACACCAACCCGGTGCATCTCAACGAAGAATGGGCCAAGACCACCATGTTCAAGGGCCGCATCGCCCATGGCATGCTGTCGGCCGCCTTCATCTCCACCGTGTTCGGCACCAAGTTGCCTGGCCCGGGCTGCATCTATGTCTCGCAGCTGCTGAAGTTCAAGGCGCCGGTGAAGATCGGCGACACCGTGATGGCCCGCGTCGAGGTCACCGCCCTGAACCCGGAAAAGAAGTTCGCCACCTTCAAGACCACCTGCACGGTGGCCGACAAGGTCGTGCTGGACGGCGAAGCCACCCTGATGGTTCCGACCAAGGGCTAAGCTTGGCTGGGACTTACGGAAACAGGCCGTCGCCCTAAGGGTGGCGGCCTGTTCTGCTTTTCGGCATGGCCACTTTCCCCGCTCCGGCCTTCACCAAATCCAGCACCAACCGGTTGCCTTTGTTATGGGCAGCGTTCGGCGGCAGGGTGAATTGGTGTTCGACTCGGACAGGTTCGGTGGTGTGAATCACCAGCAGACCGCGTTTCAGCCCGCGCCGCATGAAGTCGAAGCGGGCGATCAGGCCGAAAGCTTTCAGGCGGTGGCGGTTGGTTTCCCAATCCACGGACGGGATGCCCACCAGGATGCGGCGGCCTTGCTCGGTCACCAGGGTGCGGAACTCGGTGATCTGGGTGACGTCGAGGACTATCCGGGTCAGCTCGGCATGGGCGCCCAGGCGGGTTTCGCTGGTGGTGGTGAGGGCATTGGGCCAGTCACCGGCCCAGGCCGGGGCTGCAACCAAAGCAAGTAGGGCGACGATCCATTTCATCCCAGCACAGTAGCGTTGGCAAACGCGCCGCGCCACCAACCCTATCGGGTGGGCGATTCCCCCGCCTGCGGGTTGCGGCGGCGCCATGGGAAAGCGGCGGACCGCTGCGCATGAATACTCGCCAATGGCATGCTGCACTGCAATATCAATGGAGCCTTGTACGTGTCGTGACAGTTCACGGCAGCTGCAGCGGCGGTCTATTCTCGCCCTAAGGATTTAGGCTATAGGGCCAGGGCAGAACAGCGTCTATCGCAGCGCAACAATCGGCACGAATATTTCTGCCTGATGCTTTTCCTCGTGGAAAAACGGCGCAAAACTGCCATCTCACCTTCCCCCGCCGCTAATTTAATTTTTCTTTTATCCCTACTCGGCATGGGGTATTGGCGCTTGCAAAATATGCATTTGCACAAGATCGAAGGGGGAAACGCACCAATGCACGATCAGACCTATGACCGGGTGGTCGCCCACCCGAAATACGCGGAGCTGATGAAGAAGCGCAATCGCTTCGCCCTGCTGCTCTCGGCCATCGTGCTTGGTGTTTACGCCAGCTTCGTCTTCATGGCGACCATGGCTCCCGCCACCTTCTCGTCGCCCTTGTCCGAGGGCATGACTTGGTGCGTCGGCCTGTTGGCCGGCTTCGTCATCCAGGCCTTCGCCTTCGTCATGACCGGCATCTATGTGCGCCGCGCCAATAGCGAATTCGACGCCCTGAACCGCGTCCTGATCGAGGAAACCGCACGATGAGCCGCCTCTCTCTGCTCGCCCTCGCGGCCCTGATCCCGGCCCAGGCCTTCGCCGCCGGCGGTGCCATCGACGGCGTCGTCCAGAAGGCCCAGACCAATTACATGGCCATCGCCATGTTCATCGTCTTCGTCATAGGCACCTTGGGCATCACCTTCTGGGCGTCCAAGCGCACCCGTTCGGCCAGTGACTTCTACACCGCCGGCGGCGGCATCACCGGCTTCCAGAACGGT
>JACMLB010000348.1 GCA_014379805.1 Rhodospirillales bacterium | reverse complement strand
TCGACTCGACCTTGACCTTCCGCCGCTCGTGCCGTGAAGGCATTTGCGGTTCGTGCGCCATGAACATCGATGGCACCAATACGCTCGCCTGCTTGAAGCCCATCGAGGACATCAAGGGCGACGCCGCCATCTATCCGCTGCCGCACATGCCGGTGGTCAAGGATCTGATCCCCGACCTCACCGTTCCTTACGCCCAGCTGGCGTCGGTGAAGCCGTGGATGCAGACCCAGTCGCCGACCCCGCCCGATGGCGAGCGGCTGCAGTCGCCGGCCGAGCGCGAGAAGCTCGACGGCCTGTGGGAGTGCATCCTGTGCTTCTGCTGCCAGACCAGCTGCCCGAGCTATTGGTGGAACAGCGATCGTTACCTTGGCCCGGCCGTGCTGTTGCAAGCGGCGCGCTGGATCCACGATAGCCGCGACGAGTTCACCGGCGAGCGTCTGGACGCTCTCGAAGACCCGTTCAAGCTGTATCGCTGCCACACCATCATGAACTGCACGAAGACCTGCCCCAAGGGACTCAATCCCGCCAAGGCCATCGGCAGCATCAAGGAAAAGCTGTTGGAGCGCCGGAGCTAAGCTGCTCCGGTCTTCGACCGCGAAAGAGAAAAGCCCGCCGGAGCGATCCGGCGGGCTTCTTCATTTACTTCGCCTTTTGAGGCGTGCAGGGGCTACGCGGCACGGTCGGGTCGACCGAGTTGGCGCAGAAGGGAGGGCCCCACGAGAAGTCCAGCGGCAGCAGTTTGATGGCCGCCGGCGGAATCTTTCCGGTCTGTTCCCACTGCCACAACTCGTCGGGGTTTAGTGTGGCGGTGTTGTAGAACCAGGTCGGGTCGGGGGCGCCATTGTAGCTGACAGGTGGCGTCACCCCAGGCTTCGCGCCAAAGCCGCTCGGGTTCGAGCCGTCGGACGCCGCGGAAGCGCGGGCATGACAGGTGATGCAGGATGAGCTTTGCACGAAGCCCTTCTCGGTCACCGAATTTCCCAGCAGCGACGGCATGCCGTCGGCAGCAACGTAGTCGGGCTGCGATCCCTTGAGACAATAAGAGTTGATGAAGGTGGTGTCGGTGCCGCCCAACGTCTTGAACAGCGCCTTCAGCGCGGGCGTCGGTTGGCAGGCCGAATAAAACCCGCCGGTGGCGGCTGCCGGGGCCACATACGAGGTCTTGGCGCCGAAGCTGTCCTTACAGCCGATGAAGTCGCAGCGACCGGGATTATCCACATATTCGAAGGTGCCCCAGGTCCACAGCGGTACCTGCTTGGCCATGATATGCATGGCCACAAGGCCGATGGCGTTGCCGTTCTCGTCGGAATCGACACGGCCGGTGAACGGCTTGTTGTTCAGGGTGTAGCGAGCGCCCGCCTTGTACTTGGGATTGCCGTCCATGGGCGCCCAATTGGCCTTCATCTCGATAGCGTTCTGCGGGTACTGGATTAACGTGCCGGATTTGACAACATCGGCCAAGCCCTCGCGGTACCACATCTTGTTGGCGACGATGTAGTCGAAGGCGATTTTGTTGCGGTGAGTTTCCTCGCTGCTGTCGCCAGCTGGCCGTTCATCCACCGCGCGCGGGGCGCCCGTCACCGTATGCGCGGTCAAAAGGCGTTTATTGCCCACCTTGACTTTGCCTGCGCTCGGCCAAGTGGGCGGCGTCTTGGGATCGGGCGAGGCCGGGAAATTGCCCAGATCGTCGATCCAGGTTTCCCATTCCAGGGCGGCGGGAGTAGCCTTGGAATTCTTGTTCAGTGTGATGAAAAGTTGCCAATTCACCAGGTCAGGCTGGGTCATTGCCGGGTTGGGCGCCTGGGCCGCAGCCGGTTGCCCGGCAAGCAGCAGCGCAGCCGCCGCCACGGCGAGGAACATTGTACGCGTAGACATGTAATCCCCCCTCAAGGTTGATCGGGCATCGCCGACGGGTGTGCCGGCGGTGCCACGCTCAACAGTGCGGGCTATCCGTGTCGTAGTATACAATTAAGGTTATATCGCGCGCAGTGACAACCTTTGGTCATAGTCACTGTTCGAAGTGGTGTCCCCAACTGCCGGGTTCCAGGGTAAAGCTGGAAGGCGCCAGGGGTGCCGGCGCCGGCAACGGCGGAGCCTGGGTCTGGAACGGCTGCTGGACCGGGATGGCTGGCTTGCCGGCGATGTCGGCGGGGGTCAGGGGCTGCACTGCGGAAATGGGCGCCGGTGGCGGGGCCGCGGGGCCGGGCACGGATTCGGGCGGCACCGTTGTAGGCTCGGGCGGCGACACCACGGGGCCACGGGTGGCGCCATAGGCCGGCGCCTTCTTGCCGGTTCGCTTTTCCCATGCCGCAACCGCCGTGCGGTCGAACGGGCTCACATAGCTGCCGTCGGCATTGCGCATGTTGGGGTCGACGCAGCTGAACCGGGTTCGGTTCGGGCTGGTGGCTCGGCATTGCCAGCGCTGGGTTTCCATCAGGAGCGGCTTAAGCCCGTGGGTGCCGCATTGTTCCTCGGCCAGGGTGGTGACCTGGTTCCATGGCGTGTCGTCGCTATGGCAGATGTAGATGATGCCGCCGAGAGTGGAGGCCGGCGCGGTTTTCTGCACGGTCACGGCGGTGCCCAAATCCACGAATGGTTCAACGGCGCAGGCCGAAACCAGGCCGGCCAACAGCAGGAACAACGGAGGGGCTACGCGCATGATCGAACTCACCGGCAATCTGTGACCCCCTGTGTATCGCACCCTGAGGGCAAGGGAAACAACCGAGGGCTCCCCGGCAGGCGTTGTCCCATTTCAATGGGTGGGCTAAGCTCCTTTTAAGGTTGGGTAGGAGAGTTTCGATGTCCGAGGGTAATAAGTTCCGTTTGGTGACGCGCAGCGATTTCGATGGTCTGGTGTGTGCGGTGCTTCTCAAGCAGCTTGATATCATCGACGAGATTAAGTTCGTGCATCCCAAGGACATGCAGGACGGCGTGGTGGAGATCGGGCCGAACGACATCACCACCAACCTGCCCTATGTGGACGGCGTGAACATCGCTTTCGACCACCATCTGTCGGAAACCATCCGCGTCGGCAAGAAGGACAATCACATCATTCACCCCGACGCGCCGTCGGCGGCCCGTGTGGTCTATGACTATTACGGCGGCGCCGTGCGTTTCCCGGCGGCGTGGGACAAAATGATGGAAGAGGTGGACAAGGCCGATTCCGCCCGCTACTCGCTGGATGACATCCTGTCGCCCACCGGCTGGACTCTGCTGAACTACATCATGGACGCCCGCACCGGCCTGGGCCGTTTCCGCGAGTTCCGTATTTCCAATTACCAACTGATGATGAACCTCATCGACTATTGCCGGAATCATTCCATCGAAGAGATCCTTGCGCTCGAAGATGTGAAGGAACGCACCGACCTTTACTTCGCCCATGAAGAGCTGTTCAAGGATCAGGTCAAACGCCGCTCTACCGTGTACAAAAATCTGGTGGTGCTGGATCTGCGTGAGGAAGAGACCATCTACGCCGGTAACCGCTTCATGATTTACGCCATGCACCCCGAGTGCAACATCTCCATCCACCAGATGTGGGGCCTCAAGAAGCTGAAGACGGTTTATGCCATCGGCCGCTCCATCGTCGATCGCGGCTCGAAGACCAATGTGGGCGCGCTGTGCCTGGAATATGGCGGCGGTGGTCACGAAAAGGCCGGTACCTGTCAGGTGGATAATGAGGTCGCCGATGAGGTGTTGGGCAAGATCGTCGCCAAGATCAACGCCGACGGCTGATTGGAATACGCAGGGGCGCCCATGGCGCCCCTTTCGCACTGCACATAACACACATGAAAGTTGTTATATGTAAAATGTATTGACGCCGAGATGTGTGAAATGGCATCCCTTGAACCAACAACTTTCGTGGTGCCTGGAGTGTCGAAATGATGAGCGTGAAGCGGTTCCTGGTGGCAGGTGCGGTCTCGGTTGCCCTGGCCTCTCCCGTGATGGCGGCGGATGCCGTCTCCGATGGCGTGGTCAAGATCGGCGTGCTGAACGACCAGTCCGGCATCTATGTGGACATGGCTGGCCCCGGTTCGGTCATTGCCGCCAAGATGGCGGTCGAGGATTTCGGCGGCAAGGTGTTGGGCAAGCCGGTCGAAGTGGTTGCCGGTGACCACCAGAACAAGCCCGACGTTGGCGCTGCCTTGGTCAACCGCTGGATCGACCAGGACAAGGTCGACACCATCGTCGATATCCCCACCTCGTCGGTGCTGCTGGCGGTGCAGGAAATCGGCCGCCAGAAGAACCGTCTGGTCATCGCCTCCACCGGCGGTTCGTCCGACTTCACCGGCAAGTTCTGCTCGCCCGTGGGCATCCACTGGACCTATGACACCTATGGTCTGGCCGTGGGCACCGGCCTGCCGCTGGCCGATCAGGGCCCATGGTACTTCCTGACCGCCGACTATGCCTTCGGCCATGCGCTGGAGCGCGACACCGCCGCCGCCGTCACCAAGGCCGGTGGCAAGGTGCTGGGCAATGTCCGCCACCCCCAGGGCACCGGCGATTTTTCGTCC
>JACMLB010000044.1 GCA_014379805.1 Rhodospirillales bacterium | reverse complement strand
GGTCAGCCAGGCATAGCCGTGGGCGGCTTCCTGATTGGCCTCGAACAGGGCGGCGTCGATCTTGCCGTCCTTGGAGACCAGGGCGGTTACCGAATCCTTGGCCGCGCCATGCAGGCCGCGCAGGGTTTCGAGCGCGGTGGCGCAGGTGGCGAGCAGATCGGGCAGCAGCACGGAAGTCATGGGGCGGTCCTCGGCTCAAAAATTCACCCTCTCCCGCCCGTGCGGAGCACGGCATTATTTGATTGCCGGCAAAGCCGGCGGGCGGGAGAGGGCTTGGTCTTATGGGCTTATTCGCCCTCGATGCAGTCTTCGAGGGTGTAGCGGCCGGGCTTGAACGCCTGGACCAGCACGGCCATGTTGCCGGGCTTGTGCTGGTTCTTCAGCATCTTCATATGCGCGGCGGGGATTTCATCCCAGCCGAAGCATTCCGACATACACGGGTCGATGCGGCGTTCGATCACCAGCTGGTTGGCCTGAGAGGCCTGCAGCAGGTTGGCGAAGTGGCTGCCCTGGATGCGCTTCTGGCGCATCCACACGAAGCGGGCGTCGAAGGTCAGGTTGAAGCCGGTGGTGCCGGCGCAGAACACGACCATGCCACCGCGCTTGACCACGTTGCATGACACCGGGAAGGTGGCTTCGCCGGGATGTTCGAACACGAAATCCACGTCGTTGCCCTTGCCGGTCACGTCCCAGATGGCCTTGCCGAACTCGCGCACCTTCTTCATGTAGGCGGCGAATGCGCCCTGGTCGCCGTCCACGTCGGGCAGCTGGCCCCAGCAGTCGAAGTCCTTGCGGTTGATGACGCCCTTGGCACCCAGGCCCAGCACGAAGTCGCGCTTGTCTTCTTCCGAGATGACGCCGATGGGATTGGCGCCCGACACGGCGATCAGCTGGATGGCCATGGAGCCCAAGCCGCCAGCGGCACCCCAGACCAACACGTTATGGCCGGGACGCAGCACGTGCGGACGATGGCCGAACAGCATGCGATAGGCGGTGGCCAGCGTCAGGGTATAGCAGGCGCTTTCTTCCCAGCTGAGATGCTTGGGGCGATGCATGAGTTGCTGGGCCTGAACCCGGGTGAACTGGGCGAACGAGCCGTCGGGGGTCTCATAGCCCCAGATGCGCTGGGTCGGCGAATTCATGGGGTCGCCGCCGTTGCACTCTTCGTCGTCGCCGTCGGTCTGGTTGCAGTGAACCACGATCTCGTCGCCGACTTTCCAGCGCTTTACCTTGGCGCCCACTTTCCACACGATGCCCGAGGCGTCGGAACCGGCGATGTGGTAGGCGGCCTTGTGGTAGTCGAAGGGCGAGATGGGCTTGCCCAGGGCCGCCCACACGCCGTTGTAGTTGACGCCCGCCGCCATGACCATGACCAGCACTTCATGCGGATCGATCTCGGGGGTGTCCACCACCTCGACCAGCATGGCGGTGTCGGGATCGCCGTGACGCTCCTTGCGGATGCACCAGGCGTACATCTGTTTCGGCACGTGGCCCAGGGGCGGAATCTCACCGACCTCATAGAGGTCCTTGATCACCTGACCTGGCTGGAGGTCGGCCATCTTTGCCGCTTCGCTCATCCCGGTAACTCCTCGTTTCCGAAAACCAACCTGTTTGATATCGGGGGGAATGACGAGATTCCCACCATGCGTGGCCGGCTCGCCCTTAGGCCGTCAACCGACCTTCGCGTTGTAGCGTTTTGCGGCTTTCTTCGCAATGCACAAAATGATAGTTTGTTTCGTGAAGGCCGGATGTCGAGAAATTTTAGGTCGTAAGACCCCGATCAACCGGTAAGGATCATGTCGCAACGCGCCTTTTGAGAGGGTGACCCAATATGACGACCAACACCCCAGTTTCCCCCCGCGAGAAGCCGTGGCTGTTTCGCACCTATTCGGGTC
>JACMLB010000347.1 GCA_014379805.1 Rhodospirillales bacterium | reverse complement strand
GGATGAAAAATTAGACCGGCGCTGACGCGTCGCCTTTGTGGGAGAGCTTGCGGTGGACCGCGAAAATACTTTATTTTTGGACCTGAAGGATGGGCGCGTGGTCATCGAACTGCGCCCCGATTTGGCCCCCAACCATGTGGCCCGTATCAAGGAATTGGTGCGCGAAGGCTATTATGACGGGCTGAAGTTCCACCGCGTCATTCCGGGGTTCATGGCCCAGACCGGCTGCCCCCAGGGCACCGGCACCGGCGGCTCGGGCAAGAAACTGAAGGCGGAATTCAGCGACGAAAAGCACGTGCGCGGCACCTGCTCCATGGCGCGCGCCGCCAGCCCGGATTCCGGCGATTCCCAGTTCTTTATCGTGTTCGCCAATGCGCCTCACCTCAATCGCCAGTATTCCGTCTGGGGTAAGGTCGTCGAGGGTATGGATCTGGTGGACGGCATCAAGAAGGGCGGTTCCAACAATGGTTCGGTCACGGACCCCGATGCCATTGTCCGCCTGCAAGTGGCTGCCGACGTCGCTGATTAATGAGGATTGGGGGAACGAGCATGAAGCTGTTCAAAGGGCTGGCTATTGCGCTGGCCGCTGTGATGTTGCTGTTGGGCCGTCCCGCCATTGCGGCCGATCCTGAGAACACCCTGTTTCTGGACTTGCCGTGGGGCCGGGTTGTCATCGAGATGCGTCCCGATCTGGCGCCTCAGCATGTGGCCCGCATTAAGGAATTGGTGCGCAAGGGCTTTTATGACGGCACTGTGTTCCACCGCGTCATCCCCGGCTTCATGGCCCAGGGCGGCGACCCGACCGGCACCGGCACCGGCGGTTCCGGCGTAAAGCTGAGTGCCGAATTCTCGGGCGAGCACTTCACCCGCGGCGTCGTCGGCATGGCGCGCTCCAGCTCGCCCATCAGCGCTGATTCCCAGTTCTTCATCATGCTGGGCACCACGCCCAGTTTGGACAACAAGTACACCATCTGGGGCCGCGTAGCCGAGGGCATGGAGCACGTGGACAAGATCACCAAGGGCTCCGAGGCCGATAACGGCATCGTTTCCAAGCCCGACAAGATCGTCCGCATGCGCGTCGCCGCGGATGTTCGCCAATAGCAAAATACAGGGGTTGACCCGGGGGCATCGTCTCCCTATGGTGTGCCCCCATTTCGAAAATACGATCCGGTAGCTCAGTGGTAGAGCATTCGACTTTTAATCGAATGGCCGTGGGTTCGACCCCCACCCGGATCACCAAGACAAAGAAGGGGCGGACCATGCCGGGTCCGCCCCTTTTTCTATGGTGGCTCCCCAGAAACCGTACGGCCCTCCGCAGCCCTGAACGTTCTCCAGCCCTAGCCGTTGCCCCCATGACAGCATTTGTTTTTAGGGGCATTCACCATGGCAATCATCACGGGAACCAACGGCGCGAATACCTTGCGCGGGACGGCGGGCAATGACCAAATTTCCGGTCTAAGCGGCGATGACACCCTGTTTGGCAGTGCCGGCTCGGACACGCTCGACGGCGGTGACGGCAGCGATACGGCGGATTACTCGCAGCTGGGCGGGTCGGTGCAGCTGGACTTGATCAGCAATTCAGTGGGGAAGGGAACCGGCGGGGCCGATACCCTGGTCAGCATCGGCCTTGTGGTGGGTTCCAATTTCGGCGACGGCCTGTCGGGCAATAACAATGTGAACACGCTGCAAGGCGGCTTGGGCGATGATTTCCTGATGGGGCGGGGCGGCAACGACACTTTGGACGGGGGCCCCGGCAGCGACACAGTATCCTATGGGGATTCACCTGCCGGAGTGTCGGTGGATTTGGCCGCCGGCACCGCTCAGGACGGCTTTGGCGCCACCGACCGCATTCTCAGCATTGGACTGGCCCAGGGCTCGTCCCATGGCGACACGTTATCGGGCAATGCCAATACGAACACCCTGAGCGGCGGCGACGGCAATGACCGGCTGTTCGGACGCGAGGGCGACGACACCTTGATGGGCGGGCGCGGCAACGATGTGCTGGACGGCGGCCCCGGTAACGACACGATCAGCTATTTCAACGATCCTGCCGCGGTTACGGTCAATTTAGGGGCGGGAACCGCCACCGACGGGTTTGGTGGGCATGACACCATCACCAGCGCCGGCTTCGTCATCGGCACGCCGGACCATGCCGACGTGCTGATCGGTAACGACAATGCCAATACCATCAACGGCATCGGCGGCGCCAATCGGCTGACCGGCAATGGCGGCCCAGACACCTTTGTCATGAACAGCTGGGATTGGTGGGGCTCGTCCATTACCGACTTCCAGAACGGAATCGACAAACTGCTGGTGGATCTGCACTCGACGCCAGTCAGCGGTTTCAGCGCCGGACCACTGGACCCGTCACGCTTCACCACCGGCGAGCCCACCAGCAACCAGTGGACCTTCCTGTATGACCGCTCCACCGGCGTGGTCTCGTTCGACACCGACGGCAACGGCCCCGGTGGTGAGAACGTCATGGTCACCCTGGCCAACCATCCCTCGCTCAGCGCCAGCGACTTCCTGCTGACGTAACAGAGTCAGCACTGCGTCGGGCTCAAGGGCGTGGGGCAACAACGCCTCGCCCTTGAGCCACGCCAGCCGCCACAATTCCACCGCCAACGGCAGCCGGTCGGCTTTGGCGGTGTTGCAGGCCCGACAGGCGGCGACCTCGTTCAGCCACGCTTCCATGCCGCTCAGGGTGCGCGGCAGCACATGATCAATGGTGGCGGACGTCCCGACGCGCAGGCGGTGGCGCGGGCGTTGCGCCAGTGGATCGGGCATGGCGCAGCCGCAATGGAAACAACATCCCCGCTGATGCAGCCACAGCGCATGGCATCGGCCGCGCCGCCAGGGGCTGTCACGGTGTTGGGTCATGGGCGCCGGCTGGGGTGTGTCAGGATGAACCACGCGCCATAGGCCATCACTGCCACCATGGTCAGGATGGCCGGCCACGGTGCCGCGGAAAACCCGATCACCCAGATTAACGAGACGCCCATGCCGGTGCAGGCCAACACCTTGGCCCGAAGCGGGATGACCCTGTCACGCTCCCAATCGGCAATGAACGGTCCTAGTTTCGGATGGTTCAACAGCCAGTCATGGAAGCGCGGGGAACTGCGAGCGAAGGCCCATAAGGCAAGCAACAGGAACGGCGTGGTCGGCAGCACCGGCATCACCGCGCCCATGCACCCCAAGCCCACGCAGAGGCAGCCGAAGGCCTGCAGCCCCAGCCGTTTCCATCTGCCAGTTACCATAGGGTCGCGCACGGTCATGCCGCCAGCTTATCACGAGGTGTTGAGGGGCCTCCAGGCCGCGTGCAAATTCGTTTTGAGTTGACAACAAGCCGCTGCCTTCCCACTGTCAACCGTGAATTGACGAGGGCGGCATGAACCTACTGGACTTGATGACCACCGGCGAGGATTTGCGCGAGAAGGCCCTGGACCGGCTGGACGGCATCATCGCCCTTTACGCTTCCGACGACGAGGACGTGCAGGACGAGGCGCTGGCCCGCGCCATCACCCTATGCGGCAAGGAATGGGGCGGCTACAAACAAGGCCTGGAGGAACTGGCCAAGCGCAAGGAAGAGGCCGATTCCCTGGTGGATTCCCTGCGCCTGCGCGAAGAGGCCGACGATCCCGGCGCCATGATTCGCACGGCACGCACCCGCCACGCCCTGGCCGGCAAACTGGACGGCGAGCGCGCAGCCATCATCGCCCGCTATGGCAGCCTTGAAGCCGCCACCCGGCCCAGCCCCATCGAATGC